>CAIVCF010000261.1 GCA_903904335.1 uncultured Chitinophagaceae bacterium | reverse complement strand
GTGCCAAATCAATAAATTCATTTTTTGTCATAGTGCGTTTTGCCTTTGTTAGTGTTTTTCACAAACAAATTTTCAAATAAAATGAACAAAAGTCTAAACATGCGATGCTATCCTGAGAGTTAAGTGAAACGCCTCTCAGGATATATTATAAAAATCAGACTTAGTCTGATTATCATTGTCCATCCATAGTGACGCTTCGCTGAACACTATGGATAGCAGGAATAGCGGTATTATTTTTTTGTCTTAACTGCTTTCTTCACTTTGTCCGGTCGCTTCTTGGCGGAAACTGATTTTACAATGGTCTGTCCGCTGATGATCTGTTTTGGGTCTTTAACTTTTGCAAGAGAATTTGCATAAGCTTCGTTTACAAGTTTCTTCATGTAAACTTTTGGGAATTTCTTTTTGTCTGTCACAAGGATATAACGATACTGATTACCTTGTCCTAAAAGAATGTTGTCAGGGTCCGAGATTTCGTTTCCCCAATAAAAGCCGAAATGAACATTTTTGCTGGAACGACCAACAGCGATAGAACAAATGGTGTGTCCAACTTTATCTGTCGGACTCCAGCCAAATGCTACAGTGTTATAGTTATCGTAAATCAATTCATTGGCCTTTGGGCATAAGTTCCAGGCAAATTCTCTAAGCCACATAACTAAATCTGTTATGTCGTCGCCAAATGGTGTAAGAAAATTCAAAAGGTCTTTTGTTTGTTCTTTGCTCATTTGTCAAACTATTTTGGTGCATTTGGTGCCCTTGTTGGTGTTTTTCACTAACAAATTATAGGGCGAAAAATCCCTTTTAAATATTTACGCTTTCATATTCTTCGTCTGTCACCGGTTCAAGCCAGGTTACTTGTACATCATCTTTATAATTTGTAATAGCTATGTGAACCATTTTATTCACTGCAGTTGCTCCATGCCAATGCTCGGTATTTTCGGGAATAATTATAACATCACCCTTTTTTATGCGCTGTGCGGGTTTATCTTTTTCCTGATAAAAACCATTGCCTTCCATTACGATCAGCACTTGTCCCTTTGGGTGTGTATGCCAATTCGTTCTTGCTTTTGGTTCAAAGCTTACGCTTCCTGCTGAGAACTCATTATTCTTATCCCTTGCAACTAAGGGTGTTAAAAAAGCATTTCCGCTAAACCATTCGCTTGGTAAGGGCTGCCCTTTAAGGAATATTTGTCCTGTGTCCATAATATTTTTTATTTAAAATTATTCCACTTTTGCATGCAATGTTGGATCATACTCCACTATCCATTCAATACCATACTTATCCCTGAACCCACCAAAATAGGAGCCCCAGGGACTATCTTCGATAGGCATTTCTATTTCACCTCCGGCAGAAAGGCCGGTGAATAATTGATCGGCTTCGGCCTTGCTTTCTGCAGTGATGGAAATTTTACTTCTATTCTCCTGCTCATTCACTCTTCCCAAAAAATCCGGAACATCATTTCCTATCAACACATTATTTTTTCCGATGGGCAAAGCAATATGCATGATCTTATTGGCTTCTTTTTCCGGTATAGGGAATCCGGGATTGGCGAGGTCTTTAAAACGCATCAGTTTTGAAAATGTTCCGCCAAATACGGATCGGTAAAACTCAAATGCTTCTTCCTCATTTCCATTGAAGTTGATATGAGGATTAATAATTGGTATTTTTAATTTTTTTAAAGGTGAATGTATTGTTTGTCGATACTCTCAAAACTGTTTTACAATGACGCATGACGCAACATTCTTTTTATATTAATTGAACTCTTAAAAATAATATTTGTGCAATAG
>CAIVCF010000260.1 GCA_903904335.1 uncultured Chitinophagaceae bacterium | reverse complement strand
GTGAACATTTGTTTGCTTACACCGATGAATATCAATATCGTTTTAATAAAAGAAATATGCGCAACTGGTTATTTAATGATGTAGTGATAAGATTGATGAATCAAATTCCTCATCCTTACAATTACTTAAAAACCCTTTGCGTTTATTCTACCTAATCCTAAAAAGATTAAATTATTTTTTATTTAGATGAGCAAATTTTTATAAGATTTATTAACTGTGCTATTCTTTTTCTTTTAAAATTGTATGCCCCATTTTATCGCGTTTGGTTTTTAAATATTTTTCATTAAACGGATTAGATGCAATTTCGATCGGAACAATATCTACGATCTCCAATCCATATCCTTTTAGTGCAGCACGTTTACGCGGATTGTTACTCATTAATTTTAATTTAGTGACGCCTAATTTTCTCAACATCTGTGCACCAACACCATAATCCCTTTCATCCATGCCGAAACCCAGATGTATATTGGCTTCTACAGTATCCATTCCTTCTTCCTGTAATTTATATGCCCGTAATTTATTGATCAATCCAATACCTCTTCCTTCCTGATTCATGTATAAAATAACACCCTTACCTTCTGCTTCCACCATTTGCATGGCTTTGTGTAATTGATCGCCGCAATCGCATCTGAAACTACCCAGAATATCTCCTGTAAAACAACTGCTGTGAACTCTTGTGAGAACAGGATCATGTTCATTCCATGTTCCTTTAATCAAGGCAAGATGTTCAGCTCCGGATATTTTTTCTTTGAATGCCGCTAATTTAAAGTGCCCGTATTTAGTAGGCATTTCAACACGCGTTATTTCATCAACCAATGAATCTGATTGTAATCGGTATTCTATCAAATCCTTGATTGAAATAATTTTAAGATCAAACTTTTTTGCAATTTTTAAGAGTTGCGGAAGCCTTGCCATTGAACCATCTTCATTCATCACTTCAACCAATACCCCTGCCTGTTTTAATCCGGCCATTCTCGCCAGATCAATCGTTGCTTCTGTATGACCGGCTCTTCTTAAAACCCCACCATTTTTGGCGCGGAGTGGGAAAATATGACCCGGTCGCCCTAAATCCTGTGGTTTTGTTTCGTTGTTAATGAGTGCTGCAATGGTTTTGGCTCTGTCTTGTGCAGAAATTCCCGTAGTAGTTCCCTTACCGATCAAATCGATGGAAACGGTAAAAGCTGTTTCATGCAAAGAAGTATTGGAAGATACCATTGGCTGAAGATCTAATTCACTGCATCTGTCTTCTGTTAGTGCCACACAAATCAAGCCCCTGCCTTCTTTGCTCATGAAATTGATTACTTCAGGAGATGCAAATTCAGCGGCAATAATGAAGTCACCTTCATTTTCACGGTCCTCATCGTCCACCACAATCACCATTTTACCCTGTTTAAATTCTTTAAGCCCTTCTTGGATATTGTTTAGCATTTTCTTATAAATTTCATCGCAAAATTACAGTTCCTGCAACTGCAAAGATTTTAAGAATGCAAATTCATTACCCAACCCATAAAAATTTGGCTAAAAAATGACTTTTAGCATACCAAAAGATTAAAGGAATGCCTTATACACACAAGAAACTAACATATTCTGAATAAAAAAAACAGTTTGTTAATATTAGGTTGCAATAGTAAAGGGATTATTTGCTTTCTTTGCAACTGAAAATTTAACATTATGCTTAGTAAAAAATTTTTATCACTACTATTGGCTGTAACATTATCAGTCACGTTAATGGCGCAAGAAACTACTTCTGAAATTCAGGGTACCGTTACTGATGGTACAAATTTAGTAGCCGGCGCTTCCATTACGGCCATTCATACGCCAACAGGTACAAAGTATGTAACCACCAGCCGTAGAGACGGTCGTTACAATTTACCGAACTTGAAAATCGGCGGACCTTACACTATTACAGTATCTTTTGTCGGTTACAAAACCGAAAAACAAGATGGTATCATTCTCGTTTTGGGTCAGGAATTCAGGGCTGATTTTGGTTTGAAATTAGACACAAAGGCCTTGGAAAGTGTTACTGTTAACACTACCACCAGACAGAATAAAATTTTCAGCAATAGCCGTACCGGTAGTCAAGAGGTAGTTACAAGATCTTTAATAGAACAATTACCTACTATCAACCGTTCAATCAGTGACTTTACAAAATTAGAACCTACAGCAAATGGTCTAAATATAGGAGGTCGTACCAACCAATATAATAACATGACATTGGATGGTGCTAACTTCAATAACAGTTTTGGTTTATCTTCTACTTTAGGCGGACAAACAAGTGCCCAGCCAGTAAGTATGGAAGCAATTGAACAAATTCAGGTTCAGGTTTCTCCTTATGATGTAAAACAAGGTGGATTTGCAAGCACAGGAATTAATACAGTGAGCAGAAGTGGTACAAACACTTTCAAAGGAACTGTTTATACTTATTTAAAGAATCAGAATTATCAAGGTTATGATGTAAGTGGTGTAACTGTTCCTAAGACTGACTATAATTATAAAATACAGGGTATTTCAGTTGGCGGGCCCATTATAAAAAATAAAGTCTTCTTCTTCTTCAGCGGAGAACAGGTTAGACAAACTGCACCTGCAACAAGTTATATTGCATCAGATGCAAATCATCCGGTTACATCCGGTTCAGTTTCTCAGGCAAATGCTGATACATTAACTGCTTTATCTAATTTTTTACAAAGCAAGTATAATTATAATCCGGGTTCTTTTCAGGGCTATTCTTTCCAAACAAACAGTGACAAGATCACTGCAAAATTGGATGTTAACTTAGGTAACAGCACTTTGACTTTAAAATATAACTATTTAAAATCTTTTGCTGACCAGTTTGCAAGTACAAGCAGACCAGGTAGTGGATTTGTAACCGGCGGACAACCCGGCAATACTTCCATGCCTTTCTTCGGAAGCGGTTATGTTATTAACAATAACTTCAAAATCTTCTTGGCAGAATTAAATACACGCTTCAGCAATAAAGCAACTAATAAATTTCAGGTAGGCTATACCGCTTTAAGAGATTTCCGCTCAGCACATACGACTGCTGATTTCCCATTAGTGGATATCTTGAGTGGTGGCAATATCTATACCACTTTTGGATATGAGCCATATACTTATAATAACATATTAAATACCGATGTATATCAATTCAACGACATCTTTACTTTATATAAAGGTGCTCATGAAATCACTATCGGTACGCAGAACTCTTACAAAAAATATCAAAACGCATTTGCACCTGCATGGAATGGTGCTTACCAATTCAATTCCCTGACTGATTTCTATAATGCCGTAAATAATGGCACTGTGAACACATCAGGAACGACTACCACCAATAAAACCGGTTATTATTTGCAATATTCAGCTTTACCCGGTGGTGCATTTCCTTGGGCTTATGCCGGTTCAACTGAGTTAAGTTTATTCTTACAGGACAAATGGCGTATCTCTCAAAACTTCACTTTAACTTATGGTTTACGCGGTGATTATACCCATTATAAACAAGCCATGACAGATAACCCCTATTTTGATGCTTTAACTTTCAAGAATGGTGTAAGTTATAATATTGGTCAAGCCCCAATGAATAACTTGATCATCTCACCAAGAGTTGGTTTTAACTGGGATGTTTTGGGTGATAAATCATTACAGTTCCGTGGTGGATTAGGTTTATTTGAAGGAGCTCCACCGTTTGTATGGATCAGTAACCAGGCAAGTAATAACGGTGTTCAATTCGGTTCATTCACTGCGAACGTAGGTGGTTCTACTTCTGCTACGCCAAGTTCATATATCGGTTCATATCCTTTCAGCCCGGATGTAAATAAATACAGACCTGCAAGTGGTTCTGCATTGTCATCATACAGCACTGCATTGGTTGCAAGCAATTTCAAATATCCCACTGTGTTTAAAACAACAATAGCGATGGATAAGAAATTTGCAAAAGACTGGATCTTTACAATAGAAGGAAATTATTCAAGAGATATCAATGCCGTTTATTATTCAAATACAAATCTTAATGAAACTAACGCTTATCCGTTAGCAGGTGCTGATAACAGATTACGTTATTTAACAACTGTATCAACAAGTAATAAATATTATTATGCCGGTACATCACCAAGTAATCCAAACCTTGGTAACTCTATCTTAATGAGTAATAACTCACAAGGTTTTGTATTTACCGGAACTTTCAGAATTCAAAAGAATGCCCGCAACTTCTCCGGATCATTGGCTTATACATATGCCACAGCATTAAATACTGCTGAAGGCGGAAGTACTGCTTCCTCATTATGGAGTGCTGCAGCTGTTGGAAATCAAGACCCCAATGCTGCTAATTTAGGTTTGGGTTCTTATTATCAACCGCATCGTATTATTGCTTCTGTAACATACAGGGCAACATGGAGCAAAATGTTCAACACCACTTTTGGCGCTATTTTCGAGATGGCTGCTAACGGAACAGGTAACTATGTTTACAATGGCGATCTAAACGGTGATGGTAATACAGGTAATGATTTGATCTTTATTCCTAAAAACCCTTCTGATATTAATTTAGTGAGAGCTGGTTCAGGTGGAAACGGTACAACTGCTACTCCTGCAGATACAAGAACTGCCAGTCAGATATGGAGTCAATTGGATGCATTTATTCAAAGTAGCCCTTATCTGAAAAAACATCGTGGTGAATATGCTGAAAGAAATGCAAACGTTTACCCTATGTTTACTCACTTAGATGTAAATGTTACTCAGAACATTGTTTTCAAGACAGGTGGCAATATGCACACATTGCAGGTTTCTCTTGATGTTATCAATGCAGGTAACTTGATCAATAATCATTGGGGAGTGGCACAAACACCAATTGTCAGCAATTTCCTGAAGTATGAAGGTTTAACTACATCTGCTAATAATGCTAATGGTGTAGCCATTAATACTCCTGCATTCTCAATGCCATACCAAACAGGTACAACACCATACACAAGTGCATTTGGAAACAGCACAAGTATTTTCTCACGCTGGCAGATGCAATTGGGTCTCAGATATTTGTTTAACTAATTAGTTGAAATTCTATCTTATAAAAAAACCGCTTCAAATTTGAAGCGGTTTTTTTATGCGTTAAAGAAAAAGAATTATTTGGATCATCCCCATTTTAAAAAGTAAGGTAATGCTTTTGACCATGTTTCTATTTCATGTTTACCATCTTCCAATTCAAGATATTTAATGTGCTGATCAGTATACCCTTTCGCTTTCAATTCAACTATCAAGTCTAAAGTATCATCAATACTATCAATTACTCCGTTCTTGTTGCGGTCTTCTGTTTCATCCAATGCACCGCATTCAAAAAAGAATTTCAGCCACGGATAAAAATGTCCGTTCAAAACCTGTAAGTGCATCAGTCTGTCGGTTTCGTCGCTGTACTCTTCATCATATCCTTTCCTTCTCCACCAAAGACTCCCGCTGAAAACGCCAACTTTTGTAAACTCATCTGCATGATTATACACAATATCCAAAGCACTTAATCCGCCCAAAGAAAAACCGGCAAATGATTTTTCTTTGAATGAAGGCGCATTATATGTTTTGCGGATAAAAGGCAATAACTCGTCAAAAATAAATTTAGAGTACAAGCCCGCTTTATCTCCTCTCCCTTTAAAATCAGCACTGTACGCTGTTCCGTATTCTCTTTTCCTTTCCGGTCCGCAATGAATGCCGATACAGACCATCGGTTCAATTTCATTTTCTGAAATCAAATTATCCAGCATTTCATCGAAAGGCATTTTGATAAGATCCTGTCCGTCATTGATCAGCAATAAATTCATCAGTTCAGGATGTAAAAACTGTGCAGGAAGATACACATCTGCAATTACATCTCTTTCCAGATATTGCGAATACAAAATGTGTTTTTCAACAACAATATTTGATACACTTGCAATTTTTTCATCAGCCATAATATCAAATGTAAGGCAAAGGATTTAGAGATAAACTTGAAGATTTACACAGTATTTTAATGAAATGTAAATGAGTTTATTTATATTGAAATCGAATCGCTTGCCTTTCGCTTTATTTCACCACCTAAAAATCTCATGCATGAAAAAGATCGGCATATTACACGGAAAAGAAAGAAGCTTTCCTGATGCATTTGTTGAAAGAGTTAACAGTAAAAAGATTCCGGGCATCATGGCAGAACCCGTAAAAATAGATAAAGTGATGCAGGGTGTTGCAACGGAATATGCAGTGATTATCGACCGTATCAGTCAGGATGTACCTTTTTATCGTGCCTATTTAAAAAATGCTGCGTTATGCGGTACCGCAGTGATCAATAATCCATTCTGGTGGAGCGCTGATGAAAAATTTTTTAATAATTGTTTGGCAACAAAGATTGAAGTGCCAGTTCCTAAAACTGTTATTCTTCCATCGAGAGATTTGCCTGATGATACTTCTGCCGATTCTTTTGCCAATCTTTCTTATCCGTTAGACTGGGAAACTATTTTTAATTATGTTGGTTTTCCAGCTTATATGAAACCCTTTGCTGGCGGGGGCTGGAAGAATGTTTACCGTTTAACCGATAAAGAAGATTTTTTCAATAAACATGCTGAAACAAATCAGTTGGTTATGCTGTTGCAGGAAGAAATTATTTTTGATGAATACTATCGATGCTACTGCATCGGGGGCAAACATGTTCGCATCATGCCTTATGAACCACGTAACCCGCATCATCTGCGTTATGTGGCAAGTTTTTCTCCCTCTGCTGAAAGATTGAAGCAAATGGAAGATATTGTTTTGCGCATCAATCATTATCTCGGATATGATTTTAATACTGTTGAATTAGCATTACGTGATGGAGTGCCTTATGCGATTGATTTCTGTAACCCTGCACCTGATGCTGAAAAGACAAGTGTTGGTGAAGAAAATTTTGCATGGGTAGTTGAAACTGCCGCTAACTATGCCATTGAAAAAGCATTGTCGCATGTTGATGGCGCTGATAATTTAACATGGGGTGAATATATTAAACGTGGCAGCGCAAAAATTGCTTTGTATTAATTACAGCTCAACTTGTTCAGATCGCATCCATAAAAAATAAACCGCATGGCACATATCGATTACAGGCATTTTACTTTAGGTGTTGAAGAAGAATACATGGTCATTGATCCGGTAACGCGTGAATTACAAAGTCATGAACAAAAGATCGTAAATGAAGGCCAAAAAATAATAAAGGATAAAGTGAAAGCCGAGATGCATCAGGCTGTTGTGGAAGTAGGCACAGATATTTGCGCAGATGCCGAAGAAGCATTTAAAGATGTGGCAACACTTCGCGGAACCATTGCTGAAATTGCAGGTAATATGGGATTATGGGTGGGCGCTTCCGGAACACATCCTTTCAGTAACTGGAACAGTCAGTTAATAACCGACCACGATCGCTATCATCAGATCGTAAATGAGTTACAGGATGCTGCACGCAGCAATTTAATTTTCGGATTACATGTGCATGTTGGAATGGAAGACAGAAAAATGGCCATTCATATTGCAAACAGTGCCCGATATTTTTTGCCGCATGTGTATGCACTCAGTACCAATTCTCCTTTTTGGGAGGGAAGATTAACAGGTTATAAATCTTATCGCACCAAAGTGTTTGATAAATTTCCGCGTACAGGTATTCCCGACTATTTTGAAAGCATTGAAGCGTATGATAATTATGTGGCATTATTGATCAAAACAAATTGTATTGATAATGCCAAGAAGATCTGGTGGGATCTTCGTGTTCATCCATTTTTCAATACTGTTGAGTTCCGCATTTGCGATATTCCTATGACTGTTAGCGAAACAATCGCTATTGCTTCATTGTTTCAGGCCATTTGTGCCAAGTTGTATAAACTGCGAAACAAGAATTTGAATTTTATCATTTATCAACGTGCATTATTGAATGAAAATAAATGGAGAGCCAGCCGTTACGGTATTGATGGAACACTGATTGATTTCGGAAAGGAAACCGAAGTTAATACTCGCCTTCTTTTATATGAACTACTGGATTTTGTAGATGATGTAGTGGATGAATTGGGCAGCAGAAATGCCATCAGTTATCTCCATAAAATGATTGAACAGGGCACAGGCGCCGACAGACAATTAAAAATCTTTGAGGAAACCAATAGTATGATTAGCGTGGTCGATTATATACATGACCAGTTTCTCAGGCAATAAAACTGTTAAAAAGCGCTGTAATAACATACCGCTCTAATTTATCAAACTACATTTTTGTAATTTCAGGTAGGAAACCCTGCCTTTTCAGGCAGCAACTGCGTTCAATAGAGCATCTAATTGAGTGAAACAACCTTAAAACTGCCCTAAATTGACAGAATTTGAATTAATCAAAGGCTGTGTCAAGCAAAATACAAGCTATCAGCGTATGCTTTTTGAGCAATATGCAGGTAAGTTTATGACCGTATGTTTACGATATGCAAACGACGCTATGGAAGCAGAAGACATGTTGCAGGAAGGTTTTATAAGAATATTCAACAATATTCATCAATTCAAGTTTGAAGGCTCTTTTGAAGGATGGATGCGACGCATTGTTGTAAATGTTGCTTTAAAACATTTGCAAAAAAAGAAATTACAATTCAGCGAGATCAAAGAAAACCATGCTGATACTCCTGCCATACAGGCTTATGCATATAATCATCTCGGAGAAGAAGAAATATTGAAACTGATCAATCAATTACCTGAAGGCTATAAAATTGTTTTTAACCTGAATGTAATTGAAGGTTACAGTCATGAAGAAATTGCTAAACTATTGAATATACAACCCAGCACCAGCAGAAGCCAATTAGTTAAGGCTCGCAAAATGCTGCAACAACAAATTTTACAATTACAAAAAATAGCCGTGTAATGCCTGAAAAATTATTCGACAATTTTATAAGGAGTAAGTTAAACAACTACACCGCCCCTGTGCCCGATGGCTTATGGGATAAAATTGCACACGATAATTTTATTAGGACTCAGTTAAACAATTACTCCACCCCTGTACCTGATGGCTTATGGGAGAAAATTATACGCGACAAAGACGAACGACCAACTGTTTTTTGGTGGACAAACCGTTTCCGTTTATTAGCTGCTATCTTTATAATCATTCTGATGGCAGGGGGCTTTTATTTTGTAATTAATCAAAAACAAAATATTGCAAATAACAATTCTACACTTCAAAATAATACAACGCAAGCAGAACAAAATAAGCTTTCATTACAGCATAACAGCAAAGCTGAAAGTAAGGTTGATGCAAATGATAAATCAGTATTTACAAATACAGAATCAAACACTGCTGCACCTTCTGTAAATACAATATCAAGAAAAAAAGATCAGTCAAATATCAGTTCAGGTTTTTATGACAGCAAAAACAACAAAGCGATGCTTTCATTCCTGCAGAGCAAAAACAGTAAAAGCATTTCTGATATTCCTGCACTAAATAATAATGATAATGAATCAGCATTATCATCAGAAAATGAAATGCAGCATCTTTATTCACAAAAGAAACTGAATGGCGAAGTGCTGTCATCTTCAGGAAATATCTACAGCCTTAATAATCTCCACAATCCACCGCTTAACCTGAGAACAATATTCGGATTGGGTAATGATTGTCCGAGTGCAAACGGGCCTCAGCGAAATGATTGGTATCTGGAATTATACGGCTCTCCTGATTATACCATGAAAAGCTTATCCGGCAATGGTTTGAGTAATGCCTATATTCAGAAAAAAGACAGCGCAGAAAAAATGTATGGTGGTTTTACAGTAGGTGCAAGGATCAGTAAAAATGTAGGCGATCATTTTATGCTGAAAGCCGGTGTTCAGTATTCACAATTAAATGAAAAATTCGCTTTACAAACCGAAAGCGAAAGAAGAACAACAGTTGTTATTGTCAGCAGAACGGTCATAAGACCACAGGGTGATACCACATTCAATGATACCACTTCAGTTACTCAAATAGGTTATGCTGTAAGAAAAAGCATTAATAGTTATAAAAACATAGAAATACCGATTGGTGTAGGTTATGAATTTGGTGATGTAAAAGACAAATGGAAACTGGCAGTAAATGGAGGCATTATATTGAATATTACTTCTTGGTATAACGGAGTAACCTTAGATACTTCCTACAATGTTATATCCGTTAATTCAAAAGGCAACAGTGGTTTTTATACAAGAAACGCAGGATTGAGTGTATATGGAAGTGTAAGTGTGATCAGGAATATCAATGATAAGCTTGATGTTTTTGCAGAACCCTATTTCAGATTAGGATTAACAGGTATTTCAAGCAATATTGGTTACAGTCAGAAATTCAATGCTGCAGGAATATCATTGGGTGTTAGAATGAAACTGAATAAAAAGCAGCATTTATAAACAAAAGCATATCTATATCAGACCTGTGAGATGAAAAAAATATTGTTCATCATATTTATTACTGTTTTGCTGAATTCCTGTAAAAAAGAATTCTCAGACAGTTTTACGCCTTATACTTCCATGGGTATAAACGATACTGTTTGGACAAATAAACCTTTGACCGGCAGTTTTATTGATTCCGTTTCTGCTTCACTTAATAACAGTATCTGGTTTATTGATTCATTTAATATTGCTTCAGAGAAAAAATATAAACTGAATGATAGTTTGGAATTATCCTTCCCTGCACATTATTATGTTTTTCCGAATATCAATAGTCCCAGTCTTATTCCGGACGGAAATATAAAAGTTGAAGTTTTGACTTTGCAGAAAAAAGGTGATTATATCAAAGCATTGATTCCTGTTTCAAGCAATAATTACTTATTAGAAACCACAGGTTCCTTTTTTGTAAGGTTATCCAGAAACGGGCAGAAAGTAGTGATGGCGCCCAATTATGGATTCAATATCAAATGGAGAGACGATTATCCCAAAACAAATATGAAATTTTTTGAAGGGTTTTCCACTCCTAACAGAGATTCATTATTTACCTGGCTTCCCGCTGCCATGGATGGATATATTTCTGTTTGGGATTCAACATCGTCCGGCGTTAATAAGAAAGGATATCAAATGACTTCTAATATTACCGATTGGATCAGCAGCAGTTATTTTTTGGATACAACAAAAACAACAAGGCTTAATGTTACACTGCCTTTGAACTTCACTAATAAAAATTCATTTGTATTTGCTGTGGTGAATGATAAAAAAACAGTAGTTCGGCTTACCACTGATTTTTCAACCCGCTCATTTTATTGTTTAAATGTTCCTGTAAATACTTCTGTAACGCTTTTGTCAATATCGCTTATTGATAATACCTATTATTTAGGAACAAGAACAGTAACTGTAAATAATGCAGACAGGTTTACACTTACGCCAGTTAAAAGCACCCCAAGCGATATTATCAGTGTGCTGGATAATTTGTAATCTATTCTAAGAATTATTGTATTTCTTTTTTGAAATCAAATAAAGTAGCTGTGAACAATGCTCTTTCGCGTTTTTTGAAAATCACATCCCAGTTCCCTTTGTAACGTAACACTTTGGGAACGGTAAGGTCATCAATCTTCATCATTTCAACTTCCATACTCACATCAAAACTGTATACACCGGCTTTATAACTGAGTGAATAATTCCTTGCCAGTACTTCGAGGGATTTTATCTCGAACCAAGTAATCATTTCATCAACCACAATTTCATCTTTCCTGAACAAACTCAGGTCTTCTTTCGGTACAATCGAAAACTGGTAACATAATTTACCCTGATATTCTACAATATCTAATTTATAATCATAAATTTTTCTGGCATGATCGTCATACAGATCTAACTTATTTCCGATGAAAGGAATACCCGGTATTTTTTTGCCGGGATTGAAGAACAGCATTTTTAATTGTTCTTTATATTTATCCATTCCTTTCTTATCGCTCACAGTAAGGTTTCTTCCTTTTACAATATTATTTTCGCCGCAAATTTTATCTTTTGTAAAAAATAATCCTGCATATAATTCTGGAGTTAAATAATTGTAATTGCCATTTTCGTCAAAAAAATCACCCGTAATATTTTGTTCCAGCACTTCCATTGTTCTGCATCCGTTACTCCGGATTTGTTTGGTCTTGCTGTATAAAGAGGCTTTAACAGCTCCGCTTTTCTCCAGCATTTTTATATCGTTATAAGAAGAAAAATTAAGGATACGAAGATTTCGGAAAGCTTTATAAAATGTGGTATCTTCTTTTATTTGTTGTAATAATTTTTTATAATCGAAATTGTTTCTTACCCAAACATCCGGGAGTGTTAGTTTTTTATTGTCGATAAAAATGGTAGTATCGTTTTTTTTATTCGCATCATTATTTGTTTGCTGAGCAAAAGAAATTTGACCGATGATAAGGAAGAGAAATATTACTGATAGTCTGGTCATTTAGGGAACACCATTTTATAATCTACTTTTATTTTGCCCTTATTGATATCACTCAATTTTCGTTGCAATAATTTTTTCTTCAAAGGTTTTAAATAATCAATAAAAAGCTTGCCTTCGGTATGATCGTATTCATGCTGAATGATACGAGCTGTAATTCCTTTAAAAGTTTCTGTATGCAATACAAATGCTTCATCATAATATTCAATTACCACTTCTTCGGGTCGCAAAATATCTTCTCTGATTTTCGGGATACTCAAACAACCTTCATTGTAAGACCATTCTTCTCCGTTCAATTCCAAAATATGTGCATTGATAAATACTTTTTTAATGCCCGGTTCGTCAGGATATTTTCCATGTTCATCTTCTTCCAACCCGTCAAATATTTGTGAGCTGTCCATTACAAACAAACGGATATTCTTATTGATCTGAGGAGCTGCTAAGCCAACACCATTACTCGCATACATGGTTTCCCACATATCGTCAATGAGTTTGGGAAGTTCAGGATAATCTGCCGATATATCCTGTGTTACCTTTCTTAGTATCTGAGCGCCATAAGCAACAATTGGTAAAATCATGAATGCAACAAATTTTTTGACCGAATGGCGCAAAAATAACTGCAATTAACGCAATCAGCAAATCATAAATCAGGAGTGGTTTTGAAGGTATTCCTGCAACATGATCGTGGCGGCAATTTGATCTATATTGCCTTTCACCTGCCTGTCCTTCTTTTTCATACCCATTTCAACCATTGCCCGTGATGCCATTTTTGAAGTATATCTTTCATCAACCGTTTGAACAGGAATATTTGGGAACTCTTTTTTTAATCTTGTAATAGCTTGTTTTACCAATGGTGTGGCATGTGTGGCAGAATCATCCAAATTCAATGGCTCACCAATCAATATCAATTCAACTTCTTCCTGCTGAAAATATTTTTTTAAGAAAGCAAAAAGTTCTTTGGTTTCAACGGTTGTTAATGCAGTGGCAATAATTTTCAATGGATCAGTTACCGCTAATCCGGTTCTTTTTCCGCCGTAATCAATGCAAATGATTCGAGACATAAATTAATGGTGATAGTTCATGGGTGATGGAAAATGGTTAAATACCGTCTCTGAATTTGGTAATCATTTTGCATAATATTTCATACGCATCATAATTTTTTTTAAATACCGCTTCTTCAATATAGTTTCTTGCTTTTGCTAAGAACAAACAGGAAACAACTTCTATTGCAGATCGTAAAGCTATATTTAAAAATCTTTTAAACTCTGGTTTCGTTTGTCCTGTGCTCCCTTCAGCAATATTTAAAACCACTGAATCTGCGGCTCGTTTCATTTGAGATGAAAGGCTATACATTTCCTTCTTAGGAAAATAATCTGAAAGCAAATTTATTTCATTCGCCAACTGAAAAGCTTTTTACCAGATGATAAGTTCTTCAAACCTAAATGCCATTGGGTTTGCTTTTGTTCATTTTAAAAATGAAAATCATTTTCTAAAATAAACAAATATTATAACATAACGAAATGTCAATCGGGTATTGCTATGACCTATCCCCCATAATCTATGATCTAAAAAACAGATCTGCAATCACAAAAATTGCAAATACAACGCTTGCAATACCATTTGCTGTCATGAAAGCAATATTTACTTTACTAAGGTCATTCGGTTTTACGATAGAATGTTGATAGATCAACATACCAACAAATACAGCAATTCCAATCCAATAGAACAAATGAAAGTTCCCGTAAAACCCTGCGGCAATTACACAGGCTGCACTCAATATATGTAATATCTCTGAAACCCTTAATGCGCTTGTTTTTCCTAATGCAGAAGGAATAGAATATAATTTTTGTGACTGATCGAAATCAATATCCTGCAAAGCATAAATAATATCAAAACCGCTTACCCAAAACACAACTGCGAATGAAAATAAAATAGGCAATACTGCAAATACGCCTGTTACTGCAAGATATGCGCCAATTGGAGCTAACGATAATCCTATTCCCAATACTAAATGACACAATGGTGTAAAGCGTTTGGTATAACTATAAAACAGAATTACGAATAATGCAACCGGTGATAAATAAAAACAAATGTTGTTGATGAAGTAAGTTGACAGAACAAAGATGACAGATGACAAAATCACAAATCTTAATGCACTGTTGGGAGAAATAATTCCTTTGGGGATTTCACGGATCGCCGTACGAGGATTTTTTGCATCAAAACTTCTGTCTAAATATCTGTTGAAAGCCATGGCAGCACTGCGTGCGGTGATCATACAAATAATAACGAGAATAAATTTTTGAATCAAAAATTCGTAAAGAGAATTCGATTTAATATTTGGATCTGGTGGAAGTGCAATCCAATGACCTGAACGAGAAAAATCTTGCATTCCCAAAAAGAATCCGATCAACGCAAAAGGCATCGCAAATATGGTATGCGAGAATTTTACTAAGGATAAATAATTTTTGATAGTGGTCATGGTTGATAGATCATGGGTCATTGAGAAAACAAAAATACATTTATGAACGATATGCTTTGCTATGAACTATTACCCATGAACCATGAACTTCTGACTAACTCCCACAACACAATCCCTGCAGCTACAGAAATATTGAGTGAATGCTTCATACCTAATTGCGGTATCTCAATACATCCATCACACAAAGGCAATAATGCATCATCTACTCCTTCCACTTCATTTCCAAAAATAACAGCGATCGGTTCATGCATTACCGGAAATTTTTCCAATGAAATACTACCTTCAGTTTGTTCCACTGCAAAAATCTTATAGCCGCGTTCTTTCAATTGTTGCGCAGCTTCACTTGTTGTTGCAAAATGGATCCAATCAACTGTTTCAGTAGCGCCCAATGCCGTTTTATGAATATCCCTGTGCGGCGGTTGCGGCGTATAACCGCATAAACAGATCGCTTCTATTAAAAATGCATCTGATGTTCTGAACACGCTGCCAACATTATGCATACTGCGGATATTATCCAGCACAACGATAATTTTATTTTTATCGGCCTGCCTGAATTCTTCTACGGATTTTCGCCCCAATTCATCCATCGATAATTTTCGCATGGCGGCAAAGGTAACGCACCATTGGTGGAATATTTAAAAGGTTTAGCCGAATTTTTGTCTTTATCGCCATAATAATTTTTACCTTCCTCAAAACATCTGACCATGAGAAAAATAACAGTATTCAGCATTCTATTGTTTTTATCCTTTCAGTCCGGCATTATCGCACAAACAGAAAAGATCGATAATGCACCCATTGAAAAGATAAAAGAAGAAGGTCTGCAACATTCGCAGGTAATGGATATCATTTTCCATTTAACCGATGCAAGCGGTAATCGATTGACCAATTCACCCGGCTATTTTCGTGCTGCCAATTATGCAAAAGAAAAATTAGCAGGATGGGGATTAAAAAGTGCAAAGCTTGATCCTTGGGGTGAGTTTGGGAAAGGATGGGAATTGGAAAAAAGTTATATCGCCATTACTGCACCTTATTATAAACCATTACAGGCTTATCCAAAAGCATGGTGCGGCGGAACCAATGGTTTAAAGAATGCAGAAGTGATTGCAGTAACATTAAAAGATTCAGTTTCATTAGATGCATACAGAGGAAAATTGAAAGGAAAGATAATTGTGATTGATCGATTAGAACCCTATAAACAAAGTTTTAAAGCAGATGCACATCGTTATGTTGATTCGGATCTGGTAAAAATGGCAAATGCACAACCGCAGGAAGCGAGACAACAACCCAACCCGAATGATACCGCAGCAACAAGAAGATTCAGAGAATTGATGGCACAACGTGGTGGCGGTCAACAACGCGTGTTGGCGCTCTTAAAAGAATTGGCACAAAGTGAAGGTGCAGTTGCCATACTCAGCAGCAGCACACGTTTTCATGACGGTACTTTATTTACGCAAGGAGGCGGTGGTTACAAAGGAACTGATCCTGAAAATTTATTAGATATTGTTATCGGCATTGAAGATTACAATACCATTTTACGTTTAGTAAAAGCAGGCACACCTGTAAAATTGGATGCTGATGTAAAAACAAAGTTCTACGCCAATGATCTGCAGGGATATAATGTGATCGCGGAAATTCCCGGAACTGATCCAAAATTAAAAGATGAAATTGTAATGATTGGCGCACACTTAGATTCATGGCATACAGGCACCGGTGCAACAGATAATGCCGCAGGAAGTGCAGTGATGATGGAAGCTATTCGCATTTTGAAAACATTGGGTATTCAAAATAAAAGAACGATTCGTATCGGCTTATGGAGTGGTGAAGAAGAAGGTCTGTTGGGATCAAGAGGTTATGTAAAAAAAACATTTGCTGATCCAACTGTAATGCAGCTATCACCTGAACATGAAAAATTCTCTTCTTATTTTAATATTGATAACGGAACTGGTAAAGTGCGTGGTATTTATTTGCAAGGCAATGCTGCCTGCAAAGATATTTTTGCACAATGGTTTGCACCGTTAAAAGATATTACTGACGGAACCATCACGATCAGCAATACAGGAGGTACCGATCACCAATCCTTTGATGGTGTTGGATTACCGGGTTTTCAATTTATTCAGGATCCGATGGAATACGATACCAGAACGCATCACAGCAATATGGATGTGTATGATCATTTAAGCGAAGATGACCTGAAGCAAATTGCAACAGTTGTAGCAAGTTTTGTTTTTGATGCTTCACAAAGAGCAGAAAAATTACCACGCAAAGAATTGCCAAAACCAAGACCCGCAGGACAAAGAGGGTTTTAAATTTTTAGTTGAATGATTTTAAAAAGGCTTACAGAAATATGAGCCTTTTATTTTGTGATATATTTTGGAGAAACCTGTTTTAACTTAATAAAGTCTTCATAAGAATTAATTCCAAACGTTTTATTTCTGAAAATAAAATATGCCGGTGTAACAAAATACAAAGAACTAACTGAGAAGTAAATGGCAACTAAAGGAGAAAATACAATCGCGTATGCTTCTGAAACACCTGCATTTGCAGCAATTACAATTGATGCACCTAAAATGCCGATTCCGCCAGCAATGGGTAAAGCAATTCTTCCAAATCCATTATGCAACCTGAATTTTACACGAGATACATCTTTCCAACTATATGAAACTTCTTCGCCGTAATAACGTATAACAATATTCGAATCAGTTATGGATCTGAGATAGCCAACAAAGCGTTCTTCTTTTGGAAGGGAATCATTTAAACTTGGAAGCTTGGAATAAATAATACAATCATATTTTTTTTGAGCAATTAAAAAAGAAGAAACAAAAATAAAAGCAGTAGTAAAGATGGTTTTCATAGCCGGATGTTTTGCAAGCAGACAAGCAAATTATTCATTCAGTTGTTAAAATTTTGCCTTGCAACAAATCTTTAACAATGTTGACATGATGAAAGTTTGACCATTGATGCAACGATTTTCATGTCATGCATTTTGCTATGGCATACCACAAAAGAAGATGAATAGCGAATAAAGCGTACAAGTGTGCGACGCAACGAAGTACCATTGAAATTGGATGCTGGGTAAATAATTTTCCCCAATCAATATTTCAACTCATTAACCTTTCAAGCAAATGCTATATTTGTTGCCCATGTCGAAATCTGCTGCCGATACACCTTTAATGCAACAGCACCGGGCCATTAAACAAAAATATCCCGATGCGATTTTATTATTTCGCGTAGGCGATTTTTACGAAACCTTTGGTGAAGATGCCATCAAAGCATCTGCCGTATTGGGCATTACATTGACTAAAAGAAATAACGGTGCAGCATCTTCTTTAGAGTTGGCGGGTTTTCCGCATCATGCATTGGATACTTATTTACATAAATTAGTGAAAGCAGGTTATCGTGTTGCTATTTGTGATCAACTCGAAGATCCGAAACAGGCGAAAGGAATTGTAAAACGCGGCGTAACTGAATTGGTAACACCCGGCATTGCTACCAATGATAAATTATTGGAACATAACAGCAATAATTTTTTAGCAGCGGTTCATTTTAATGAGAATAATGTAGGTGTTGCGTTTTTAGATATTTCAACAGGAGAATTTTTTGTTGCCGAAGGTGATGTGGAATACATTGATAAATTATTGCAGAGTTTAAAACCGGCTGAAGTAATTTTTCAACGCAGTTATCAAAAACATTTTAAAGAAACATTCGGGGTAAAATTTTATACCTACACTTTAGAGAGTTGGATATTCGATGAAGGATTCGCTACAGAAACCTTACTGAAACATTTTCAAACACATTCACTGAAAGGTTATGGTGTAGAGAAAATGCATCACGGCATTATTGCAGCCGGTGCCATTTTATATTATTTGAAAGAAACAGAACATCCCAATTTGCAGCATATTACATCGGTTCAAAGAATCGAAAGAGATGATTTTTTGTGGATGGATCGTTTTACTATTCGCAATCTCGAAATATTAAACAGCGGCGCAGGCGATGGAAACAGTTTATTAAAAGTACTGGACAATACGGTGAGTGCAATGGGTGCACGTTTGATGAAACGCTGGACGGTATTGCCTTTGAAGGATATCAAAAAAATCAATGAGCGATTAGATACTGTTGAATTATTAATTAAAGAAACAGATACAAGACATCGTCTAACGCAATATATCAAACATTGCGGCGATATTGAGAGATTAGTGAGTAAGATACCGATGAAGAAGATCAATCCGCGTGAAGTGATGCAATTGGCGAAAGGATTGCAACAAACTGCACTCATCAAAAATATTTGTGAATCTTCTTCCAACTCATATTTAAAAAGGTTAAGCGACGGATTAAATACCTGTCATTTTATTTTAGAAAAAATAATCACTGAAATTGTTGAAACACCGCCTATTGCTGCTAATAAAAGCGGCGTGATCAAAGAAGGTGTTCATCAAGAATTGGATGAATTGAGAAAAATTGCAAGCGGCGGTAAAGATTATCTCATCAATATTCAACAACGAGAATCAGAAAAGACCGGCATCTCGTCTTTAAAAATAAGTTTCAATAATGTTTTTGGTTATTATTTAGAAGTAACAAATCTTCATAAAAATAAAGTTCCTTCAGATTGGATTCGCAAGCAAACCCTTGCCAATGCTGAACGTTACATCACTCCTGAATTAAAAGAATACGAAGAGAAAATCACGGGTGCAGAAGATAAAATTTTAGCGATAGAATCAGAATTATACGATCAATTGTTGATTGCTTTACAAGATTATATTGCGCCGATACAAATTAACGGCAACATCATTGCCATCATTGATTGCTTGATCTGTTTTGCGGAAAATGCATTAAAGTTTAATTATAAAAAACCGCAAATGCATGATGGTTTGGAATTGGAATTGAAAGAGAGTCGGCATCCGGTTATTGAAAGAAATTTGCCTATTGGTGAAACTTATATTGCGAATGATATTTTACTCGATCCATCATCGCAACAGATTATTATTTTAACCGGACCCAACATGAGTGGTAAGAGTGCGATACTCCGGCAAACAGCACTCATTACATTAATGGCGCACATGGGAAGCTTTGTCCCTGCTGCATCTGCAAGGATTCCTTTGACTGATAAAATCTTTACACGCGTTGGTGCCAGCGATAATTTAAGCGGCGGTGAAAGTACATTCATGGTAGAAATGAATGAAACGGCCAGCATCATCAATAATATTTCTTCTCGAAGTTTGATATTGTTGGATGAGATCGGAAGAGGCACATCCACCTATGATGGCATTTCTATTGCATGGAGTATTGTTGAATTTTTACATAGTTCATCCTCATCACCGAAAACTTTATTTGCAACACATTATCATGAATTGAATGAATTGGAAGAAAAGTTACCGAGCGTAAAAAATTATCATGTCACCAACAAAGAAGTTGGCAATAAAATTATTTTTCTCCGCAAATTAGCACCAGGCGGTAGCACACATAGTTTTGGTATTCATGTGGCGAAGATGGCCGGAATGCCGCCCAGTTTGATTGACAGAGCGAATGAAATTCTGAAGTTATTGGAGGATGACAGAGCTCAGATAACGGATGACGGGAAATCAAAATCGCAAAAAAAACTCTCATCAGCTATCAGTCATCTTTCATCCAATATGCAATTCTCCATATTCGATGCGCATTCACAAACATTTGACGAGATGCGAAAGATGTTGACTGAAATGGATATTAACCGCCTAACTCCTGTTGAAGCTTTAATGAAGCTGAATGAGATAAAGAATTTACTAAAATAGAAAGTAAGCCGGCATTTCTTAATATTCACTGTGCTTAATCCAGTCTAACTTTATATCTCAAACTATTTTCAATGAAAAGATTTTTCAAATCAATTGGCTATATTTTTATTTCTATTATTGCAATTGTATTTATACTGTTGGTAATTCTTTTTGAAAAAGATATTCCGCGAGAACAATTAAAACCAAAATACACCAATGCATCTTCTCATTTTATGCCATTGATGGGGATGCAGATACATTATCGTGATGAAGGAATCAGTAATGATTCTCTTCCACTGATCTTACTCCATGGTATGTCTTCTTCATTAAATACTTGGGACAGCGTAGTGCTATTTTTAAAAGATAAAAAAAGATTGGTGAGCATTGACCTACCGGCTTTCGGGTTAACAGGCCCCAATCCTGAAAATGAATACAATTTTGCCTATTACAATAAATTCTTAGATTCAATTTTAAACAATTTGCATATTTCATCATGCATAATCGCAGGTAATTCTTTAGGCGGAGCGATTGCATGGGAATATACTTCGACACATTCAAATGTTGCGAAATTGATCTTAATTGATGCTGCGGGTTATCCCAGTAAAAATGCAAAAGGCTCTCTTGGTTTTAAGATCGCATCTACACCTGTAATTAATAACCTTCTTTTATACATTACTCCAAAATCCTTAGTGCGAAAGAGTTTGGAAGGAATTTATTTTGACAAAACCAGAGTAACTGATGCACAGGTGGAACGTTTCCATGATGTAGCCATCAGTGAAGGAAACAGAAAAGCAGCTTTAACCATTTTTAAAAAGGGTTTTGAACATGAACCTGAAAAAATAAATTCCATTACAACACCTACGTTAATCATCTGGGGCGAAAAAGATGGAGTTATTCCCGTTGACAATGGATATTTATTTGAAAAAAATATTAAAGGAAGTAAGTTGGAAGTATTAAAAAATGTTGGGCATGTTCCGATGGAAGAAGCACCAAAGAAAGTTGCAGACTTAATCGCATCGTTCATTCAATAAAAGACCCCTTACTTCGATAAAAGTTAAATATTGTTCTAAACGTACAACTGTGCGACGCAAGCGCAGATGCACGGAGAATCAAGAGTTGATTTAACACATACCATTTTATTTATCTTCGTTTACCGGTAATGAAATTGTATCTTTGCTGAAACCCTTATGCAGTTTGAGAAGAAAGATAAAATATTATCGACTCATTTGGCTAAAGCATGATCTTCCCGCCGGTTTATCTGTTTTTTTAGTTGCACTACCACTTTGTCTCGGTATTGCATTAGCATCAGGAGCGCCTTTGTATGCGGGCATATTATCAGGCATCATCGGTGGTATTGTTGTTTCAGTTATCAGCGGATCGCAATTGGGAGTATCCGGTCCGGGTGCAGGATTATCAACGGTTGTAGCAGCCTCCATTATTTCCTTAGGCGATTATAAAGTGTTTCTACTTTCAGTAATGGTTGCCGGTTTGTTTCAAATATGTCTCGGCTTTTTAAAATTAGGTGTGATCGCCAACTATTTTCCTTCAGCAGTAATTAAAGGAATGCTGGCAGCGATCGGCATCATTCTTATCTCCAAACAAATTCCTGTTGCATTGGGGTATGATCAACCTGATTTCTGGGATAGTGGTTTTTTACGTTTATTTTCCCCGCGAAATTCATTGAGTGTTATTGAGAATTTTAATAAGCATACAACAAGAGGCGCCATCATTATCACAACATCGTCGCTTGTAGTATTTTTTATTTTAAAAAAATATTTTCCGGTCAGGCATACTTTGTTACCTGCACCTTTATTAGCTGTGGCAGTGGGCATCATCATCAATTTATTTTTTTCGATGATCGCATCTAATTTGTTGTTGAAACAAACTCAGCTGGTGAATATTCCGCATAACTTATTCGGGCAAATCAGTTTTCCGGATTTTTCAAAAATATTCTCTACTGCAGAGATATGGAAAGACGGATTGATCATCGGTCTATTGGCAACATTGGAAACATTATTATGTTGTGAAGCGATTGATAAATTAGATGTTCGCAACAGGATCACTCCCGTGAACAGAGAATTATTTGCACAGGGAATCGGCAATATGCTCTGCGGATTAGTTGGTGCCATTCCAATAACAGCAGTGATTGTACGCGGTTCAGCCAATGTAGATGCAGGGGGCAGAACAAAACTTTCTGCATTGACGCACGGATTATTTTTATTAATGGCAGTACTGCTGATACCGTTTGTTGTGAATATGATTCCTTATGCATCACTTGCTGCTGTATTGATCGTTACAGGTTATAATCTGACAAAACCAAAGCTCTATCAAAACATGTGGAGTTTAGGATGGAAACAATTTCTTCCTTTTATTTTAACTATTGTGGTGATATTGGCAACCGATCTTTTAGTCGGTGTTTGTATCGGCTTATTGATTTCCATTTATTTTATCATTCAAAATAATTTCAGTGCTGAATATAAAATACAGAAAAGAAAAGAGCATGTTACAGAAGTGTATTATATTAAATTAAACAGCATGGTTACTTTCTTAAATAAAGTGAATTTGAAAGAAGCATTGGATCAGATTCCTGAATATTCCGTTTTAACCATCGACGGAAGTGAAAGCCGTTTTATTGATTATGATATTCTCGAGATCATCAGCGAATACAGCAATAAAGCACACGACAGGCATATTGAACTGCACTTGAACGGAATTAAAAAAGTAAATATCACTGCCATTCACTAATGGCCTGTGTAATAATCGTAGCCTCGTAAAGCCCAATAATCCGGCGGTTTATTATTATCGAAGAAAATCGTTCCGATGCGTTTAATATGCTTCACACCGTATTTAACTGGAATGATTAAGCGCAGCGGGTATCCTTGATCCATCGGCAATGTTTTTCCATTCATCTCATAACATAAAATGGTTTGCGCCTGCATCACACTCGGCATATCCAACCCTACAAAATATTCTTCGTCGGGTGTTTTCATGCCAACATATTTCATCTGCGCTTCTTTATCCAATCCATAGTGCTGTGCAAAGTCAACAAAGCGAACCCCGCTCCACCATGTGATCTGGCTCCATCCTTCAATGCATTTGAAATTAAAAACAACATCTGTTTTAGGTAATTTTTTTATCTCATCCAATGTTACCAATAATGTATCACCGTTTGATTTTACCACCTGCAATTTCCATTGGGCAGGATCAAAAAAATCAGTACTCATTCCTGCATCCCCGTTCACTTTTACTTGTCTGACTGCATATTCCTTGGGATATTCTTTTACTTTTTTATCGGGATTGAAAGTAAATGAAAATAATCTCTCATTTGCACTCAGCACTTTTCGCAAAGGTGTTTGCACACCACCAAATAATCCACCATCTTTTTGATGATAGTACAACCATCTCCATGCTGTAACAGCCGATACGATCAATATAATAAAAATAATAAAAGCAATAAATACTTTGCGTTTATATTTTTTTGCGGCAGCATTATCAATAACAATTTCCTGCATCAGATTTTGTGCGTTTAATTTTTTGTTGAATTGTTTCCTTTAATCACTTCAAAACCCGCCACCATTGCCTGAAAGTTATTCCAGCCTGCGCGTATCACCTGCATGATGTGTATGATAAAGAATAATACATATCCCACAGTTAAAATAAAATGTTCCAATCGTGCAGCTTCATATCCACCGCATATAAAAATGATCCAATCAAATTGAACAGGCTTATAAATAGCCAATCCTGTAATGATACTTCCGAAACCCATGATCACGATCATCGAATAGGCGATACGCTGTGCAGCATTGTATTTGATGAATGCAGGTGCATGTTTTCTTAATCCCAAATCATACAATACCACTTGCCAGCTTTCTTTAATAGCAGCTTTTTCGGGTATCAAATATTTACATTCGCCTGAAAAAATCGTGTACAAAACATAAAATAAACCATTGGCAAAAAATAACCACAT
>CAIVCF010000259.1 GCA_903904335.1 uncultured Chitinophagaceae bacterium | reverse complement strand
TCCTTTCATCCATTTCGGATGTTCTAAAACGTTAGGAAAAGTCTTGATGGCCTCGAAGCGGATTAATTTTTTATGTCCCATGAAGCATCAAAAGTAATGCAGGCAGATAAATAACAAAGCCCTCGAAGTAAAAACTTCAAAGGCCTTAAAACACCGAAATAAGAAAGCTGTAGGGGGAGGAATCGTACCTCTAAAATCAAGTTAACTTTATTTTATATTTATAATTGATAATCAATTAATTTATACATTATAATAGTTAAGTATGGTTAGACTAAGTAAGGTTAAATTAACCTGATTTGTACCCCAATCTGTACCCCAAAAAATAGCCTCGAAAGTCAATGAAATTAGGTATTTTAGCATTTTAATTTTAAAATCTGTACCCCAGATTTAGGAAAATTTGTTAAAATATGTTAAAATGGATGTCAAATTTTATCTAAAACGGCCCAATGATGATCGTGTAACCAATATCTACGCACGGATCGTATACAATATGAGTGAGTTCAAATACTACCTGATTGAGAAGATACATCCTGCTGATTGGAACCCGAAAACACAGAGTGCAAAGCATACTGCTCGCTTTAGTGAATCATTAGAATTCAATCAACGGCTAAAAGAAGTGAAAGGTAAAATCGCAGATGCGTTTTACAATTACCAGAATACTCACCAGGGGAAACAACCTACTCCTGAAATCTTCAAACAAGTATTGGATGAGATATTTAATAAACAAAGTCAGGCCCGTATTGACCGTGAATTGCAACGCACTTTCTGGGGCTTCTTTGAAAATTTTATCTCTCGTATGGAATCAGGTAGCCGTGTGCATTTGCAGAAAAATACGCCACTCGCTGAAAGCACTATCAAAAATATGCGCAACTTAAAAAATCATTTGTTGGACTATCAAGCGTATAGTCACAGGGGGCTAGAGTTTGATACCATTGATATGACTTTCTATTACGGGTTTACTGACTATCTCACCAAAGTCAAAAAAGTAAATATCAATTCAATTGGTAAACTGATTACCAATACCAAAGTACTTATGCGTGAAGCGCTTGAAGCGGGCTATACTTCTAATACCATTTTCACCCACCGTAAATTCCGTTCAGCTTCTGCTGAATCTGAAACGGTTTATCTGAGCGAAAATGAAATTGAACAGTTGCAAGGGTTGGATTTATCGGGTCAGAAAAAGCTGGAACGTGTGCGGGATCTGTTTATTATCGGATGTTATACTGGTCTTCGTTATTCTGATCTGTCTAAACTCACCATAGATAAAATTGATGATGATATACTCGAAGTAGCACAAACAAAGACCGGCGACAGGGTTCATATTCCCCTTCGCAGTGAAGTAAAGGCTCTGATTGAAAAATACGATGGCCAGTTCCCCCGTGCGATTTCCAATCAGAAATTCAATGAATATCTTCGGGATGCGTGTAAGCAATGCAAACTATTAGAAAAGGAAGTGTCTATTAAAACATTCGAGGCTGGTAAATGTGTTACCCTTGTGAAACCTAAATACCTGTTTGTGAAATCACATACCGCCAGAAGATCATTTGCTACCAATGAATACCTGGCGCATGACCTGCAGACAGCCGAGATCAGATCTATAACAGGCCATAAAACCGATAAGTCTTTTTACAAGTACATTCGTGTCACACCACGTGAAAATGCCGAGAATGTGGCTAAGAAATGGAAAGAGAGGGAACTTAAAAAGCTTCGTGTTGTAGAAGGTTCAGGACAATTAAAAGCGGTATAATTCAAACATCAGAATATTGACTTATGGAAACAGGAGAAATTATTATATATCAGGCTCCAGATGGGCAAACGTCTATAGATGTTAAGCTCGAAAATGAAACGATCTGGCTGAACCTCAACCAGATGGCAACTTTATTTGAAAGAGATAAGTCTGTCATTTCCAGGCACTTATCTAATGTTTTTAAAGAGCAGGAGCTTGACTACAGTTCAGTTGTTGCAAAAAATGCAACAACTGGTTCGGATGGAAAAACATATCAGGTGGAATATTATAACCTTGACATGGTTATTTCAATAGGTTATCGAGTAAAATCCACCAGAGGTGGAAAAAATCCAGATACTTTCTGCCCAAATGCGGCAGGGGCTACATATTCATTACCGGAATAAAGGTGAAGGTTTTCACCGATCCCTTTCTTATAGGATCCATTGACCTTTTCCAGTGACTGATGTTGAAGAGCAGTATCTGCAATCGTTTGCGATGTTGATTTTTGTGGGAAGAATAAAATAAAGGAAAGAAGCAACAGTAAAAGTTGCCGGTATGGTTTACTATTTACGGTCATAATTGCAAGCAATGGAACCATATCAGTTTCCTGAATCTGTTCCAGTTAAGGTTCACTGAAAAATAAGAGCTGCTTATTTTAAAATAAAACAAGTCTGCTTTTATTAATCGTAACAATCAGTGTCAATTTACAATTTATTTATTGTATTGGCGGATTTCTGTTTAAAATCAATAAAAGTATAAGCTTAAAAATTTTGTGACCCAATGAATATAAGGGGGCCAAACATTGAAAGATCGTTGTTGGTATTGGCCTATTGCTGCTGCGTTAATAGTATGAGTTCAATTTCTAATATTTATAAATCGCATTCATCCATCACGGTAACTACCGGACGGAAGTCTTTTTTAAAGCAGACCAAATAGTGTCAGGCTTCATGAAATTTGCTGTTCGTGAAAGCATCTTAAAATGCTGATATATGCTTATTTTTATAAGGATAAATCAGGAAAGGGCGAAATCCTTTTCGTTGAAATATACGATAGTAGTTATTACTATCAATAATTTAGCTTAACAGATATATCATGATACCGATTATTGAACAGGCCAAAAATCATTTTAACAGGATTGCCATTTACTCTTCAGGCAAATCTTATACATATGAGCAGCTGATTGAATCGTCTGGGTATTATGCAAAAAAACTGTTGAATAATAAGGATGATTTAAGAGAAGAACGCGTGGCATTTATGGTAAAGCCCGGATTTAATTATGTAATGGTGCAATGGGGAATATGGCAGGCCGGCGGAGTGGCAGTTCCATTAGACATTAACTCTCCAATTGAACTTTTGCAAAATATCATCAATGAAACCAAGCCACTTACACTTGTTATTGATAAAGACTTTGCAGAAATGGTTCAATCATTACTAGAAAATCATCAATGCAAAGTTATTACTATAGATACTGAACAAACTTATTACAGCAATCAAACTTACAGCGATCTGAACATAGACTTAGATAGAATGGCATTGATTTTATATAAAAGCGATAATATTAAATTGACCAAAGGGGTTGTAATTACACATGCTAATATTTATGCTCAAATAAATTCACTTGTAAAATCATTGGAATGGAAAAAAAATGATTATACATTAAGTTTATTACCACTTCACCAAATTCAAGGAATTATTGATGTTGTTTGTTGTTCGCTTTGGGTAGGTGCTTGTTGTGAATTTCTTTTTAAATTTAATGAAGCCAATATTTTTCAAACATTTGGTGAAGGGAAAGTGACTTTATTTATGGCTGACAGCAACATATATAACAGGCTTATTAAATTTTGGAATGAAATACCTTATAGAGAAAAATTATTGATTCAGGAAAAGATGGAACATCAACGATTGATGGTTAATACTTCTACTTTAATGTCTGTTTCAATGTTGCATAAATGGAAAAAAATAAGTGGACAAACGCTTATTGAAAGATATGGAATGACTGAAACCGGAATGGTATTTAGTAATCCTCTAAAGGGGAAACGCAACCCGGGTTATGTTGGTAAACCATTGCCAAAAGTTCAGGTTAGAATTGCAGATGAAAATAATAAGTCAATTGGAATTGGATCTCTTGGAGAAATACAGGTAAAAGGACCTAATGTATTTAAAATGTATTGGAACAAAGAGCAAGAAACAAAAGATGCTTTTACGAAAGATGGATGGTTTAGAACCGGTGATATTGGAATTATAGAGAACGATAATTTTAAATTATTAGGAAAAGATAATGCTGATATAATTACTTTAGAAGGAAATAAAATTTCTGCACTTGAAATTGAACAGGTACTTAAAGCT
>CAIVCF010000258.1 GCA_903904335.1 uncultured Chitinophagaceae bacterium | reverse complement strand
CGAAAGATTCTATCGGGATTTTATCTACGGCAGGAGTTTCCACTTCAAATGGCTGAGCTGCATCAAGATTCAACAATGCCTTTAAAAAAAGAACATTTTGATCAAAAGCAGATTTGTTGGTAATATAATTACTGCTGTCAGTCGCCAACTGTGCTTCGATCTGAATATAATTCAATTCAGGTAAAGCACCTGCAGCCACCTGTTTTCTGGTGATATCCAATTGCGCTTTTCTTTGTGCGATCTGTACTTCACTGACAGTGATCTGTTCTTTTGATGCCAATACCTGCAAATAATAAGTAGCTACATTTATAGCCACATCATTGGCAGCTCTTTCAATATCTGTTAATGCAGCCTGTGCACTGAAATTTTGTGCTGCCACATTATTTTTTAATCTCCCCCAATTATATATCTGCACCTGACCACTGAGGTTGTAACTCTGCTGTACCAATGGTACAGTTGTATATTGATTCGTGGTTGGATCAATGGAACGCCCAAACTGTGGTCCATAGTTTGTACTGAATGAAGCAGAAGGGTCTTGATAATATTTTGCCTGTTGTAATTGCAATGCTGCAATTCTTGCCTGCACATCGGCTTGTTTTACTGATATATTGTTCTTCATCGCATAGTCAACACATTTGCGAAGATCCCATTTTTCGGTATTTCCCTGTGCCTGCGAACTCATCGCAAACAAACAGGCTATGGATAGGGTGAAAAGGTATTTCATAATTCAACAAAAATAGTGGAATAGTTCAAACACATTAAAAATTTCGACAAGCGGAAAGTTTAGAGGGCAAACCGTCATTTAAGCTTATGAAAGAGATGCCATGCTTTTGAATGCCTGATCCAGATCTGCAATCAGATAAGCAGCATCTTCAAGACCTGCATATAACCGCAACATCCTTTGCTCTCTTGAAGCAATGAAATCTTCCCGTTTAATTCCTGCACAGGCAGGAATGATCAGACTTTCATGGCCGCCCCAACTTACCGCCATTAATATATGTTGCAGAGAATTGCAAAATGTTTCAATCGCATCAATATTTTTTGCTTTGATCACAAAAGTGAGTAAGCCGCAAATGCCGCTCATTTGTTCTTTTGCCAATTCATATTGCGGGAATGTTTCATTAAATGGAAAAATAACTTCTTCCACCAGCGGATGCTTTTTTAAATGATCAACCACTGCTGTTGTTGTTCTTGAAATTCTTTCTAAACGGGCAGGTAGTGTTCTTAATCCCCGAATCAATAACCATGCATTGAAAGGCTGTATGCCGGAACCAACCGTTAAATATTCACTGTTGAATATTTTTTCCATCATTTGTTTGCTGCCGCAGAGTACCCCACCCAATACATCGCTGTGGCCGCCAATAAATTTTGTTGCTGTTTGCAGAGACAGATCAATTCCCATTTCAACTGGTCGTTGATACAACGGTGTACAATAACTATTATCAATGATAGTGATGATCTTATTTTTTTTTGCTAAAACTGCAACAGCTTTCAGGTCCTGCAATTCAAATGTCCAGCTATTGGGAGATTCCAAATAAATTACAGTCGTGTTGGATTGAATGGCATTCTCAAAGTTTTTTATATCAGTTCCGTCTATATAAGTATGCGTAACATTAAAACGCGGCAAAATATTTTCAAACATTTTTCTTGCCCATGTATAAACGCCTTTTACACTAACAATATGGTCACCGCTTTTTACATTGGCTAAAACGGCCGCAAATATGGCAGCAGCGCCACTGTTAAAGACCAGACAATCTTCAGCACCATCTAATGCGGCTAATTTTTTACGGAGTATTTCAACGGTTGGATTTAATCCGCGACTGTATAAATACCCGGAATATTCATCTTCAAAACTTTTACGGAGGTCATCTACTTTTTCAAAAGCGAAATTGGATGTCTGAACGATTGGTGGTGAGACAGCACGAAAATAATTTTCCCTGTCTTCTGCATATTCGTTGAGTATGTAAGAAATATCCATTGTATAAATTTTATGCACCGGTGATCAAACCGATCTGATTTTGGAAAGGGTCTTTAATAATTGCCACTTCAATTGTTCCGCCAACATTTTGAACAGGAGAAATAATTTCAGCGCCCAAAATATTTGCTTTTTCAATTGCTGCTTGAATATCATCCACGCTCCAATAAGTAATGCTGTTATTGCCGTGTTTGATATTTGATAGATCAGGGTCTAATCCCAATTCACAGCCATTGATATCAAATCCAACATAAAATGCTTCATCAAAATATGGCTTGATGCCTGTTAATGCTTCGTACCATGATTTTGCTTTCTGCAAATCATCCACATGATAAATCACTGTTCTTAATTTTTTAAACATGCTATCATTTTTTATGATTCAGATTTTTCATGTTTGCCGTGATACACCACAAAATACAACAGCACAAAAAATATCAATAAACTGATACCTGTTAATGCCGCTTTGGGGTTATCGATCACCACTGCCGTTGCAACAAAACCATAAGAAATAACAAATATGGCTGTCAATAACGGGACTATTTTTTTCATCGATCCTGTTACAGCAGCATCACCTTGCTTTCTTTTTCGAAGAATAAATAATGTTGCTGCAGAAGTGCTCATGCCGATACAATCCAAGAAAATACTGAAACTTAAAACATTGTCAACCCCTTTGCCAAAGAAGGTTACAGCGATCGTCATCAATGCATATACTGTTAATCCCGGCACCAATGCATCTGTTTTGGGATGACGGTATTGAAATATTTTCGGTAATAATTTTTCTTCACTCATCGCAAACATCACACGTGGATTGCTTAATAAAATGACATTTACATAAGCCAATACACTTAAAACCATGCAGAGATCAAAGACTTTGGCGCCTGCTTTACCAAACCAGGCTTCGCATAGTAACGCGCCGATCGCATTGGCGTTTTTCATCTGATCGAAACCGATCACTTTTACATAAGTATAATTGATGCTGAGATATAAGAACAACACAATTAAAATTCCGATCACCACACCACGTTGCATGGTGGCAGATGATTTTATTTCACCACCAAAGTTGATCGTCTGCTGATAGCCGCCGTAAGTGAATGATACAGCCACCAGACTCAATATCAATAATAATCCCGCATTGCTGCCATCATATTTATACACTGTTCCTTCATTAT
>CAIVCF010000257.1 GCA_903904335.1 uncultured Chitinophagaceae bacterium | reverse complement strand
CAGTAATGGTCCGCAATTAGAAAATATACTGATCCTGGCCTGTAAAGTATTCAAAGCACATGGTGGTTTTTCTGTAGGCAGTAATACCGATGGAGGAATGAGAAATATTTATGTGAAAGATTGTATCTATGATGGCACCGATGTGGGTATCAATATGAAAAGTAATTCCGGAAGAGGTGGATTGGTAGAAAATATTTACATAGACAATATTGTGATGAAAAATATTGTAAAAGAAGCCATTCTATTTAATGCCTATTACGAAAACGTACCGGCAGGAAAAGAAGCAAAAGATGTGAAAACAACTGCTACAGATAAAATACCCGAGTTTACAAATATTCACATAAGCAATATCTTTTGTGAAGGGGCAAATACCGGCGTTAGCATCACCGGATTACCTTCTATGCCGGTACACGATATCTATTTTAGCAATATGAGTATCATTGCAAAAAAAGAGATCGATACTACACATGTTAAAAACCTGAATTTTGAAAATGTCAGGATTAGTAAAAAATAATATTCTTTTATTTTTTCTCGAGATATAACATCTGACCCAAATGACTAGCCAGGTGATTCGTTCTGCTGATTAGTATATTCAATTTATTGCGATGCGGTTCTTTCGCAAAATCTTCGGCCGATACCGAATTATGTTTACTTAGCCATTCAACAACACTCATCTTTTTAAAATAAGTGTTTAGACTATTGGTAACGGTATGAAAGTATTCTTTTAATGTATCGATAGCAGGAAAGGTTTTTCCTGATTTATCCGGAGTCCTTAAAAATATATCTTCCAGTGCGGGATACATTTTATCCTGTAAACCCATGATGGCAAACATACCATCACTTGCAGCAATAATATGTCCCAGTAAATAAACCCCTGTATTTTTCCCGGGCGAAGTTTCGGACAATAATTCCTCATCAGACAGTTTGGTTATCAGCTCGGCCAAACGCTTATTCTGCATTTCCCAGGAACTGATGAGCATGGTAATGATCAGGCTATTCTTTTCTGTTTCAGTAGATAATGGTGTACTCATATGGCATATTTTGAAATAAAATGAGTTGGAAATTTACTCATTAAATGGTTGTGCCCAAGGTTATTTTATTTTAGTATTTATTTTTTTGTTCAAAAGCATATTTAAATGATAATGAGGAGATTAAATAAATTAGGCAGGCTTACATACAGTAAAGCTGAAAAGAATCTGTTTATGTTCAAGGATCAGGCATCAAATTTTCGGTTTTTATGTGTATTTTACCTTCGTAGGTGATGGTAGTGTTGACATTTTCTATTCGTATAGAAAATGCATTTCGCAAATTGAGATAATTCTATTTATTGATTTTTCTGAAAATAAATTTTAAACCAAACCATAACCAAAAACAATCCCTATGCCTAAGTATGTAATCGAAAGAGAAATTCCGGGTGCTGGAAATTTAACCCCTGAGCAACTAAAAGGAATTTCTCAAACCTCCTGTGGAGTGCTCAGTAATCTGGGGCCTCAAATACAATGGTTACAAAGTTATGTAACGGGCGATAAGATTTATTGTATCTATATCGCACCCAACGAAGAAATGGTTCGCGAGCATGCCAAGCAAGGTGGCTTTCCTGCAAATTCAGTAAGTGAAGTAAAAACGATTATTGATCCTACCACGGCTGAATAAACGGCATTAACAGGAAGAGTGATCGTTGAAATGATTACTCTTTCTTATTTTAATCCTCTTTGTAGTAAGAATGGCTTTAGCAAAATACTATCGTATCAATTTTACAGTTGCCCAACCTAACCTGGGTTATTTCTTATGAAGCCAAAAGAACTCATTATACAATGGGTGGATGCATTTAATAAAGCAGATGCTAAAAAAATTGCCTCATTGTATGCTTCAAGTGCTATCAACCATCAGGTATATACAGAACCGGTGACTGGCAGAGACCAGATTGAAAAAATGTTTTCTGCCGAATTCGCTTCGGCTACCATGGTTTGTATCATTGAAAATATCTTTGAAGATGGTAATTGGGGCATTCTCGAGTGGAAAGATCCACTGGGCTTAAGAGGTTGTGGTTTTTTTCAATTCGAGAAAGACCTAATCATTTTTCAAAGAGGCTATTTCGACCGTTTAAGTTTTCTGCGTCAGCAAAATCTTCCATTGCCAAAGGAATAATGAATCTTGAATCATAAATAATGAATAATAAAATGGAACCAATTACTGTTCAATCAGTCATTCATGCATCAGTTAGTAAGGTGTGGCAATGCTGGACCGAGCCAGATCATATAATCCAATGGAATTTTGCCAATAACGATTGGCATTGCCCCAAAGCAGAAAATAACTTAACAGTGGGTGGTAAGTTTAGTTATACCATGGCCGCAAAAGACGGGTCTTTTAGTTTTGATTTTTGGGGTGTATACGATCAGGTTGAATTGTATAAGTCTATCAACTATTCTTTAGGGGATGGGCGAAAAGTAGCCGTTAGTTTTATTGCTCAAAACGATGCCACACTTGTAAAACAAATATTTGATCCGGAAGAGATCAATCCCGCCGAAATACAAGCGGCAGGCTGGCAAGCCATACTCGATAATTTTAAAAAACATGTTGAAGCCGAATCTTAATTTTCTTATCGCATACCTTTCTTGCGCAATCCGAGATCAACCCCGTTCTAATTTCCTCTGCTAGAGGCTATCGCCTTTCTCAGATTAACTTTTAGTATATTTCAGCACTATCTGAATAATAAACCCCTTCTATGCGAATTAAATCGATTTTGTTCTTGTTTTTACCTTTTTTGGCAACTGCTCAGACGAATAACGACAGTGTAATGATCAAAAAAATGGCAGATGAGATCATGGTAAATGGCAAAGCCTATGATTTACTGAGGGAGTTAACCAAGAATATTGGGGGACGTTTAGCAGGTTCTCCCGCACAACAAAAAGCGGCTGTCTGGGGTAAGAAGAGTATGGAAGCAATGGGTGCTGATAAAGTTTTCTTTCAACCCTGTAAAACACCCAATTGGAAAAGAGGCGGTAAAGACCTGGCAGCAATTATCGAAATAAATGGGAAAGCAACTCATAAAAATTTAGCTGTCATGGCTCTTGGAAATTCGCTGGCCAGTAAAGGAATGATAACAGGAGATGTACTGGCGGTAGCCGATTTTGATGAGTTGGAGAAAAGAAAAGCAGAAGTAAAAGGTAAAATCGTTTATTTCCATAGTATACTCGACCCAAAAATCATTATCACCGGAACGGCCTATGAAAATGCCTATACGTACCGGTCTGATGGTCCAAGCAGGGCGGCCAAATATGGAGCCATCGGCGTTATGATTCATTCCCTGAGTACAGCACCGGATAATGAGCCGCAAACAGGTGTTATGGAATACAATGATTCCTTCCCCAAAATCCCCGCAATTGCTTTAGGGCCTGCTGATGCAAAAGCCTTGTATGCGCAGGCGAGAAAGGGAAGGGTTCGTGTACAATTGCAGACGTATGGCTATTTTTTACCAGATGCAGATGAAAATAATGTTGTGGCTGAATTAACCGGCTCCGAATTTCCAAATGAAATCATTACACTTGGTGGACACCTGGATAGCTGGGATGTAAACGAAGGAGCACATGATGATGGAACAGGCGTAGTGCATACGATGGAAGTGCTTAGAACTTTAAAAGCAATGAACTATCATCCCAAACACACTATTCGTTTTGTATTATTTGCCAATGAAGAAAACGGAGGCAAGGGTGGACTGAAATATGCCGAACTGGCAAAACAACATCATGAGAAAATGATTTTTGCTATAGAAAGTGATGATGGTGGCTTTACACCAAGGGCTATTGGTATTGGTTGCAGCCCTGAGTTATTAAAGAAGTTTCAGCGCTGGAACCCGCTGTTAAAGCCTTATGGTGGCGAAGTAATCAGTGGCGGGGGCGGAGCAGATATAGAACCCCTGCCAACCGCAGATAAAAACGTAATCCTTTCCAGTTTGCTGGTGGATAGTCAACGCTACTTTGACCTGCACCATGCAAAAACAGATGTCTTTGAAAATGTAAATAAACGGGAACTGCATTTAGGGGCAGTGAATATGGCGGCCATTATTTACCTGATAGATCAATATGGAGTAGGACTTTAATAAACAAAGCTGTTATTGTTGTATAGCCCAGGCCAAACCATCCGGTCCGCCTCCAATATCAATACGCGCAACCAGCTCCATTTTTTTCAGATCAACCACCGCAACATAATTATCGGGTGTACATCCAATAAATGCTTTTGACCCATCTTCAGTAATTAAGATGCCTGCACCCCCATGGCCTGTACTGATTTTCTTCAGCAGCTTATGTGAAACAGCATCAAACACAAAAAGATCGCCGGTTCTTAAACTGGAAACCAATACTTGCTTT
>CAIVCF010000256.1 GCA_903904335.1 uncultured Chitinophagaceae bacterium | reverse complement strand
GATACAACATTGAACGGAAAAAGTATTGAAGAAGTAAATCTGATCAAAGGAAAAAAACATACGGCAAGAGAAGAAGCGTTGACTGTTTGTGACATGATCAAACAGGGCGGAGCAGGGATGGTGTTTCACGGCATGAGTGATGATGATGTAAAAACCATCATGAAATATCCGTACAACATGTTTGCAAGTGATGCGGGCATTCGTTTATTTGGTGTGGGTTCTCCGCATCCCCGCGGTTACGGAACCAATGCAAGAGTATTGAGTAAATACGTGCGTGATGAAAAAGTGATTAGTTTGGAAGAAGCAATCCGCAGAATGACTTCATTGCCCGCACAAAAATTTCAATTGAAAGACCGTGGATTGATCCGCGAAGGGTATGCAGCCGATATTGTTTTGTTTGATGAGAAAGAAGTGAAAGATAATTCTACTTACGAAAAACCGCATCAGTATTCAACAGGATTTAAATATGTTTTAGTGAACGGGCGAATATGTGTTGAAGACGGCAAACAAAATGAAACAAGAAGCGGTAAAGTTTTGTATGGTCCGGGTAAAATGTAATTGCAGAAAATAGTTGAACCACAAAGACACGAAGGCACAAAGCTTCACTAAGATTTCTTTGTGTTTCTTAGTGACTTGGTGTCTTCGTGGTTCAAAAATTAATTTTAGAAAATCAATCATCATGAAAAAAATAATTGTTCTTTTATTATTTATTCCATTGTTAACAGTTGCACAAAACACTGCAACAGTTCCTTCATTTGTAAAAGACAGTTTAGACAATTATGTGAACAATGCATTGGCAGTCTGGCATATTCCTGGGGTTTCGGTTTGCATTGTAAAAGACGGGAAAGTAGTAATGATGAAAGGCTACGGTGTAAAAGAAATGGGCGGTAATGATAAAGTAGATGAGAACACTTTATTCATGATCGGTTCTAACACAAAAGCTTTTACTGCAACTATTCTTGCAACATTGGAAACGGAGAAAAAATTATCACTCGAAGACAAAGCCACCAAATGGTTGCCTCAATTTAAAATGAAAGACGAATGGGTAACGAAAGAAGTTACGGTAAGAGATCTCTTATGTCATCGTTTGGGCATGAATACTTTTCAGGGAGATTTTATGTTCTTCTATACGGATCTGTCAACAGATGATATTTTTAAAAAATTTGCAAGATTAACACCCGTCTATAGTTTCCGTTCCAAATGGGGTTATACCAATGCAGCATTTTTAGCAGGCGGATTAATTGCAGGCAGTGCAGCCAATACTACATGGGATGATCTGGTAAGAACAAGAATATTTCAACCATTGGGCATGACGAGAAGCCTGGCATTATCGAAAGAAATTGCGAATGCAACAAACAAAGCAAAGGCACATACGATGAACGGAGATCAACTGATAAAAATTCCATACGGACAGTTGGATAATATTGCACCTGCGGGTTCTATCAGTTCATCCGTAAATGATATGAGCAAATGGGTAACAATGTTATTGGATAACGGAAAGTTTGAAGGCAAACAAATCATTCCTGCAGCAGCCATTCAACAAACAAGAACACCTAATTCGATCATGGGTAATGGCGGCACACTCTATAATAGCGGGCATTTCAGCTTATACGGATTAGGATGGATGCTGCAGGAATACGGCGGTAAAAAAATCGTATCGCATACCGGCGGCGTGAATGGTTTTGTTACAAGTGTTACATTGATACCTGAAGAAAAATTAGGCATCATTGTTTTAACCAATACAGATGCAAATGAATTTTATGAAGCATTGAAATGGGATATCATGGATGCTTATCTCGGTTTCCCTTACCGGAATTACAGTAAAGTGTACAATGGTTTTGTTAAAACACAAAACAAAGCAGAACAGGAAAGTATCAAGAAAAAAAGAGATACTGTTGCCATGCATTTGCCTGTCACCATTCCTTTACAAAAATTTACAGGTGTGTATGAAAATGACCCTTATGGCACATTGCAGATAGAAACAGAAGGCGATCATTTAAAAGTAAAATTTCAACATCATGTTATGACGGGGAAATTGGAACCGCTCGGTGGTAATCGTTTTCTTTGTACATACAGTAATCCTATCTGGGGTGTGATGGAAATCCCTTTCACGATTGACAATGGCGTTGTAAAATCTGTTACGATCAAAGTGGCGGGATTTGTTGACTATATGCCTTATGAATTTATCAAGAAATAAAAATATAAGATGAAAAAGATCAGTTTAATTATTTGCATTGTTTTTGCTCAGCAGATCGTCGCGCAATCGTATCAGAAAATTCATGCGAAAGCAATTGTTGTGGATACGCATAATGATATCTTAATGAAGGCGACCGATGACGGTTATGTATTTGATACTGATCTGAGAGGCAAGACACAGAGTGATTTATCAAGATGGAAACAAGGCGGGTTGGATGTTCAGTTGTTTTCTGTTTTCTGCGACGGCAATAAAAAAAATCCGTATGCGTATGCCAACAGACAAATGGATACGCTCGATGCAGTGGTGGCAAGAAATCCTGATAAGATCGTAAAAGTGGCAAACACAAAAGAATTATACAAAGCAGTGAAACAACATAAGATCGCTGCGATGTTTGGTGTGGAAGGCGGACACATGATCGAAGACGACCTGAGTAAATTAGATGCTTTGTATAAACGCGGTGCAAGATATATGACATTGACTTGGAATAACTCTACAACATGGGCCAGCAGTGCATTTGAAGAACGTTTCAAAAAAGATTTAGATCATAAAGGCTTAACGGATTTTGGAAAACAAGTGGTTAAGAGAATGAATGAATTGGGAATGATTGTTGATATCAGTCATGTTGGTGAAACAACTTTTTGGGATGTGATTAAAACCACAGCGAAACCTGTAATTGCATCACACAGCAGTGTCTATCATTTCAGTCCGCATCAACGCAATTTAAAAGACGAACAGATAAAAGCTATTGCAAAAAATGGCGGCGTAATACAAGTGAATTTTTTTTCGGGATTTTTAGACAGCAGCTTTGAAAAAAGAACAGCGATATTCGAAGCAGCACATCAGGCAGAAAAAGATTCGCTCATGAAGATCAATCCCGAATCTTATTTTTTCCAGCAGTACTTATTTAAAAAATATCCTGATGAAGTAAAAGGCTTACGTCCGCCATTATCATTATTGATCGATCATATTGAATACATCATCAAATTGGTGGGTGTTGATTATGTTGGCTTGGGCTCTGACTTTGACGGGATTACTTCTTCGCCGCAACAATTGGATGATGTAACAACCTATCCACTCATCACCAAAGCATTATTGGAAAGAGGTTACAGTAAAAAAGATGTAACAAAAATATTAGGCGGTAATTTTTTGCGGGTGTTGAAAGCCAATGAAAAATAAGCTAACTAATTTTATTCGTCTTTAACGATCACAGGATTGAGCTCATAAAAAGTTAAGGCAATACCGATATACCTTCTGAACAATCTGTAATTGCCTTTTTCATTATGCTCGGTACTTTCGAGATGCTCATAAATAGAAAAGATAAAATAGTTATGGATCAGATGGCCTTCCTTATTCTCAAATAATTTGTAGGGTTCTTTAAAGCCGGGATTGGTGATGCACAATATGCCGGTAACCATGATGAACGTAACCATTATCGCGGTAAAATATTTTTTCATGATAAGAGAGTAGAGTTTACAAAGGTAATTCTATCTTGGGTTAAGGTATCGCATCAGTCCATTTGCCGGTGCTTCATGCTTATTAAAAAAGATTGCAAAATGCTATCTTTTTTAATATCTTGTTGCATCGGATCATATTAAGCAAACCTAACAAACCTAGCAATGCAAACTACTGCTTCAAATCAGTCGGTATACAATTATGTTGTCACGATTGCACCCCCCTATACTTTTTTTAAAGTGTATCGCAGGAATGAAATTACTCAGAATACCGATCATTAACTTATAAGCCTAACAACATGAATCAAGCTTTAACAACAAACAAAAGAATAGAATCCATCGATATCCTTCGAGGTATCGTAATGATCATTATGGCATTGGATCATGTGCGTGACTTTACGCATATCACTGCGGTTACACAGGATCCGCTGGATCTGCAAACAACAACACCCATCCTGTTCTTTACAAGGTTTATTACACATTTTTGTGCTCCTATATTTGTATTCCTTTCAGGTACATCTGCGTATTTACAAAGTCAGCGTAAGACAAAAAATGAATTGAGTTCTTTCCTGATCAAGCGTGGCTTATGGTTAATTTTTGCAGAGATCTTCATTGTATCCTTGGGCGTAACTTTTATTCCGTTTAATCATTTCATCATGCTGCAGGTGATCTGGTCCATCGGTATCAGTATGGTGATACTCGGATTGCTGATCCATCTTCGTTTCAATATGATTTTAATACTGGGATTGATCATTGTGTTTGGACATAATCTCTTAGATATTCTCGAATCGGCAGCCGGTTTTAAATCCAATATCTGGTGGGACCTGATACATCGGCAATCTTTTCATCAATATGCAAAAGACCGATGGCTGTTCATCATGTATCCTTTTGTTCCATGGACCGGTTTAATGTTGCTGGGTTATTGTACAGGCAAATTCTTTTCTTCTGAATTCACGGTTGAACAAAGAAGAAAGATATTGATTCGTTTAGGTATCGGTATCCTTTTGTTCTTTGTTGTACTGCGATTCAGTAATGTTTATGGCAATCCGATTCCATGGTCTTTTCAGAGAAATGGTCTGTATACATTTTTGTCATTTATTAACGTATATAAATACCCGCCTTCCTTATTATACATGTGCATCACGATTGGTCCGGCCTTACTATTTTTGGCATGGATTGAAAATATGCAGAACAGATTTACAGGCATTATGCGTGTGTACGGAAGAACAGCTTTTTTCTATTACCTCATTCACTTTTATCTGGCACATAGTATCTGTGCAGTATTATTCTTCAGCAGAGGACATTCCATAAATGATGCGCTGCAGGCAGTAAAACAAAATCCTTTCTTGTTTCAGATCCCGGGCGAAGGATATAGTTTGAGTATTGTATATCTGGTATGGGCTTTACTGGTCATTTCATTATATCCTTTGTGTAAATGGTATGATGTTTATAAGACCGTACATAAAGAAAAATGGTGGCTGAGTTATTTGTAATAATGTAAGTATGAGTGAAGAAATAAAAGATAACGGAGTGAAGATGACAGATGACAATGGAGAACTGTCCGCGGTCAGCAGTCAATCGACCACAGAAGATGCATTAACTGAATCAGAAATAAAAACTATGGAAGTACATCATCACCCACAAGTAGAAAAAAAATCTTTCAAAGAATATTTGCTGGAAGGTTTAATGATTTTTATTGCAGTTAGCATGGGATTTTTTGCGGAAAATATCCGCGAATCTATTAGCGATAATGAAAAAGGAAAGGAATATGCTATCAGCTTGGTACGGAATTTAAAAGAAGATACAGCTTACTTATCAATGGTGATTGCCGAAAACAAAGGCAAACTTGAAGGGCTCAAAGATTTAGTTCGTCTTTCTCAAAAAGATTTATCATCTCCGCAAACACGCCAGGAATTATATAAATATTCGAGTCAGTCAATTGCTTATTATTCGATGTTCAAAAGCAATGATGCAACATTGCAGCAATTAAAAAATTCAGGCGGACTTCGTTTTATAAGAAAAGCGCATGCTTCTGACAGTATTGCAAAATTAATTGTTGAAACAGAAGCCATTTATTCAGCAGAAAAGATTTATTTGGATGCTACAAATGCTGCCATGAATGCATCGCATGAAATATTGGATAAATCTGTTTACTATGATTCAACTTATTTCTTGAATGATAAATTCACAAATAAGACTTTACCGCTTTTAACAAATGAT
>CAIVCF010000255.1 GCA_903904335.1 uncultured Chitinophagaceae bacterium | reverse complement strand
ATTCTATAATCCCGAAATCTTTGCTTTAATGCCCATGGGAATGTGTTTCCCTGGCACTGGAAAATCCGGTGATTTACCTCCAAGGAAAGAATGTGCTATTGCTTGGCATGAAAAAGTATGGAGTCAAATGCCAACTATTCAACTTGCTTTATTAATTGGGAAGTATGCGCAAGAATACTATTTAAAAGAGAAGGTAAAAGAAAACTTAACAGAAACAGTAAGAAATTATAAAAGCTATTTACCAAATTATTTACCATTGCCACATCCATCTCCAAGAAATAATATTTGGAAAAAAAAGAATGAATGGTTTGGACAAGATATACTTCCAGATTTGAAGAAAAGAGTTGAACAAATTATAAAGTAGTTAAATCAAGTTATCAATTTATCATTTGATTCTGCGTGAGGAAAACACCCCCTCAAATCGGTTAAAATCGGTTGTTTTCCGTTTTGTGAAAACATAACCCCTTACAAATCAACGCTTTCATTTTATCAAAAAATCTTCATAACCCTGAGGTCCCGGGTTCAAATCCCGGTCTCGCTCAATTGACAATCTATCAATATTATTTTGCAAAGCATAAATACCGGCTGCAGCCATAAAACCTGCTTGCCGCATACCTCCGCCAAATACTTTGCGTATGCGCCTGGCTTTTTTAATAAAATCCTTGGGTCCTAATAAAACACTGCCTACCGGAGTACCCAAACCCTTGCTCAAACAAATAGAAATAGTATCGAATATTTCTCCGTATTGTTTGGCTGTTTCATTTTTGGCAATTAATGCATTAAATATTCTTGCACCATCTAAATGTAACTTTAGATTATTTTGCAGACAAACCTCTTTAATTTCCTGAATATCAGTAAAATTGTAACAGCTTCCGCCTCCTCTGTTGGCCGTATTTTCTAAAGAAACCAATGAAGTATTTGGCTTATGAACATCATCCGGATTAATGGCTGCTTTTACCTGGTCGGCAGTAATTCTGCCTCTGTCACCATCAATCAATTTTACAGAACACCCGCTGTTAAATGCAATGCCACCTCCTTCATATTGATAAATATGGCTCATCTTATCGCAGATCAGTTCATCGCCCGGTTGTGTATGTGCTTTAATGGCAATTTGATTGGTCATGGTACCACTGGGGCAAAACAAACCTGCTTCCAATCCAAACATAGATGCAGCAAGGCTTTCCAGTTCATTTACCGATGGGTCTTCTCCAAAAACATCATCACCTACTTTGGCTGTAAACATACACTCCAGCATTTGGGGACTTGGCTTCGTAACGGTATCGCTTCTAAAATCTATCATAGACGCGAAGATAAAGGGGAATATTAATCAGCAACTGAGTTGTGGATATTTGTAAGATTTTTTGGGTATGGATAGTCTGAAGGAACACCCTGATTGGTTCGGGTCTTGTTCGAGACTCCTTCGGATCAAGTGCATTGAACAATGCACTTGATCCGAACAAGACCCGAAGCAGGTAGGGTATTTTGGTAGTCAAATCCTCTTTGTTAAGCTGCCGCATTAATATAAAAATAAACGCATTATTTCTAATACCGGTGCAAGTCTCCTGACTTGTGCCATCAGTTACTCATTTCATAATAACGACAGTTTTATATCAAGTAACAATAAGGCACAGGTCGGGGGACCTGCCAGAGGGGGTATTTTTCTAATATTTTATTAAGCCCGTTTTTTCAATTACCTTTTTATTTATATTGCAAATAATATATATCAACATAACCGCTTATGAAGTTTTTTACAAAATGTATTTTGATTTTCTTTATAATTTGTGCAACTGCACAAATTACACATGCACAAGCAGTAACGCAGGCATGGGCAACACTAGCTAACAATGCCTTTCCTGATGCCATTGCCATAGATGGCTCGGGCAATGTATATACCGCTAATTATAGTAATAGTACAGT
>CAIVCF010000254.1 GCA_903904335.1 uncultured Chitinophagaceae bacterium | reverse complement strand
TTATCATAACGGATGGTGGCATGGCAATAACACTGTATTCACCAGATTGGTGAGTGATACTGCCACTTTAATTATTTTAGGAAATAAATTCAACACCAATATTTATAAGGCAAGACAAATGATCAATGTGTTTTCTACCATTACAACAGACAGTACAGATGTGGAATAATACAATTGCAGCAAATTAAGATCAGCTTACAGGAATTTTTAGATATATAAAAGTACCTTCTCCTATAACAGAGTTGATACTGAATTCGCCATTGAATGCATACGCCCTTTCCTGCATTCCCAGAATACCATGATGCATTTTTTTATCAACGGAGGAAACATCAAAACCGTTGCCGTTATCATGGATATCCATTATTATTTCATCATGCTCATGATTTAAAGTGACACTGGCGTTTGTTGCGTTTGAATAACGAATAATATTGGTTAAGCTTTCCTGCAAAATACGGTACACCGCTAGTCTTGGTTCATATTTCATCACGACCTTGCCAGTAAAATTGCTTTTAAAAAGAATGGCAATATTGCTTGATTTTGAGACAGAATTGATGAGCCATTCAGCAGCAGCATGAATTCCAACTTCTTCCAACATGGCAGGATGCAAAGAACTGTGTATCTTTCTGAATGAGATCATCGTTGAATTAATTTCATTCAATAATTCATCTATTTTTTTCTTTACAATAGCCTTGTCATCATCAATATGTTTATCCAGCCATGAAGCACCAAACTTTATCAAAGTAAGGTTTTGCCCCAATTCATCATGTATCTCTCTTGCTATTTCTTTTTTCTCTGTTTCACTTATTTTTTGCAAATGCGCAGCAAAATCCCTGATCTCGGTATTTATGCGCAATAATTCTTTTTCGTTTTCTTTTACTTTTGAAAGATCGATGGCTGTGGTTGAAATATGCACGGGTTGATCCGATTCGTTTTTATGAAGCACAATCACCTGCAACACAGGTATTATTTTTCCGCTTCTGGATACATATATATTTTCGCCTGTCCATTTTCCATCCTTGAAAAGTTTCTCATTAGCCTGCTCGATTATTTTTGCACCTTCATCTGATCTGAACTCTGCTAAATTGCATTTGGAGATATCTTCCTCTTCACCAATTTCAAGTACGTTTTTCAATGCTTTGTTGCCATATAAAAGATTCCTGTTCAGATCTGTTATTGCAACATAAGCGTCTGAATTTTCAATGATCTTTGTCAATTGTTTTTGTTCATCTTCCAATTCTTTTCTTCCCGTGATATTTTCTTTTACGGCAACAAAATTGGTAATGTCGCCTGCTTCATTTTCGATAGGTGAAATGATGGCATATTCCCAATAATAGTCACCATTCTTTTTCTTATTGCGGAAGATGCCCTGCCATTCTTTATGATGTGTGATATCATTCCATAAATTAGTATATTCAGCATCCGTAGTATAACCACTTTTTAATATGCGTGGATTTTGATTCTTGGCTTCCTCATAGCTGTAGCCTGTTAATTTTGAGAAAGCAGGGTTCACATATTCTATATTACCTTTCAGATCAGTGATAACGATGGAGGAAGAACTTTGTTCCACTGCCTGCATCACTTTTCGCAATTGTTTTTCAGCAGTAATACGTTTATCATTGATGCTGAAAGTAGTGAGCGAATGACCCACATTTTTTGAAACATTTACCAGCAATGCTATTTCATCATCCGTAAAAAAGTTTGACCTGGAAGCATATAAAGTAAATACATGTGCCACTTTTGCATCTACTTCAATGGGTAAAGCAATAGAAGAACGATAACCTCTTTTCAATGCTTCTGTACGCCATAAACCCATAGCGGGATCCTTTGCAATATCGTTACTGTAATAATATTGGCCTTCACGAATGGCAGTCCCTGAAGGGCCTCTGCCTTCGGGTATATCCTTACTCGAAATGGTCTTCACAACCTCAATATAACCCTCTTCATGACCTGCCCTTGCAATGGGATGAATGTTTTGTGTTTCAGGATCAATATCACCGATCCATGCAAAAGAAAGTCCGCCCGATCTTACTGCAATCTTGCAGATATCAGTAAATATTTCATCCGCAGATGTTGCACGTGTTACCAGATCATTTACATCACTGATAAAATGATAGAGCCTGTTTGATTTTTCTAATTCTTCTGTTGCTTTTTTTCTAACGGTAACATCTGTCATATAAATGGAAATGCCGTTGACAGAAGGGAATATACTGGTACGGTACCATCGGTTTTCTTTGGGATAGAAAAACTCAAAATGTTTTTCTTCCTGTTCTGCAAAAGCGATCAGAATGGTTTGAATATTATCCATTCCAAAACTTGGCGATAGAATATCCTTCAATTTCTTTCCCGAAATATTCCT
>CAIVCF010000253.1 GCA_903904335.1 uncultured Chitinophagaceae bacterium | reverse complement strand
GTCTTTCGCACCATCACGGCTTGTAGGTGTAAAAGAAAATAAAGTATCTGGCAAAGAAGGATGACCGAAAATACAAAAAGGATGATCGGTTCCACGTCCTTCACTCAAGACAGTTCCTTCAAACAAACAGGTACTTGCATACCAATATACCGAAGCCATATCAGGTATATTGGGAGAGGGTTTCACAGGAAGTATATATTTACTGCTGTGTGTATAATTTTTACAGGGAACGATGAACAAATCAAAATGCGGTTCAATTTCTTTGGCGCCTGTTACAGAAAAGAAACTTGAAAAATATTTTTGTTTCTCTCTGCGAATTCTTAGGTCGTCAGTGAACAATGCTTCAAATGCAACTGGAAGCGATGAAGAATGTTTTAAGCGTTCTGCTGTTAAATACAAAGCATATTCACCGATGGTCATGCCATAAACAGTTGGAATGGGTTGCATGCCCACATGTGTTTTGAATGCAGTATCAAGTACAGGGCCATCAACATAAAATCCGTTTGGATTGGGACGATCCAATACGATCAGAGGTTTGTTATTTACAACCGCAGCTTCCAGATAATCCTGTAAAGAAGAGATATATGTATAAAAACGTGTGCCCACATCCTGAATATCGAAGAGCATTACATCTACATCTTTCAAGTCATCAGCAGAAGGTTTACTTTTTTTGCCGTACAAAGAAATAACATTGATACCCGTCGCAGAATCTGTATAATTCTCCACTCTTTCGCCTGCATCTGCTGTGCCGCGGAATCCATGTTCAGGACCGAAAGCCACCGTGATATTGATGCCGAGTTTTATCAAAGAATCAACCAAATGAGAATTGCCAATGGTTGCAGTGTGATTCGCAAAGATCGCTACACGCTTGTTTTTTAGCAAGGGCAGATATAATTCTGTTTGATAAGCACCCGGATAAATAGTACCTGAGATTTTTACGGGAGTTGATTTTTTTGTAGCCTTTGAATGTTTTTTATGCTGAGAAAAAATGAATGTAACAAAAAATAAAGCAAGGATCAGCAGATATGTTTTTTTCATGTGGTGATAATTAGAAAATGAAAGTTAACTAAAAATAATTGCCCGATATAGCGTATCGGCGTATTTTGCAAGCGGATTTTAGTTGTTTTTTTCTTTGCTGTTGAAATATATTTTTTATTTACACTTTGCTGCTTAATCGTATAAAGTACAAGAGTGCATTTCTTCCACCGGAAGAAATGAATGCAACCCAAGTTGAGAAAAGATATAAAAGCTGGATTCCACATTTTATTACACAAAAAAAAGTACAATGCAACAAGTAAAAAAAGGTGATACCATTAAGGTTCACTATCATGGTAAATTAGTGGATGGCACAACATTCGATTCTTCTGAAGGCCGCGAACCACTTGAGTTTGAAGTTGGCAGCGGAATGGTGATACCGGGTTTTGACGAAGGTGTTACCGGTATGGCTGTGGGAGATAAAAAAACAGTAAGCATCCCTGCTGATGAAGCATACGGACCCAAACAGGAAGATATGATCATGGAATTTCCGAGAGAAAGATTTCCTGCTGAAATGGTGCCTGAAGTGGGCATGCAATTGAATATGAACAATGGGCAGGGACAAAGTTTTCCTGTAGTGATCCTTGAAGTACAGGAATCAGTAGTGATATTAGATGCCAATCATCCTTTGGCCGGACAGGAATTGATCTTTGATCTGGAGTTGGTAGAGATCAAGGGGGCAAAGCCTTTGATCATTATGCCATAATTAAGTTGTAAGTAATAAGTTATAAGTAAAAGACCGATGAAATTTTCATCGGTCTTTTTAATTGAATTTATTCGCTCTTTGATCTACTGAGTTTAAAAATGGAAAAAACAGTAAGCAAAAAAGCAAGAAAACTGAAAACAGCAGCCATTGGGAAAAAATAAATGATCTCATCAATTCCCAATAAAAAAAGAAAAGCAGCAATAGGCCATAGAACTTTTGCAGAAAGTGCCGCATTTTTTTCTGCAATACCTCCAATAATCCAGAGTAATGCAGCGATCAGTAACATGGCAATGGTTGCAGCATAACCGAACCCGTCGTAAAATGCAGCCATCGTTGCATTTGCTCCCATGAATGCAAATTTTTGTTCAGTCATTTGTTTGATCAGATCCTGTGGCACATGACTGTTAGCATTCTTCCAGGTATACACTCCGGTAGTATGACCCACAGCATGCAAGAAAATAATGGCAGCAGCAATTCTTAATAATAGTTTTGATTTCATGTTGTATTGTTAATGTGATTGTTATTTTTTCTTGAGCCATATTCCTAACCATGCACCTACCAATCCCCAACTTACAATCGTGTCAATAAAATGTGCATTGAGGTCTCTTGTTTGATACCAGATGTGAAAAGTATAAGTAATATTTAAAAAACCGATCAATCCTACCAATAAACTTGCTGCTACGATATTTTTGAAACTTGTAATGTTTGTTTTGCCGAGTATCCAGCAAAAGATCCACAGAACAACAAAATCTACCAAAAATCCTCTTGCCATATTTGTTGGCATACTCATATTCATTGTTTTGTGATAATCAATGATGACCCATGGTTTACCAACTGAGTTGTTCATGGCTTTGTCCATCGCTTCACGAGAAGCGTCTTTCGGATATGAAGGCAAAAAATAACTGCCGTCTTCAGAAAATTGTGAATTCAAATAGGAGAGGATACTGTCCTGCTTCGGTGTATAATCCTGAGCCGGACGATGCAATTGTGTTGGGCCCCAGGAAAGGAATTGCCAGAGGAACATGATAATGGCTCCGACCAATGAGCCGATAATAGTTTTTTTCATGATGGTGTTTTTTTAGAACAACAAAATCGAAAACAGTTTTTGAATTTGCAATAGGAGATGATGAAATAAACTGTAATTAATCTTCTTCACTTGTATAAACAATTTTGCGGCTGAAACGCCATGCAAAAATGAGTAACATCAATGATAGCAAAACAGTGCAGATGATCGATCCTTCAAATCCGAATGAACCGCCATTCAATGTTGCAGATCCGACAAGAGACTGTTGCATGATGCTGCTTCCGGTTTCAATGCCGCTGACTTTGTATCCCAAGACTGATCCCTGAAAAAAGTTCCATCCGAAATGAAAGAAGATAGCGAACCACAAATTTTTTGTGTAGATATAATTTACGCCGAGTACTAATCCTGCAATAAAAAGGTTGACAACAGATAAAATCGTAACATAATTATTTTGTGTATGCAGGAATGCAAAAAGCGCAGCAGTTAAGATCAATGCCCACCATGGATGCATGCTCTCCAGAAGATTATTTAACAAGTACCCGCGAAAAACAATTTCTTCGATCAATGCAACGATCACAAATAAAGCAATGCCGGCAGCAAAATCAACAGGATTAAAAAAAGCATTGGTGAAATACAGATTTTGATTGGCAACAAGTATCATCGATCCCAGAAATAAGATCATCACTGCGGAAAAGAAACCCGTCCATGCATCGATCTGATAACCTTTCCATGCAAACCCGAGCGAGAAAAAAGATTGTTTATCGATCACAATTCGAAAGATCCATACCATTAGAACCAGCCCTATATTTTTAAAAACATAATCCTGTAAAAATGAAATGATATTCACTGATCCTTTTGCATAATTATAAGCATACATGCCGTTTGTGACAATGTCGATACCGAATGCAATGACAAGTGTGAGCGGAAATCCGAGTAGCATAAATAACAATACCCGTATACATCCATGCTCAATCAACGGTTTTTTATTCATGTTTCAATTAACTTGCCCACAAATTAGCATCCATGTTTGATAAATACAAATTCACTGTTGCAGAAAGATTTATGCGATATGTGCAGATTGATACACAAAGCGATCCGCAAAGCCATACACATCCAAGCTCTGAAAAGCAAAAGCTGCTTTCCCATCTGCTTGCTGAGGAATTAAAAACCATCGGTATTAAAGATGCGCATGCAGATGAATACGGCTATGTATATGCAACCATTCCGTCAAATGCTGAAAAAAATATTCCTGTCGTTTGTTTTTGCAGTCATGTTGATACTGCGCCGGATTGCAGCGGCACTAACGTGAAACCGGAACTGCATAACAATTACAAAGGAGAAGATATTGTTTTGCCGGATGATGCAACACAGATCATTTCAATAAAAGACTATCCTTATTTAAAAGAACATATTGGCCATTCCATCATCACTGCAAGCGGCAATACTTTATTGGGTGCAGATGATAAAGCAGGGGTTGCGATTATTATGGACTTTGCAAATTATTTGATTAATCACCCCGAAATAAAACACGGAACTATAAAAATTTTATTTACACCTGATGAAGAAATAGGAGAAGGGACAGCAAAAATCGATCTGAAAAAATTAGGTGCTGATTATGCTTACACATTGGATGGTGGCGAATGCGGCACATTGGAAGATGAAACATTCAGTGCTGATGCTGTTACAATAACCATTCACGGTGTGATTGCACATCCGGGATATGCAAAAAATAAATTAGTGAATGCATTAAAGATTGCAGGAGAAATTTTAGCAGCCTTACCCAAAGAAACATTGGCACCGGAAGTCACAGATAAACGGGAAGGGTTTGTTCATCCCGTTCGAGTGGAAGGTTTGGCAGAAAAGGCAACCATTGAATTTATTATCCGCGATTTTGTAACGGCTAATCTTATTCAATATGAAGATCAATTAAAAAATATTACTGCAACTGTTCTTAAAAAATATCCAACAGCACATTATGAGTTTGAAGTGCAGGAGCAATATCGAAACATGAAAGAAGTGTTGGACAAACACCCCCAAGTGGTGGCTT
>CAIVCF010000252.1 GCA_903904335.1 uncultured Chitinophagaceae bacterium | reverse complement strand
CTGCTTTACAATAAGCGGGATTTATTTGAATAGTGTGTGTATAAATAGCCCTCCCGGAATACCAATCGAGATTTTTGTCTGTCCACGATACGAGTGTTAATGAATCTTTACCGCAGGTGATTTGAATGGGTGTTTGTATTCCGTCTGTTGCTTTCTCTAGCTTTACGCGAACTGACAGCAGGTTATTTCCGGATGTAAGGTATTGTTTTATGGAAACGCTGTTTTCTGTTGCAAAATTCACTAACTGATCGTTCACAAACAATTGATAGTTGCCTGCTATATTGGGTCTCATCACCGTTTCAGCTCCGGGGGGTAGTAATTGTTTATATTCTCCAATCAGCGGAAATTGAATTGATTGACCTGGTCTTTCTATATGGCCCCATTCGCCTAATGGCGGGGAAGAATATTCTAATGCGGGGAGCCAATTAATCTGGTCTTTGGAAGCCAACCAGGTTTTATCTGTGAGAAATGAAATAACAGAACCGTTTTGCAATTCGACTGAGCCCTGTAATAACAAAGCTCTTGTATTCATTGTTTTCACTTCAATATGGTTTTCACCCGGCTTAATGAACTCTTCAATACCATAATGCACAGGCGTTTTCGAGTTATTATTTATGCCCACCAGTTTTCCATTTATAAATAGTTCATACCCGTTATCAGCTGAAATATCCAATGAGGCATTTTTAATTGTATTACGAATAGAGATGTCTTTACTGAAGTAAACAACTCCTCCGCCAATTTCAGGTAAGTGCATACTGTTATCATAAAAACTAATCCAGTTTGCATCCCAGGTACTTAGGTAACGGCTACTGCCTTTACTCGTATTAAATTTGTCTTCGACTTTTATTTTTTTCCACTCAGAATTAACTGAGGCTTTGAATTTCATAACGGGCAGGGAAAGCGTATCCGGACTGCTTTGAAAAGACCATCTATTATTGAGCGATGAGGGACTGAGTTGGAAGCCCCAGTTACCCTTGATAGGTATTTCGGAAAGCGGGTTTGTGGATTTCCATTTCTTTTCAATTTGTAATTTGCCATCCATCAAATTCACTTCATGTATCCCATTTCCTGTTACCCAGCCTTGTATAACTATTTTTCCCGGCTCCTGAATCAGCTCGGTATTTTCCAAATTTGTATGCGTTATCAATAACTGGCTATTGGATGGAGCAGGTATTGGTTCAATTACAATAAAATAACTTTCCCATGGCTTACAGGAAAGTAGAAATTGAAGTTTGTGATCAAGGATACGGTAATTGGTAACAGGAACAATATCTCCTGTTTCAGGATTCCACAAAGAAGGTTTGCCCATATCTGAAACACTCACTATAAATGATCCGGGTTCTTTATGGCTATTCATAAAATAATACAGATTTGTATTCCCCAGTTTACGGTGCTGGTATTTTATCCATTCATTTCCTTTGCCTTCGATACTGATGTCTGAAGAAATATTGTTTCGGATAATGTCAGGGAGCTCTTCTGTATATCTTGTAAATACCCCTTTTCCTCCAAGCACATTTCGATTTATCATCACTCTTTCCTTTTGATCTGCATCCAAGGTATGGTATTGAATTTGATTCAATTCCCGCGGTTCAAAACCAAACAGGCGGGTGATAGATCCTACAACAAAAGGGTCAATAGGCGTTCCATTTTCTGAAGCCGATGGCATTTCCTTTATTGCAATGAGTATCCCTCCTTTTGCAACAAAATCATTTACCTTTTTCATCGCATCTGTTTGAATTGCTTTTATTCCAGGAAGAATCAATACCTGGTACTGCTCCTCTGATACCAATAATCCATTTTCATTACTGGCTGCTTTTGAGAGTGTATAGGGATCTACGATATCATAATCGATATGATTATCCAATAGAATTTGTTGCACCTGTCTATACAGTTCATCATCCACGGGTGTAGTATATCCTCCCAACCAGACCTGAGTGAGAGGATATACAAGCGCCACTTTGCAAACATGCTTTCCCTGAGAAACCATATAGGAAATACGTTGTGCATAATTGGCCAATGCTTTGAAATATTTCCAATAAGGGTTTTGATAAAACCAACTAGGTGGCCAATCGTTCTGGTTTTCCGGACGGTCCATTGAGTAATGAAATAAATGCGGAATAAACATATTTACTCCATAAACACCCAGCATAGAAAATCCATAGCGATAATCCTCGAGAGGAATTGTATATCCCCCTCCACCCATTGCTTCTGCAGCCATTCTTTGTTTACCATAAATATGCCCCAGAGAACTGATTTGTTTGGGATTATAAAAATCAATTGCTCTTGGAAATCCATATCTGAAATCTTCGTTATCCGT
>CAIVCF010000251.1 GCA_903904335.1 uncultured Chitinophagaceae bacterium | reverse complement strand
CGTTTTCAATATTCAATCCGCTTTGATCGCCGCAAATGGAGGTGCTGACAGAATTGAATTATGCGAGAATTATGCAAACGGTGGCACTACGCCATCGTATGGGATTTTAAAAACAGTAAGAGAGAAAATTTCTATCCCAATGTTTGTAATGATCTGTCCGCGAGCCGGTGATTTTTTATACAGCGATGATGAATTTGAAGTGATCAAAAAAGATATTGGGATCTGCAAAAAACTTGGATTTGACGGCATTGTTTGCGGCATCTTAAATATTGACGGCACCATTGATCAAAAAAGAACTGCAGAAATTATCGAATTGGCTTACCCACTGGAATTCACGTTCCACAGGGCTTTCGACAGATGTAAAGAACCCTTCAATGCACTCGAGTTTCTGATTGACAGTGGTTGCGACCGTATATTGACCAGCGGCCAAAAAGCTACTGTTATCGAAGGCAAAGAACTGATCAAACAATTGATCCAGCAGGCAGATGACCGCATCACTATTCTACCCGGTGGCGGTTTACGAAGCAATAATGTTGCAGCATTAAAAGCTTTTACCGGAGCAACAGAATTTCATAGTTCTGCAAAGAGAATAGTACATACAAAAATGCAGTTCATCAATTCAACTATGAATGATGAAACAGACCAGGTAAGTGTTGATGTGGAAGAAATACAAAAAATAAAATCTTGGATCACAACGGATTGATTTTTTGATACAACATTTATTTTATGATCATCCGCGATGAAATACTAAAAGAACATTCAAAAGAAAATGCATTGCGCATTGCAACCTATGCCTGTTCATCCAAAAAGAATTTTAAAGAATTAATGAAATGCTTTCTGGACAAGGAATACCGTATTGCACAAAGAGCAGCATGGAGCGTAAGTTGGACTGCCCGAAAGAAACCGGAAATGATCCAACCTTATATTAAAGTATTGGTGGAACAGTTACAAAGAAAAGATGTTCATCATGCTGTGATCAGAAATTCCATAAGAGTTTTAGAAGATATGGAGATACCTGAAGCATTTCATGGTGAAGTAATGAATACCTGTTTCAATTTTATTGAAGATCCTTCCACCCCTATTGCCATCAAATCTTTTTCTTTGACTGCTTTATTCAACCTCTCCAAACATTATCCTGAAATAAAACATGAATTAAGATTGATTATTGAAGAAAGATGGGATACTGAAACGGCTGCATTCAGGGCAAGAGGTAAGAAAATATTGAAAGCCCTCGACAGAAAGATCTTTTAGTAATCAAAGGGAAGCAGATCTCCCAGTCTTTGAAAATACCAGTAACCTGAAACGCTGATATCAGCTTCCTTGAAATATGCGCCGCTGGATTCTACCCTTATATGTTTATTACCGTTAAAAACGAGATATGACACAGGAATTATTGCTATTTCATTATCCGTATTCCTATAAACAACCTGCAATGCTTTACCGTTACCAAAGATCGAAATGATACTGTCTGCATTCCTGAAAAGCGATGTCGCCACGGGCTTTTTATCAATCAGTTCTGCATAGGTTTTCTTTCCTGTTCCGGATATCCCTACAAAATCGGAATTGGTTTCTTTTAGAATGGCACTTAATCTTCTGTAAGAGGAATCTTCTGTATAAATCCTTGTTATTCTTTTTACTTCATAGCTCCGCTGTTTTAAGCTATCAGCATTAAATGCACGCATAAAACGAAGCATTGAATTTTGATAAACAAATTTTCGTTCTTCGCGCCACTTCTGTACTATCTCCGTCTTTTGTGAGGTCAATGGTTTATACCATTTGAAGATCTTATAGATGACCTCATTTTTATCAGTAATAAAAAAATCATCGAACACGCAAGTGATCATATACCCCAATGCTTCATTGAAAATAACCAGCGGTGCATCGGTTGATATACTCAATATCTTAGAAGAATCATTATACTCAAAATGCAAAACATCGGGGTTGGCTATCTCACATTCTTTTGCATTTTTAGATATTCCCAAAAATACTGTTGTGAACCTACTACCCCATTTATCCTGCTGCTGCTTTACAACGCTGTCCGGCAAAGCATTTTCAGCTTCAAATGCTGTGGGTTCAAAACGGATATTGTTGATACTTACTTTTGCTTCAAATTGAATACTGAGAGTTTCGTATCCTTTTTTTGTGCAAACAATTTCAAAATATTTATCTGTAATGTCTGCAAGAAAATATTTTCCGTTACTGTCTGTTACAGTGTATTTAGAAGTATTATTTATAAAAACAGTTGCTCCACTTACAGGCTGTTTTGATTTTGCCTCCACAACAATTCCTGCAACAGAATAATTCTCTGCTAATACGATTGATTGAGAAAATAAAATAAAACAAAAGGGCAGGAATATTTTCAATGACTCTCATTTAATATTGATCAATACAACATCCTTACTTTAATGGTCTCTTTTACTTTCTTTAATAATTCCAGTGCCTGAGTGGACAATTTTTTATCTACATCCAATACCACATAACCGATATCATCATTTGTTTTTAAATATTGTCCCACAATATTGATATGGTATTTAGAAAGCTCTGTATTAATGGCACTTAATACACCCGGTACATTTTTATGAATATGCAAAATACGATGCGCTCCTTCCACTGCGGGTAACCCGATAGCCGGCACTGTATGTGATCCGTTGGTGATACCCTTTTCTAAATAATTAAACAGTTTGGCACTTACATCATCCCCGATATTCTGTTGTGCTTCCTCTGTTGAACCACCGATATGCGGTGTAAGGATCACATTCGATAAACCTTGCAATGATGTTGAGAATTTATCACCGTTCTTTTCAGGTTCCCAAGGGTACACATCAATGGCTGCGCCCCCTAAACTGCCGTCCAACAGGGATCTGCTTAATGCATCCAGATCAACCACTTCTCCTCTTGCATAATTGATCAATATCGCAGCTTTCTTAAAAAATTTGAGATTGGTTTTATTGATCAGGTTTTTTGTTTGCGGTGTCTCGGGCACATGCAGCGAAACAATATCACTTTGTGTTAATACTTCTTTCAAACTTCTGCATGCAGTTGCATTACCCAAAGGAAGTTTTGTTTCAACATCATAAAATACCACTTTCATTCCTAACCCTTCAGCCAATACACTTACCTGTGATCCGATATTTCCATAACCGATCAAGCCCAATGTTTTTCCTCTTAATTCAAAACTTCCTTTCGCATCTTTCAACCAAATGCCTTCGTGTGCCGCTTTATTTTTATCCGGAATTCTTCTGATGAGCATAATCGATAAACCAATGATCAATTCTGCCACACTTCTTGTATTACTGTATGGTGCGTTGAATACAACAATACCATTCTTGGTTGCTGCTTTTAAATTCACCTGATTCACGCCGATACAAAAACAACCGATGGCCTGTAATTTTTTTGCAGACTGAATTACTTTTTCCGTGATCTGTGTTTTGGAACGAATACCCAACAGATGTACATCCTTTACAGCTTCTATCAATTCATCTTCACTCAATGCACCGTTGAGTTTTTTTACATTCACATAACCATATTGTTTGAATTGCTGAACGGCTTTATCGCTGATATTTTCTAAAAAAAGAATATTAATTTTTTCTTTCGGGTAGCTGGTTGTTTGAATACTCATAGCAACGAAATTAAATGTTATTTCAAAAGGGTCAATCGAATAATTTTTCCACGACTGTGGTTAACCTCTCGATTCGGAAGCATATTCGGCTATATTTGCCGCGATCCAAAAAATAAACCAGCATGCAGCGTATCGTTATTGTGACCGTTTTATCGTTTTTGTTCATTTCCTGCCACTCGCAGCAACATGCTCCTGAAAAAATTATTGTTGCCCCTGATTTTAAATTCAAAACATTAAGCCAGTCCACCAAACAGAAATATGCCGATGCCATTGAGCCATTATACCAAAAAATGTTACTAAGCAAGGGTTTTAACGGCAGTGTATTGATGGCTAAAGACGGCGAGATCGTATTTGAAGATTATCACGGCATCTATGATACCAGAACAAAAGAAAATATCAGTGCTACCACTCCTTTTCATGTGGCATCCATATCGAAAACATTTACAGGAATGACTATTTTGCGATTATGGGAGCAAGGCAGAATTTCTTTGGAAGATTCTGTTCAAAAATATATTCCGCAATTCCCTTATCACAATATCACCATCCGTGAATTATTATCTCACATGAGCGGATTACCAAAGTATGAATATTTCATGGATGGAAATAAAACTGAAACTTATCTCACAAAAAACAAAAAAGGCAAGATAGTTAAACGTACAAGGACCATCAAAAATCCAAATGCACCGCAAATAAAAGAACCCATCACTAATGAAGTGATGATGCAATATATGATCGACAATAAACCTCCCGTTCAGTTTGCACCCAACAAAATGTTCAATTATTGCAACACCAATTTTGCCATCCTTGCATTGATCGTTGAAAAAATAACGCATATTTCTTTCCCGAAATATATGGTGGACAGTGTTTTTACTCCTATCGGCATGAAGAACAGTTTTATTTTCAATACTGAAAAAGCGGCAGTTTATGTACCTTCTTACAAAGGCAAATCGCCTTATAAATTAGAAAAATTTGATTTCATTTACGGCGATAAAAATGTGTACAGCACCGTGAGAGACTTATTAGTTTGGGACAGGACTTTATATGAAGGAACATTTGTAAAAAAATCAACGGTTGAAATGGCAGCACATCCGCAAACCTATGAAAGAAAAAAAGGGCATTATTACGGATTGGGTTGGCATTTGCAGATAACCGACAATAATCTCGACACCGTTATTTATCATAACGGATGGTGGCATGGCAATAACACTGTATTCACCAGATTGGTGAGTGATACTGCCACTTTAATTATTTTAGGAAATAAATTCAACACCAATATTTATAAGGCAAGACAAATGATCAATGTGTTTTCTACCAT
>CAIVCF010000250.1 GCA_903904335.1 uncultured Chitinophagaceae bacterium | reverse complement strand
CCTACACGACGCTCTTCCGATCTCGATTCAGCCGCTTTTGAAAAATACACCACTGTTTTTTCTTTTTCTGCTTCGAGGCCGCAAATCAATAAGGGATTCTTTTTACTTTTTTTGTAAATCATGAGTTCAGCCAAAGGATTGCTCTGAATCATGTAATGAAAACGTTCATCATTCAATTCAATGAATCCTTCGTTCTTAAACAATATTTCATGAGTGATTTGCCCGATCCTTATGCCATATTCATTTTTAAGTATCGTCTTATTCAATAAAAAACCTTCTCTATCAATGTGAAAAGTCCTTCTGCAATCTTCACAATCGATCTTTGCAGAACGTTCCTGATGATTTAAAGAGAGTGACATCAGTTTTTTCAAGCCGTTCCATAATTCATATACTTCATGATCATCCTCCACTTTTACGGGGATCCATTGTAATCTTGAATGATTATTCATACAGGGCAGGTAGTTGAACGAGTAAGATAATCTCTGCCTTTCAGAATTGTACCACTTAACAGAAAGATAATATTGAGATGTGAATAAACGGTACATATCGAAGTTTTTTTTTAAACCTGCTGTTAAGCTGAAATATAAACAGAATTTACAGGTAGTTATGCTATTTCTTACTGCTTTAGTGCAAAAGCCATCGAATAATACAGAAAACCAAGCTTTTACTGATATTAAATAATAAATTTGTTGTTTTACACCTGTAAAAACAGGCAAAGATTGGCAAAGCAAATTTTTAATTTAAAAAATGACACTATACGAAAACAGTTTATTATGAGTGATTTGATGAAACAATTGAATGAAACGGTTCTTTATATCCGTTCTAAAGTGAAAACGGAAGCAACCATTGGTGTTGTATTGGGAAGTGGATTGGGAAATTTGACCAATGATATAGAGACTGAATTTGCGATCCCGTATGCGGATATTCCGCATTTTCCGGTAAGTACTGTAAAAGGTCATAGTGGTAAATTATTGTTCGGCAAGATGGGAGGCAAACCTGTTATAGTGATGGGCGGTCGTTTTCATTATTATGAAGGATATACCGCACAGCAGGTAATTTATCCCATCAGGGTAATGAAACAATTAGGCGTAAAAACTTTATTGTTATCGAATGCAGCAGGAGGTGTAAACCCAACTTATGCGGTAGGCGATCTGATGATAATCAACGATCATATCAGTTTCTTCACAGAAAATCCTTTGATGGGAAAAAATGAAGACGAGATCGGTACAAGATTTCCCGACATGAGCGAACCTTATTGCAAAGAATTGATCGCAAAAGCACATGCTATTGCAAAAGCGAATGGAATTAAAATTTACGAAGGAGTTTATACGGCCGTTACAGGTCCGACTTTCGAGACCAGGGCAGAATATAAATTAATAAAAATATTAGGCAGTGATGTTGTTGGGATGAGTACTGTACAGGAAACCATTGCAGCAGCACATTGCGGCATAAAAGTATTTGGTGTTAGCGTGGTTACTGATATGGGTATTCGCGAAGATGAGAACATTATTACACATGAAGAAGTATTACAAGCCGCAAAGGAAGCAGAACCCAAGCTGGCACTGCTGTTCAATGAAATGGTAAGAGCAATATAAATTTGTAAAAGATGTATTGGCGCACTAATGAAATAGTTGCTTACATGCATCAACGCTTTTTATCACTTCATTCACAGCTTTACTGTTAATTTGCAGCACATTTCATCAGCATGAATCTATTGTCCGGCAAAAAAATATTGTTCTTATCAAGTATGTTACTTGTATGGATGATGAATGCTGATGCACAGAACCGTTATTCTCAATCAGGATCACCAACCATTGCTTACGACAGTCAGGGCCGACTTATCGGTAACAGCGGCAGTAAAAAGGATTCGTTGCAGCACAGAGATCGTTATGCTGATTCTATCACTATTTATTATCGGTATTATGATTCAACGCGTACCCGCAGTTTAGATTCTTCTTTAAATGATTTCAGTAATAAATTAGTTCAGCCTTATTGGTATAATAATCTGGGCAATTACGGAACGGCTGCACATTCACTTGTTTTTAATCCTTTGATGAAAGCCGGATGGGATGCAGGTTTTCACCAATACGATATGTATAATTTCAGGGTAGAAGATACCCGTTTCTTTACCACAACAAGACCCTTTACTGAGTTGGCTTATTTATTGGGGAACAAAGCAGAACAGATGATCAATATTCTGCATACACAAAACAGGAAAAGCAACTTTAATTTTTCATTCGAATACCATTTCAGTAATTCTCCGGGTTTATACAAGACACAGAATGCAAGCAATAGTAATATGCGTGCAACAACTCATTATCAATCGCCCAATAAACGGTATGAAAGTATTTTCATTTTCATTTCCAATAAAAATTCATCTTCTGAAAACGGCGGATTACAGGATGTTAAACAATTAGACAGCCTTGCATTAAACGACCCTTTTGAATTAAATACAAAATTAGGTGCAACAGCATTGGCATCGCGTAATCCTTTCAATACTTCGGTTTATACCGGAAACACGTATACTGACAATACAATTTTATACCGGCATCAATACGATTTCGGTCAGAAAGATTCTTTGGTTACAGATTCGGTCACTTACAAATTGTTTTATGCCCGCTTGCGGATACAACACACTATTTCATTGAAATCGAGTAGTTATACTTTTTCAGATGTCTATCCCGATTCAACAAATTATCAAACCTATTTCAATAAAACTATCCCTTCAGGAGATACCGTTAGATATAGAGATGCATGGAGCAATCTTTTGAATGAATTCAGTATTGTTTCTTTTCCTGAAAAAAATAATCAAAGCCAGTTTTTGAAAGCAGGAATTGCTTTACAGAATTTAAAAGGAACATTTGCAGATACTTCTTCTTCTAATTTTTACAATGTATATGTATTGGGCGAATACCGGAACCGCACACGCAATCAAAAATGGGATATCGAGGCCAATGGTCAATTATATCTGAACGGACTGAATGCAGGCGATTATGCAGCTTTGATAAGTTTGAAAAGAAGGCTCAGCAAAACATTGGGATATTTGCAATTGGGTTTTCAGAACACCAACAAAACACCTTCATTTATTTTTGACCCGTTGACCAGTTTTCCTGTCAGCAACAAACAATCCTATAATAAAGAAAATATTGTTCGGCTTTTTGCTGATTATGAAAATCCAAGAAAGAACTTCAGGCTAAGCGGAGAATATTATTTAGTGAGTAACTATACTTATTTTGATAGTTTTTTTGTTGCAAAACAAGAAGCTACTTTGTTCAACATGCTTCATGTAAGCGCAGAGAAAAAAATCAAACTAAACAAATACTGGAATTGGTACGTGGAAGTTCAGTTACAGCAAACAACCGGCGATGCACCTGTTCATGTACCATTCTTCCTAACCCGTAACAGGATTGCATTTGAAGGCAATTTTTATAAGAACTTGTATCTCTCAACAGGGATGGAATTGCGTTATTATTCGGATTATAAGGCAGATAATTATTCTCCCTTCACAGGACAATTTTTTTATCAAAACGGTTACACTACTTCCAACAGACCTGATATTAATTTGTTCTTTCACTTTCGCATTAAAAGTTTTAAAAGCTTTGTACGTTTAGAAAACGTGAATACATTAGATCTTTCAAAAGGATTTAGTTTCACTAAATACAACTACTCTTTACAGCAATATCCGATGCAGGGCCTGTGGTTTAGGTTTGGGGTTTGGTGGAACTTTGTGAATTAACAAACCTTCCGCATAAAATCATTTTCTGATTCATTTATACTTCTTACATTCGAAAATAAAACTCATTTATTATGAAACATTTGTTATTAGTGTTGATGATAT
>CAIVCF010000249.1 GCA_903904335.1 uncultured Chitinophagaceae bacterium | reverse complement strand
GTTCTGTCATCTGCTATACCTGCTGCATTAGCACTTCCTGTTGTTTGAATACTGATAGCATTATTACTCGCAACAGTTGAAAGTGTTTGTGCTGTACTAAACGGATTAGAAAATACTCTCCAACCTCTTTGGGCAATGATGGATTGTTGGAGGGTTACCGAACCAGTTATATTGCTGCTATTGCCTACTAAATAACCACCAGCATTTACCGTAATGCCACCTGCACTTGCAGTTAATGTACCCGGACTGGTTAGCGTTAAAATACCACCGTTTTGTATGGTTATTTTGCCTGCAACCGCACCTGCTACGCTAATGGTTGGTTTGTTGGTTGTAGAGGGTATAATTACATTATCGGTAGCACTAGGTACTGTTCCATAATTCCAATTAGTTGCAGTTGCCCATGCGTTACTGGTTGCACCTGTCCATGTATTGGCTGATATTTTACTTACTGTATTATTAATGTAATTGGCTGTATATACATTGCCCGAGCCATCTATGGCAATGCCATAAGGATTGGCATTGTTAGCTAGTGTTGCCCATGCCTGCGTTACCGTTCCGTCCGATGTAATTTTACTTACTGTATTATTACCGTAATTGGCTATATATACATTGCCCGAGCCATCTATGGCAATGACATAAGGAGAGGCATCGGAAGCAAGTGTTGCCCATGCCTGCGTTACCGATCCGCCCGATGTAATTTTACTTACTGTATTATTACCGGTATTGACAGTATACACATTGCCCGAGCCATCTATGGCAATGGCAGCAGGACCGGCACCGGAAGCAAGTGTAGCCCATGCCTGCGTTACCGTTCCGCCCGATGTAATTTTACTTACTGTATTATTTCTGTTATTGGCTGTATACACATTGCCCGAGCCATCTATGGCAATGGCTTGAGGAAAGGCATTGTTAGCAAGTGTAGCCCATGCCTTTGTTACCGTTCCGCCCGATGTAATTTTACTTACTGTATTATTGTTGTTATTGGCCGTATACACATTGCCCGAGCCATCTATGGCAATGCTAATAGGAGCGGCATAGGGATCAAGTGTAGCCCATGTCTGTGTTACCGTTCCGCCCGATGTAATTTTACTTACTGTATTATTACCGGTATTGGCTGTATATACATTGCCCGAGCCATCTATGGCAATGCCAGCAGGACCGGCACCGGAAGCAAGTGTAGCCCATGCCTGCGTTACCGTTCCGCCCGATGTAATTTTACTTACTGTATTATTGTTGTTATTGGCCGTATACACATTGCCCGAGCCATCTATGGCAATCCAATAAGGACCGGCATCGGAAGCAAGTGTAGCCCATGCCTGCGTTACCGTTCCGCCCGATGTAATTTTACTTACTGTATTATTACCGTAATTGGGTGTATATACATTGCCCGAGCCATCTATGGCAATGGCAGCAGGACCGGCACCGGAAGCAAGTGTAGCCCATGCCTGTGTAACTACTTGGGCTTGTGTAATTTGTGCTGTTGCAAAAATTACAAAGAAAATCAAGATATGTTTTGTAAAAAACTTCATAAGGGTTAGGTTTAATATGCAAATAAATAGTTACCGTTTCATTGAAATAAATTTTCAATGAAAGCAATATTTTATTCATTTGTTTAATTTTAAGATTTTAATTGCGCAATAGCCGTAGCCCATTCTTCAATATGATAAACAGTTTTAATCTGTCCGTTTTCAATGGTATGCATATCCATTGCCATGGTTTTAAATGATTTTGTTCCATCTAAATCCATTCCCAAAAAGTTACCGCACGGAGATGCAGAGAATTCACTTCTAACAACCACCTGGTTTCCTTCCTGCACCATATCTTTAATTTCCCATTTCATATCTGGCATCAGTTTCCAGAAGCCTGCCACTTGGTCTATCAGTTGGGCTTTTCCTTTGGATTCTTTTGCGTTTTTTGATTCAAAATCATCTGCCAAAAGATTTTCCAATACTTCCCTAATATTTGTTTTTTCGTTTACAGTCAAACAATCATTATAAAATGATGCGACTATTTTTTTTAACTCAGTCATAGTTTTATTTTTTAAATATTGATTTACAAGAATATTATATTTGTCTATATTTATAGCATAGTCAATTTTTTATTAAGTAGTACATTTTTATAGACTAATGGAAAATAAAAGAAAAAACAAGGATTTTAACCCTAATAATTGCCCTGTTACACATTGCATGAACAAAATCGGTGGCAAATGGAAACCAATTGTGCTCTACTTAATTAATTTAGGGAAGAATAGATTTAGTCTTTTGCAAAAATCAATTCCTGAAATATCCAAGCAAATGCTCGTTAATCAATTAAGAGAATTAGAGGAAGATATGTTAATTGAAAGAACCATTTTTGCTGAAATTCCACCCAAAGTGGAGTATAACTTGTCTGAATATGGGAAAACTGTTTTGCCCATCATTGCAACTATGGCAGATTGGGGCAAAGTTGATATGAAACGCGCAAAGTGATTTCAGCAATTGTTTTATTCAGTCGCTTTTTGAGATTCATTACCTGAAAAGAATTGTGATACCGGGCAGCATCCTTGTATTAACGTTTAGACTTTTTTTAGGATTGCTAGATGCTAAATAAATCGCCTTACTTTTTGCATATATGCTAGATAATGATGTCCATGTTGCCTTGTTAAAAATTCTTCTTCTAGCCTAATTTGAATTTGAATTATACTTATGAATCATTAGAAGAAAGCCTAAATGATAAAGTTTTAGATATCGAGAGGTTAACAAATGAAAATGACTTATTAAAAGACAAAGTTTCTTATTATGAAAATAAAAAATTGCAAGATTTATTTCAGAAGCATCTCAACGAAACAGTACCCTATTTGAATGACAAAAATGAACCGGTTAAACGTAAGGTCAATTTAATCAGTGACGTTTACGATATCTTAATTAACTCTTTTAAATATACAAAATCATGATTACCCAGACACAATACCCATTCGGCAATCCCAGTAATAAATCAGGCGGCTTATTAACCTTTATATTATTATCTCTAGCATTAATCGGGATATCTGGGTGGTTTTATATTAAAAACCAAAGTTCGATAAGTTCAACAAATATCTCTGTTAACCAAAAAAATGAATCATGATTTTCCCAATAACCAAACTTCCGGGTTACGACTACCCGCATCTTGAAATTGGCGAAACACTAATTATCGATGCGGAAAATGTTATCCCAGACGATCAAAATGCTTTGGCGGTATACAATAGTAAGAATGAAATTCTGGGATTACTTTCAGGCAGATGCCTTACCAAACAAAGAGTAATTGATATATTAAACAAAAAACCTGTTATAAGGATTTTTGCAATTTTCAAAAATCAAATATTAGCAGAAGTACCCCTTAAATAAAAATTATGAACACTGCAGAAAACATTTACGATTATGCGTCTGATAAAATCAAAAATTTTGTTGAAGAAACAAATTATGTTAAGGTTGGTCTTATCATCGCCGGTACGTTATTATTTCTTTACCTGTTAAGTTTTGCTTTTCGGATAACCGCTGGTACTATCAGAGGTTACAATGACTTTAGAGCGGCCATGAATGGGCAATGATTCAATAATTAGGTCCTGCCATTGCAAGGAAAGGAATTCTCAAACAAACGGTGGTTTTGTGAGACAATTTGTAAAACTAAAAAGCCTCATCTTTTGATGAAGCTTTTCTTATGATGCAATATCCTTTACTTATTTTCTTGTTCCTCTTGATTCTTGGCCCTTGTTTCTTGACTCTTTCTTTTCTCTCTTATTTTCTTCACCCCATAACCAACACCGCCTGCGATTAAAAGTGATAATCCGCCATCAATAGGCGCATTATCAGGATCACTGCCGGGATCTGAAGGTTGTGCATGTATGATTCCACTGATCGATATTAATACAATACATAAGTAAACAATTTTTATTACCTGATCTATGTTGATGTTCTTAATTATCTTTTTCATGTTGATTTCTGTTTAAGGTTGTTTTTAACTATGAACTATTGACTCCAGACTCTTGACTGATTTAGAGTTTCATTATTTTTTTAATGATCGAACTCTTACCGTCACTGATCTGTAGTAACAACATTCCCTTTGCAGTATTACCAACATTTACATATTGTATCCCGTTAACAGCATTCATCATTCCCAATGCTTTGCCATTCATATCTTTTATGCCGATCGTGACAGGTGCTGTTGCTCCTGCAATTTGTACTGCTACCTGATTACCGCTTGTGATATTACCCAATACATTTGCTGTTAAACTTCCTGAAGGATCGTTTGCAGTAGCTGTTGTTTTACTGCTGAATGATAATTCAAATCTTTGTTCACCAAACGTTGCTGCTTCTGTGGTGATCGAAAAATTATAAGTTGTTCCAACTTTTAATTCTGTTTTAGTGTTTAAGAATTTATCATTCAGATACACGATCGTTCCTTCAGGTAAACTATTATTGTTTAGTTTAAAATTATAATCACCTGCCAATGCACTGATGCCAAGCGGTATTGTACTCAATACATTTCTTGCATC
>CAIVCF010000248.1 GCA_903904335.1 uncultured Chitinophagaceae bacterium | reverse complement strand
ATCTTCCCACTATAGAATCTTTTTGATACAAGTTCAAATTCTCTTGTAAAAAATCATCACACTCTTTTCTGTTTTTGACAGGACGGATAAAATGCATAACAGTTGCATTGCTGTTGAGCAGATAAAAATCTTCCGTATCTGTTGCATTGAATTGTCTGACCAATAATCTTTCTGTTTGAAATAATATCATAACCTGCTAATTAAATAAAAAGAAGTTATCGAATAATAATTTCTTATCCCGATTGATTGACCTATCAGATTTAGATTTTCGGATATTTTGAAATAAAATCTTCAGCCATATAAACTTTTATTTGAAGTGTATCGCTTAGCTCTGAAATTGCATTGTACAATTTTCCATCTGTTGTAATAAATATTTTATTGGCAGTTTGCAAACACATCTTCACTAAATAAACATCATGCCTTGGCAATTTGACTTCTATATCTTCAGGCAATTCTATTTCTTCTTCAGCCCACATTATTTTGTTCGAATTCTGAATAAATAAGCGCATCAATGTTCTTACTGCTTCGCGTTGAATCGGTGGATACATTACAGATGCTTCTACTAAATCGTGAAACTTTTTGGCTAAAGGTGTGCCTCTTTGTAAGACAATTTTATCGCAGACTTCAAAAATGGAAAGGAATAATTTAGAAGTTTCAGGGATTAAAGCTTCATTTGAAAAATGATAGTAGAACCATTCGTCTATTGTTAAATGCCAGCCTCTTGCCATACTATACGCCAAGCATGGCTTTAAGATTTGATAACTCTGTTTCCATAAAATTCATTAAGCCTCCTTCTATCTGGCCTTTATCATTTACATCCTGAGGAATGATTACTGTTTCATCATTCTCGTATTTGGCTAAATAAAATTGCACATCATTTTTGTCTAATTCGCCTTTTGCAATTTTAGCTAAGACTGATGAAACAATATTTTCACTATGTGTACTTAAAAATATTTGCTTGTTTTCTTTATGAACTATTTCTGTAAATACATCTACAAGTTTACTTTGGGCTGAAGGATGTAAATGGATTTCAGGTTCTTCAATAAATGCAAGAGAAGTGTTTGTCTTTAATAGTTTGATAAGCATGTAAATTGCCTGATTTACTCCAAAACCTTCATTAACTAAATCCGTTGTAAGCCCTGTCGCATTATGGGTTCGTAAATAAAAAGAATTACTGCCTGGTATAGCAACAAATCTGAAGTTTTTATTGAAAATCTGGCTAAAATATTTATCAATTTTAAGATCAAAATCCAAACCTTCTTCTCGTATTTGCAATGCAAATTTAGATTCTTCAATATTTTCCATCTCCGTTGAAAAGACAGGATTAAAAAATCCTCTTTTAACAGAAATGATTTCAATTGACTTGACATTATGATATAAACTATTCAGTTGATATGCAAAAATGCTTTTGGTATTGTCTTTCCCAAATTTTTCGAATGTTAAACCATTCCACAAGAAAAGGTCATTTTGAAATTTCGCTTCAATTTTTTCAGATGCTGTAAATGGAAACTCAATCGATAATTTGGTCTCTTCTTCGTATAAGTTATAGCTTATACTGGAACCAAAAATATCTTCTAAAGAAAGAGTGCATGTCGCAAACGAGTTACTATCAAAAAGAGAAGTAGTAATTGCAACGGAAATTTCTTTATAGGTTTTGGATTGGCTTGAAACTTGGTCCAAACTACCTAAATTAATAAACCCTAAATTGAATAAGCTATTTAATCTTTGATTCGGATTCACAAAAAAATTACGCATCACGTAAGGCGCATAAGCAACTGAGGATTTTCCACTTCCGTTTGCGCCATACAAAATATTCAGCTTCTTTAAAGGAATACTTTGATGCTTAATGCTGCGGAAATTAGAAATGTCTATCTGTGTAATCATTCCTCTAAAATAAATAATTTATCAGGTAACTAAAATAATTACTTTATTGTTTAGCTAAATTCATACCAATTTTCTACTTCTGACTATCGACTCCCGCCTCCCGACTACTTATGAACCTCACTGCTGAAATGAAATTGTATATCCGGATTATTCGTGATCTCTGTATTTAAGAACCATTCACTTTGTGCCAGATAAACAGGATGCCCGTCTTTGTCTTCTGCGCTGTTCATTTGTTTGAAGCGAAGAAAGTCATCTAACTTTTTCTGATCCTTTGATGTTAACCAGCATGCTTTATAAAAAGGTAATGTGCGGAATTCAGCCGCAGCACCGTATTCCTGTAACAAACGATATTGGATCACTTCAAATTGAAGGTCGCCCACACAACCGATGATCTTTTTATTGCCGCCATGTTGCGTGAATAATTGAGCAACGCCTTCATCGGTCAATTGCTGAACACCTTTTTCCAATTGCTTGGTCTTCATCGGATCTTTATTCACCAACTCTTTGAATATTTCGGGAGAGAAAGTGGGGATACCGGTAAAGAAAAAATTATCTCCTTCCGTTAAGGTATCTCCTATTTTAAAATTACCGGTGTCAAATAAACCCACTACATCACCGGGATAAGCATCTTCGATCACATCTTTACTTCGCGCCAAGAATGAATACGGATTACTGAAACGTATTTCCTTATCCAAACGAACATGATGATAATATTTATTTCTTTCAAATCGTCCGCTGCAAACACGAAGGAATGCGATCCTGTCGCGGTGCTTGGGATCTAAGTTGGCGTGGATCTTAAAAACAAATCCACTGAACGCATCATCACCCACTTCAATGGTTCGCAGGGATGTTTCCCTGCTTCTTGGAATGGGTGCGATACGAATGAATGTATCCAGCATTTCCTGCACACCAAAATTATTCACGGCACTGCCGAAAAATACGGGCGCCACTTTTCCTGCGAGATAATCTGCTATATTCAATTCTCCATGGACACCTTCAATCAATTCTGCATCTTCACGCAAATGTGCAGCATCACGCTCTCCTATTTTTGCATCAAGGATAGCATCATTCAGATCATTAATCGCGATCGTATCTTCTTCTTCCGCTTTGGTGCTTGCCGTAAACAAACGCAGACTTTTATTATCAAGATTATACACGCCTTTAAAATCTTTACCGCTATTGATGGGCCATGTCATCGGGTGTAAAGCAAGATTCAATTCTTTTTCTATTTCTTCCAGCAGATCAAATCTGTTCTTACCGTCACGATCCATTTTATTGATGAACACGATCACAGGTGTATCACGCATACGACATACTTCCATCAATCTTCTTGTTTGTGCTTCCACTCCATTCACGCTGTCGATCACCAGGATAACACTGTCAACTGCCGTTAATGTTCTGTAAGTATCTTCTGCGAAATCTTTGTGACCGGGGGTATCTAATAAATTGATCAGCATACCCTCATACTCAAAAGTCATTACACTGGTTGCCACACTGATACCACGCTGACGTTCAATTTCCATGAAATCGCTCGTTGCATGTTTCTTTATTTTATTGCTCTTCACTGCACCTGCCGTTTGAATAGCACCGCCGAACAACAATAATTTTTCGGTTAATGTTGTTTTACCGGCATCCGGGTGAGAGATGATGGCGAATGTTCTTCTGCGATTGATTTCTTTTTCGTATTTCATTGCTGGTTGATGGTTCATGGCCAATAGTTCATGGTTGGTATTTCTTTGCTATGACTTATTAACTATGACCTATTAACTATGACCTATTTCACTTTTCTTAAAGTGTGCAAAGGTAAGGGTTGAAGCGTTTTGAAGATGAACTATGCAGTCTTGCAGATTTCTTACACAGATCGTT
>CAIVCF010000247.1 GCA_903904335.1 uncultured Chitinophagaceae bacterium | reverse complement strand
TCCAACAGCATCCCTGTATTTACTTTGTAAGTGCTGTCAGTCACTCCGTCAACCATCAACAAAGATTTTGCATAACGTTGATACAATTCTCTTGATCTTTTTTCCTGCAGGTTATTTTCTTTTCTGTACTGAATAATATTGGTCATACCATCTTCCTCAATATATTTCTCAAATGATTTTCCGTCCAATTCGATATAAGAAGGTTTAGATCGTAGCGTAATTAAATAATTACCATTTTCTGTCAATCGCATCAGGACAGGCACACTGTCTTTGTTGTTAAAGTCGGATGTAATGTCAACACGACCGTTCAAGTGAAACTTTTCAGCTATTAATGTTCTGTCTTTCCGTTTTCCCCATACCTGAGGTTTATAATCTTCCCCAACATAACAATTGAAACTGAATGGTTCATTTGCTGTAACCCTGAACTTGTTGGGTGCGATCCAAAATTCGTGAGCAACAACAATTGTATTGATCAATATGAATAGAAAAAGTAAAATAGTTTTTATGGATCGTTTCATTTCAAAAGATTGGTGTTTAAAAATTATAGTTCAGAAAATCTTTTATCAATTAGAAATTCTTTATCGGTCAGTGTTTTAAGAAATAAAATTATTTGTTGTTGTTCAGTTTTGGTTAAGGGAATTCCCGTTTTGCCATTATTTTGTTTGACTAAATTATCCAATGTTGCACTTTCTTTAACACCGGAATTATAGTGTTCCAATACCTGTTCCAAAGTTTCAAAACTTCCGTCATGCATGTAAGGTGCGGTATATTCCACATTACGCAAACTCGGCACTTTAAACTTGCCTCTGTCTGCAGGATCTAAAGTAACTTCTTCCCTGCCCTTATCATTACTGAAATCATTTGTGATGCCATTATTCCTGTAAGAACCATCCGTAAATAAATCAGTAGTGTGACAGGAACTGCATTTTTGTTTAAATACATTCATTCCTTCCAATTCATCAGGCGTTAGTTGCACGCCTTCATGACGTACATATTTATCATACCGTGAATTAGCAGAGATCATTGCACCCATGAATTGTGCAAATGCATAAAAAAATTCTTTTGCCGAAACAGTATCAACCCCAAATGCGTTTTTGAATTGTGTTCTGTAGGTTGCAGAAGCATTTAATTTTTTAATCACATTATCTAATTTTTCATCCATCTCCAAAGGATTTTCCAAAGGGTTAGCCGGTACCAATTCTAACAAAGGAACGCCGCCATCCCAAAAAAAAGATTTCTTGAATAGGGCATTGAAAACAGGTAATGAATTTCTTCTGCCCAATTGATCATCCACACCGTGACTCAAATCATGATCTGCCTGAATAAATGCAGATGCCTGCTGATGGCAGGAACCGCAGGAAATATTTCCGGTTCGTGACAGTATTCCATCATAAAATAATTTTCTGCCCAACTCAAATCCTTCTTTCGTTAAAGGATTATTTTTAAAATCATACACAGGTGAAGGAAAATTAGACGGAATATTGATCTGCATCGGTTCGGCAGAAAAATGTTTTACTGAAAATGATGAAATGATGACAACGAAAACCATCGCTGCCATCATCTTAATTAATTTGCTTTTTACAAAAAATATTTTTTTATTGATAGGTAACATCGCCCAGATTAAAAATGGAAAAATAATTATCGGCAATTTTTACTGAAAGATCACCCCACATCACACTTCTGTGCTCTGCAACTTTTATAGGTGTTGTATTATCGAAGAACTTCGCAATATTCACCTGCACATTGATCACGGGTTGTTTTTTATTTGAAACAGTTAGTTCTTTCAGGTCGAGTGTTTTTACTTTTATATTGTTGATGGTTTTTGAATCATAACCTCCATAACCGCCGATATGGTATTGAAATCTTTTCTGCAAAGAATCAATTTCATTCACGGTCTTTCCTTCTAATTTAAAAAAGATATAGCCTGAATTCCACACCCAATACATACCACGGGCCGCAGCGCCAACATCCAATGCGCCTGATCGTTGTGCGATGGGTAAAGTATTTCTTACACTGTCAACACCAATGGTAAATGTTACGGCAGTATATTTTCCTTCCGGGATATTTTCCAAATGAATGATATTCGATAAAGAATCGGGATGTTTTACCAAAAAATAACTGCTGTCCTGCGGAACAATATATTCGCTGCCATCTTTCTTCGTGAACTTAATATTGCTGATGAAATAATTCAGCGTGATGAAAGTGAGTTTTTCACCAAAAGCGGTGGTATATTCTTTTTTGAATTCGAAATTCTCATTCCCGAAAACGTTATTGAACTTCAATGTAACCGTTGACTTTTTTTGTTTGTCTTTTTTGGCAGGAGGTATAACAGCAAATAAGTAGCACGCAGTCAATAAGAATACTGTTGATAATAAAATTGATTTCATCATATTTTTTTTAGTGTGTTGATTTATTATATTTTCCGAGAATCTCATGAAAAGTATTGTGCGCTTTTCGTAACAATAATTTCAGTTCCTCATCAGGTTTATTTGCTTTTACAGCATCATTGATTGCCGATGTTTCAGTAACCAATCTGTCGATCAGCGGCTTGTAAATTGCAGCATCTAATCCTGCAGGAATGGCAGCAGATTGCCATTGCTTAGCTCGCTGCAAAACCAATGCCGCACTGTCTTTCGCGGCATGGAAATTTCCTTTTTCAGCCGTATGAAATACGGGGGCAACAATCGCATGGAAGTTATCCAACTCTTTCCATCCGGTGAGTTTTTCCTGCGAAAAGGAAACAGTTGCAACTATAAAAAATAAAATCGCTACAATACATTTTTTCATTTTCTTATTTTTTAACTGTTGATTTGAAAATTGTAAAAGCCATGGACCATTACATCAACCAACAACCAATGCAAGTATGAATGCATGACCCGATGGCTTCATTTCTTAACAACGGCAGTTTACTTGTTTTTAAAAAACAATTGATAGATACAAAACGCCATTGTTGCAAATACAATTACCAACACAAGGAGGTTCAGTTTTCTTGCTCTGTTCATTGCATTTTTTCTTTCACTGTCGTTTTTAAAATATTCAACCATGGTGTAATTGTTATGAATTAAAAAAATCGGTATCACTATAAAGCAAAGGTTACATGCAGCATTCCTTTCACATTCAGGTGTGTTTGGTTAGCTGCAAATTCCTGTGCCAGCGGAGTCTGAATGTTAGCTCCGATGGTTACCTGTTTAATCGTTAATTCCACACCTGCCAACGCATTCAGCACATGTCCGCCGGTTGCATAAGTGCCTGAATTCAATCCATCACTTAAATAAATTTTCTCGCCATTTAAACGATTGCTTTCAATATTTTCAAAAGCCAATCCTGCATTGGGTGATACCGTAACAGTTTTATTGCTGATCCTGTAAAATGCAATACTGTTAAGTGTTAATTTATTACCATACTTATAATCCTGACTGTTGGGCAACCCGATCTTATAACTTACAGATGAGTTGATCCCGAAATTGTTGAACTGAATAGAATGTCTTGCATTTAAAAAAAGATCTACGCTTCCCGTACCGATCTGCGCATTGATATCAGCCATTGTAGTATTGCTGTCATTTACATTTACAGTGAATGCACCGGTTGGTATTTTAATACCGCCACCGATCCAAACTTGTTGAGATGATTTAGTGGAAGCATTCTTCAAATAACGTGTATCGAATAATTTATAATTGGCCAGTATAGTAATATCTCCTAAACCGCTCTTCGTCATTCTGCCGTCATCATCGTTTTGAATATTATAATGATAAGGAAGAAAAGCCAATACCTGCCATCGTTTGCCGATATTAAATCCGCCCCATATCTCAAATGTGTTGTAGAAATTATCACTGTGCTGAGTAGGGTCATTTAATAAAGACGTATGATATTCTGCGTAGTTCCATCTCGCACCGATAAATGATTTTTTAAAACTGGGAAATAAACCCATATATAAATTTCCGCCGCCGCAACCGCAAATGCTGCATGCATAATCATTAGATACTGCTAATAATAACATAGCAGCAATGAATAATTTTTTCATTGAAAATAATAAATTAAAGTAATGAGAAATAAAATAAACTTTTTTGAATTAAAGTTTCAGTAAGATGAGAATGTCACCCTGAGGTACTCGAATGGTGATTATCGAAATGTTCATTATGAAACATGTTTCGAGAACCTCAACATGACATCTCTTTCTCTGATTAGATGCCATTACACTTGCGGAGGCTGGAAGAAATCGACAGGAATATCTTTTGTATTAGAATTATTAAAATGGGGGTATGCTTTTACAACAGCTATATAATAATGTTGCAAATTGAGTTGAAGTTTGGAGCAAAACAAAACCTCATTTTTATTTTCGTTTCTGCGTTCGGGATTTTGTTTGTCTTTATTTTCTTCCTGTTTTAATTTTTTCAGCATCTGGCAACGGCCGTTACAATGCAGCATGGGCTTGGCTTTGTTCTCGCAGTTTTTGGCAAAGGCAGTGGTATTCGTATAATAGTTAATAACAATCACCGTTCTGTTAAAGGTTTGCACTGCAAATGCAGTCAGGAGCAATATTACGGACAGTTGTTTTAACATACAATAAGTGCAAAGTAAACAAAGCAACCCATTCAATCCAAATAATCAGACGTTGGAACAAAAATATTCCTTCGGCTGCTGGATAAAATGATTTGCGTCATGAAAAACAATTTAGAAGAAAATACTTAAACTCAATTTTGCCGCAAACTTTGTCCCCGCTGTAAAACAAATTTCATCAACAGGTGTTGTTTCATTTTTTAAACGTGTAGTAGTATCAAACTGTGTTTCCTTCCATCGCACATTAAAAAGATTATTAACTGTTATGCCGATCTCATATTTTTTCTGCGTATAGTTCAATACAAGATCATTTACAAAATAACCCTTAGCGGTTAAAGAATAATTTTCGTTTGCCGGACGATCACTCAACCAACGATAACGCAAGCTTCCATTTAATCCTTTTTTATTTTTGTATGTGATGCCGCCGGTGCTGCTCCAAACCGGAGCTAATGGAATATAATTCTGACCTTTGGCTTCATCCACAAATCTTCCATGTGCATAATTCACATCTGCATCTATATAAATTGATTTGACAGGTTCATATCGAACAGAAAAATCAAATCCCTCTCTTTGTGTCCTGCCGGATGGTTGCGGACTACCATCATCACCATTATACACAAACTCCTGCTGTAAAAACATATACCATACAGCTCCCTGCAACAATATATTTTTTGCAGGTTTTAGAATTGTTCCTAGGTCTGCAGAATAAGCGGCAGGCAAAATTTTATTTCCGTTTTCCACAATACAAACTCTTGTATCGTTTGAATGAAATCCCTTCCCAAGATTCAAATAAAATTGCGTGGCATTGTTTTGCTGATAATAGAAACTGAGCTTCGGGCTTAAGATCGCTGCATTTGCTTTGAACAAACTATCGTTTTGAAGATGATCCTTATATTGATTGATGAATTGATCGAAACGCATTCCTGCATTGATGTTCAGCTTTTCATTGACTTTGATCGTTTCAGAAATATAAGCGGCGGCATCCGTTTCTGTGATGTTGCCGTACTTGATTCGATTCAATAAAGTGTATCGATCCTTTGTGTGAGATAATTCAGAATTGGTTGTAAGATCTTGTCGCAAGTTTATTCCTGCTTCTGTGTTTAACTGAATCGAACCGATATTTGATTGTTGATGATAACTTCCATTGTAACCGACTACATTACGATTTTCTTTTTGCCGGATCTGATCACCGTTTACCGGATCATTCAAATAAAAAGTGAAGTTGGTATGCAGATCGAAATAATAATTGCTGTAATACAATTGATTTTTAAAGAAGCTTCCATTTTTTGAATTGGTGATCAATTGCAAATTGACATTTGTTCTGGCAGTTTCACCGCCTTCGGTAGAATCGATCGCACCAAAGAAACCAATCATTCCGCTTTCCACTGCACGATCAGGAATTTGACCTGATGCATTCCATTTGCTGCTGAATGTTGAAGCAGTTACAATCAAATAAGTCTGGTCAGAAATTCTTCCATTGTATTTTGAAAAAAAATTGAATCGTTTAAAATCCTGCGGATGATCGAAATAACCATTAGAATAAGCATACTCCGATGCAACATATAAGGATTGCTGTTTTGCTTTTGCATTTTCATGTAACAGATTGAACATGCCCAATACGCGATAAGTATCAAACATGCCGCCTTCTAATTTTACCAGATCATTGTTCAATCCGTTCTTTGTTTTCATATCCACAAAACCTGATGTTGTAAAATTTCCTTTGGCAGCGTTGTAGGTTCCTTTTTGAAAATCTACATTTTCAACAGTTTCAGGAATAATAAAGTGCATGTCGGCATAACCTTGTCCATGTGCCTGCGATACCATGTTCACAGGCATTCCGTCGGCCATGATATTAATATCTGTTCCATGATCACAATCAAAGCCGCGAACAAAAATTTGCTCCGCTTTACCACCGCCCTGATGCTGACCGATAAATAATCCGGGCACCATTCGTAAGATCTCCTGTGAATTATTGACACCACGCATTTTAATATCCATCTTGCTGATGGTTTTATATTCCTGTCCTGCTTTTGCCGTGACCGTTACATTTTCTAATTGTGCTTTTTGAGGATATAATATGATCGCCAGGTTTTGCTGAAAGGATGATAACGGAATGATTCTGCTTTCATAACCTAATGATGAAATTTGTACGGATGATAGTACTGAAACATTTTTCGAAAAAATAAATCTGCCTCTTTCATCAGTGATCGTAGTAATGTTAATGGGAAGTAGTGATATTGTTGCGCCTTCTAAAGGAAGATTGGTTTTGCCATCCAATACTGAACCCTGCCATGTCTTTTGTGAGAAGGCAATTGCATTAATTAACAGAAATAAGGACAATAAAAAATATTTCATACCACTACTTAAAAAAAACAAATATAGATAGGGGTGATGAGAAAAAAATGATTTCCCTCATGGCCAATCGTCTGAATCTTTATTATAGCAAGGATTGCAGCAGTATAATGAGTTGGAATAGGTCTCATTAAAATATCACACTTTAAACTTTATTCATATTCAATAACCGCTCAAAAAATACCTTTTGGTGACAAGTGTCACTGTCGATATTATCTCTTCATAACATCTTTGCTGCTCTTCAATTAATAGTTATGCAAAAGATGAAAGGATTGCTGAACAACTGGAACTTCATGCGTGTGTTACGTTTGATGCTGAGTGTTATTATCATTGTACAGGCAGTATCTGTTCATGATACAGCGATGAGTATCGCAGGCGTACTTTTATTGGGAATGACTTTAGCCAATATTG
>CAIVCF010000246.1 GCA_903904335.1 uncultured Chitinophagaceae bacterium | reverse complement strand
GCTTCAGGAATCCATGCCAGCAAAGCTTTTCGGTTATCTTCTGTTAAAGGGAATCCCATTCCGCCGGGAGCAATTCCTGCGATGTGAATTTTTTTTCCGGTAATTCTTTCACTGATTTCCTGACCAAATTTTCTTAATCGTATGCCGCGTAAAGCGATATCAGGGAATTTATCTGCGAGACCTAAAATATTTCTTGTTGATGGATCGCTATCGTAGCCCAATAAAAAATCAGGAGATGACAAATGAAAAAATGATAATGCATGTGAAGAGATAGCTTGACCTAATTGTATCAATCTTCTTAATTGATTTCCTGTGTAAGTTGGCGTAATTCCTTGAATCATTTCACAAGCTTTCACACTTGCAATGGAATGACTTATCGGACAGATACCGCAAATCCTCGGCGTGATGATGGGCATCTCTGTGTACATTCTTCCTTCGCAAAATTTTTCAAACCCGCGAAATTCATTCACATGAAAAAATGCATCATCAATATTTCCTTGCTCGTCTAATTGTAATGTTATTTTAGCATGACCTTCAATTCTTGTTACAGGTGAGATCACTATTTTTCTTTTTGTTGAACTATCCATATCTCAATTTTTTAACTTCACTTAAATTAGGAATGCGGTCATTTAGAAATTCGAATAACACATAAAAAATAGTGTCAGCATCCGGTGGACAACCGGGAATTACAAAATCAACTTTTACGACTTCCTGCAACGGAACAACTTTGTCACGCAGCTTCAATAATTCCGGATGACCAGGAACTGAACCTTCTTTATCATTACTCACCGCATTTATATATGCTGTATCAAAAACTTCTTTCAGATCGAAATAATTCCGCATACCGGTGATATTGCTCGTTACAGCACAATCACCCAATGCTACCAGAGCTTTTGCCTGTTCTCTGATGTGAAGAATTTCACGTAAATGTTCATCGCTTGTAACAGAACCTTCCACCAAAACAATATCCACTTCAGGTAATTCTTTACCATCAACTATCGGACATTTAACGATGTCGGCCAATTTTGCAACATCTAAGATCCTTTCATCAATATCTAATAAACTCATGTGGCATCCGGAGCATCCACCTAACCAAACTGTTGCTATTTTTTTCTTGCTCATCTTTTTGTTGATTTTTATTTTATGTAACCAACTATATTGTTTAATTGTGTTTCATAGCCAATGATTCTTTCACTGAAAGAATCGTACCCTTGAACTTTCTATTCTTCTATCATCAATAAACTAATATCGAATTATAAATTCATCTTTCTCTTTTCCATCAATTCAGCAATGATTTCAGGTTTCTTTTCTAATTGCCCTTGTACAATGGCTTTTGGCCAGATAGCACCGGTTGGACAAGCATGCACACATTTTCCGCAAGAAGTACAAGTAACAGATTCACCCCATGGGGTATCAAAATCTGAAATGATGCGAACCTGATAACCACGATTCATCACATTCCAGTTATATGCACCTTCTACTTCACTACATGCTCTAACGCAGCGTGTACACATGATACAACGATTATGATCTAACACATACCAGGGATGTGATGTATCCACTTCGCATTGAGGAAATAAATATGGATAACGGATATGATCCATTTCAGTTTTGTATCCTAATTTTTGCAGATCACATTTTCCGTTGGCAACGCAAACAGAACAAACATGGTTACGTTCTGCAAAAAACAATTCACTTGTTATAAGCTGGTATCTTTTAATTTTTTCTGTTTTTGTGCGAATGATCATGTTCGCAGTAATCTTAGTAGTACAGGCCGATAATAATTTATTCACACCTTCAATTTCAACCAAACATAAACGACATGCGCCTGTGTTGGTTAATCCTTTTAAATGGCACATCGTTAATATCTCGATTCCATTTTCTTTGCATACTTCAAGGATGGTTTTGCCAACATCAACATCTAATTTTTTATCATCAATAGTTACAGATATTTTAGTCATAGTACAATTATTATTTCTTCGATTCAATGTCATGCTGAGGCACTCAAAGCATGATGTTATAACAAAATTTTAATCACCCTTATAGTGCCTCATGGTAAGAAGAATTATTAGATTTTATTCTGTAATTCTGCTTTCATATTCATGTCTGAAATGCCGCAGCGTACTCAACAATGGGTTTGGTGCAGATGCGCCCAATCCGCATAAGCTGCATTCTTTTACATACACCGCTAATTCTTCCAATCTTTCGAGATCTATTCTTGTTCCATTCGCATCGCAAATCTTTTTCAACAGATCATGCATCATTTTGGTTCCAACTCTACAAGGCACACATTTTCCGCAACTTTCGTCCATACAGAATTCCATAAAGTAACGGGCAACATCTACCATGTCTGAACTTTTATCCATCACGATCAATCCACCCGAACCCATAATGGAACCTAAACTGATTAATGATTCATAATCCATCTTCACATCTAAATGTTCTTTAGGAATACATCCGCCGGAAGGGCCACCGGTTTGTGCAGCTTTAAACTCTCCGCCACCCTGAATACCGCCACCAATATCAAAAACAATTTCACGTAGAGTAGTCCCCATCGGCACTTCGATCAATCCCGAATAATTTATTTTTCCTGCTAATGCGAAAACCTTAGTGCCGGCACTTTTAGGCGTACCTATATCGCTGTACCATTCACCACCATTGTTAATGATCGGCGAAATGCCGGCAAAGGTCTCTACATTGTTTATTAAAGTTGGGTTACCCCACAATCCTGATTCTGCAGGGAATGGGGGCCTTGGTTTAGGTGTACCACGTTTACCTTCAATGGAAGCAATTAATGCTGTTTCTTCACCGCAAACAAATGCACCGGCACCAATGCGAACTTCTACATCAAAAGAAAAATCTGTTCCTAAAATATTATTACCTAATACACCTAATTTTTTTGCCTGTTTGATAGCTAATTCAAATCTTTTGATGGCCAAAGGATATTCACCACGGATGTAAGCAAACCCTTTATTGGCGCCTACCGCATAAGCAGCAATACTCATTCCTTCCAAAACTCTGTGAGGGTTTCCTTCCAAAACACTTCTGTCCATGAATGCACCCGGATCTCCTTCATCTCCATTACATATCACATATTTTTGATGACTTACATATTTATAAACGGTTTCCCATTTTAATCCTGTTGGATAACCTGCACCGCCGCGACCACGCATCCTGCTTTGCTTTATTTCTGCGATTACTTCTTCGGGTGACATTTGAAATAAAACTTTATCCAATGCTTTGTATCCGTCGTGAACTAAATAATCTTCTATTCTTTCAGGATTGATATGACCGCAATTCTTCAAAGCAATTTTCATTTGCTTTTTATAATACGGATCTTCACGTGCATCGATAAAAGGTGTTAGACGTGAATCAGCAAACAGCAGCAGATCTTCGATCGGTTTTTTCTCTACCAATTGACGCTGTACAATATCTTTAATATTACTGCAATCAACTTTTTGATAAATAGTGTATTCGGGTAAAAACTTGATCAATGGCCCCTGATTGCAGGGTCCCATACATCCTGTAGCAATTACTTCCACTTCACTTTCCATTCCTCTTGTAATAACTTCTTCTTGTAACTTTTTCAATACTTCTTCAGAGCCTGACGAAATGCATCCAGCACCGCAGCATACACATAATTTATGCTTGTATTTATTGTTTTCTTCTTTTAACTTTTCAGAGTGGATGATTGTTTGAAGATCTTGCCTGTTCATTGTACAGCAATTTTAGCGTTGATCGAATTAACTATTTCTTCTGCACTTACCTTAGCGTGTACTTCCTCATCTAATACGACTGCAGGAGCCAATCCGCATGCACCAATACAGCGTGCAACGGAAACACCTAATTTATTATCAGCAGTAACCTGCCCGGGTTTCAATCCGAATTGTTTTTCGATCTCATTCAAAATCAATTGTGCTCCTTTTACATAACAAGCAGTTCCTGTGCAAACCAAACAAGTATGTTCGCCCTTTGATTTTAAAGAAAAGAAATGATAGAATGTTACAGTTGAATAAACCCTTGATGGCGGCAAATGCAATGCTTTAGTGATGAACTTCAAAACGTTCATCGGCAGATAACCATAAGCATTTTGTGCAGTATGCAAAATTTCTATCAGGGCATCCGGTTTGTAATTTTCCTTTTTAATTTTTGCTGTGATTAGCTTAATTCGGGGATCTGTTTTCGCAGGTTCAACATCCTGTGTGAGTGTGGTGTTTTTCATACATCGTGCGATGTTATGTTCAGAGAAATATATACCGACGTTTCAATAAAATAAAAACTATGCTTTTTTTATTTGACAACACAAAGCTATCTACATGCAGTAAATCTGAATATGACTTTCATCATGGAATGAATGATGTGATGAAAGAAAATAAATGTTATAACAAATAATTGGAAAAGAGGATCGTGATCAGGCTATAAGTCTTTCTACGTATAGATTTCATTGCACACTTGCACTGAATGAATTTAATGTAGTTATTTGTTGTTTGTGATCAGAGCCAATTATTTTCTTTGTACCATTTGATTGTTTCGATCATTCCTTCCTTTAATGAATACTGTGGCGAAAAAGAAAGGTCATCCCATAATTG
>CAIVCF010000245.1 GCA_903904335.1 uncultured Chitinophagaceae bacterium | reverse complement strand
GTCCTAAAATATTTTTTAATGATGTACTAATCATATTAAGACGTCGCCTTAAAGGAGTATCATATTTGATAAATGTAACAGGTTCGTCTTTCAATTCAGGGTCTGAAAAATCAAGCCTTGTAGCAGAAAGCATACCCCTAAATTGGGGGTCATATAGTTTATAAATATCTAAACATTCCTCCATGCTTTTCCTGTAGGTACTATCCAATTGAAAGGAGTCAATTTCATCATCTTTATAGGAGATGCTAAATATTACAAAATAACAAATTTTACAGATAACCCATTTGAAAAAGAGCTTTATGCTTATAATGTTGCAAATGGTAATTCAAAGCCAAATTTTGTATTTTTACCAAGCGAAGAAACGAGGCACCTGAAAACTTTAATACACAACTCATTTCGTCTCGAAGTTGTTACACTCGATTTAAAGAATATTTTAAGGGACTATAAACAAAAGAAGACTCAGACATTAGATTATGTTATGACATTAGTTAATGAAAATTTAGTTGAAACAAGTTAATTTCAAAAGAGTAGCGCCATTAGAGCAGCTTTGTCTACCTGATAGAATACAAGAAACTTTATTCGATTTTATCATAGAATTGAATAATTCCTTCATTAATGGCATTGCAATGTTTAATGTATTTGTTTTTAATTCCCAATAATTCAAATGTTTCATCAGGATTCAAAGCCCTAAAGTTTAGCTGATTAATAAATTCGCTACTAAATTGACAAACCGTTTTAAATAAGTTTTCCTTATCAAATTTCGGGTTCAGTAACCTAAAAAAGCTCCACTTTTCAAGTGACAAGTTATGAAGTTCAAAATTGGCAAAAATTGAAACTTCATCTTTTAGTAATTCCAATTCTTCCACCTCTTCTTCTTTTAATTCGTAGGAATTATTAAGAATAATTGATTCAGGGTTTAATGGAATGCCCATATCTTCCCTCATACTCAATTTTGCAGCTTCTTCTTCATATCTGCTATTTCTTTTTGAAAGTTCTTTAAATCGTTTGATTTTTTCAATCATATCCCGATAATAGAAATATTCATTAATGTTTATCCTCTTTCTTTTAATCTTCACTGATTCATTATTCGAAATGATGTTTTTATTTATCAGATTTTTGTGGTTATAACCAAATTGCTTACAACGGTTTGAGCAATACAATTTTCCTACACGGGGCTTTGTAAATAAACTATTACAGACTAAACAATGTGTTTTACTTAAGGAATTATTTACTGAATTGTTATTCCTTTTAATACCTTTTTGATCTGAACTTAATACTGTTTGGTTACTCATTATACTGTCTTTGTAACCCAATTTACTAAAAACAATATGTTTAAACCATGTTTAAACCAAAATAAAAAAGGCTTTCACCGAAACGATGAAAGCCTTGATAAATATAAGTGGAGAGTATCGGGGTCGAACCGACGACCTCTTGCATGCCATGCAAGCGCTCTAGCCAACTGAGCTAACCCCCCGGCAGGGTGCAAATGTATAGTTGCTGCATTCGTTATCAAAATATTTCTGTTTACAGGCTGAAAATATTTCCAGCCATCACATTTATCAAAATCCTGATAAATATCATTTCCTGTATTTATTCAGCAATAGATATTTGTTACAACATCGTTTGCAAAAAAAGATCCTCCATGAAAGTTGAACAATTATATACAGGCTGTTTGGCAGAAGCTGCCTATTACATTGAAAGCAATGGCGAAGCTGCCATTATTGATCCGCTTCGCGAAACAAAGCCCTATACTGAATTAGCCGAAAAAAACGGCACACAGATCAAATACATTTTAGAAACGCATTTTCATGCTGATTTTGTTTCAGGTCATCTTGATCTTGCCCGAAAGACAGGCGGTACTATCGTATTTGGGCCAACAGCACTTCCCGCCTTTGATGCGCATATTGCAACAGACGGTGAAGAACTGAAACTCGGCAACATTATTATTAAAGTGTTACATACGCCGGGACATACCATGGAATCAACTACTTTTTTGCTGATCGATGAAAATGGAAAAGATCATGCTTTGTTTACAGGTGATACTTTGTTTATCGGTGATGTAGGCAGGCCTGATCTTGCTGTAAAGAATAATCTTACCAAAGAAGACCTTGCCGGTTATTTATATGATTCATTGCATAATAAAATAATGCCATTGGCAGATGATGTGATCGTTTATCCCGGCCACGGTGCGGGAAGTGCCTGCGGAAAAAACATGAGCCTGGATACCATATCAACTTTAGGTATTCAAAAGAAATTCAACTATGCATTGCGTCCAAATTTGAGTAAAGAACAATTCATCAAAGAAGTAACGGATGGATTGGTGGAGCCGCCGCAATATTTTCCGAAAGATGTAGTACTCAACAAAAATGGTTATGCCAGTATTGATGAAGTCATAATAAACGGCACACGTCCATTTACGGCAGAAGAATTTTTAATTGTTTGGGATTCTACCAATGCATTGGTACTTGATACAAGATCAAAAGAAATTTTTCCGAAAGCATTTATTCCCGGTTCTGTTTTTATTGGGATTGAAGATAAGTTTGCACCCTGGGCAGGTGCTTTGATCCATGATATCCAGCAACCGATTTTAATTATTGCTGATGAAGGAAGAGAAGAAGAAGTGGTGATCCGTTTGGCAAGGGTTGGTTACGATAATACTTTGGGTTATTTGAAAGGAGGAATCACGGCATGGAGAGAAGCAGGAAATGAGATAGATACAATAGAAGAAATAAGCGCAACAAATTTTGAAAAATTATATCATACAAACCCTGATACAGTGCATCTCTTAGATGTACGTAAAGAAAGTGAATACAATGCACAGCATCTTGTTGGTGCTGAAAATTTTCCGCTTGATTTCATTAACAGAAATATGAGTATGTTGAAGAAGGCAAACAAATATTATGTGCATTGTGCAGGCGGTTACCGCTCTTTGATCACTAGTTCTATATTGAGATCAAGAGGTTTTCATAAAGTAGCGAATATTCAGGGAGGCTTTAAAGCATTGAGTGAAACGTCTCTTGCAAAAACAAACTATACAGCGCCTACAACAATGTTATAAGATATTTTCTTACGTCCAACCCTTTTCCTTATACATATCATACCCCATCTTGATGGCTTCTTTCATTTGTTTGAATAAGGTTTCATCATTTTTTTTGATATGAAAACAGGCTTTGCCTTTTAAGCATTTCATTAAATCTGGATGCAGTTTTTCCCCCAAAGGCTTATATCCATAAATAGGCATAAAGTAAAAACCAACATATCCTTTTTGTACTACAGCAGAAACAAACCATATTTCAGGTTTTTTTCTTCCTTCAAATTCAATTGGTTTATGACTGATGAGATGAACTTGACCATCTTTGCCGCCATGCAGTTTCATTACTCCTTTTTCATAAGGCAGCATCAATTGTTTTATCCTTTCAAAGATCAAAACTAATTCGGGCTGTCCTGCGGATTTATCAGAATATTTCATCACAGGCTTTTCCTTTTTTAATGCAGTTTTTTTTGGAACGGCTTTTTTGGTTATGGCCATAAAAATAGTTTTCGTCAAAATAAAAAATGCTTCGAATAATTCGAAGCATTTTTGTTTATTTATTTTGCATGGATATCATTCCCATATCTGTTCTTTCCCTTCTAACCAAAGTTTTACAGCTTCGGTTGTAACGCTCTTTGGTCTTTCAAGCGGAAAGCCCAAAGCCCTGTCCCAGCAAAGGCTTGCCAATACACCCAATGAACGGCTCACGGCAAACAACACTGTGTAAAATTCATATTCCACCAAGCCATAATGCACCAATAAAGCACCGCTGTGTGCATCCACATTCGGCCATGGATTTTTGATCTTACCCAATGATTGTAATATCGGTGGAACCACTTCATAAATATTCCAAACAGTTCTGCAGAGTTTATCTTCAGGCATGTGTTTTTTCCCAAACTCTAATTGAGCTGTATAACGCGGATCAGTTTTGCGCAATACTGCATGTCCATAACCCGGAACAACTTTACCGGCACTCAATGTTTCTTTTACATATTCTGCAATCTGTTCTCTTGCCGGAAGATCAGTTCCTAATTTTTCCTGCATTTCAAAAATCCATTTGATCACTTCCTGATTGGCCAATCCATGTAAAGGTCCGGCCAAACCATTCATTCCTGCAGCATAAGAAAGATACGGATCACTTAATGCACTTCCCACCAAATGTGTGGTATGCGCACTTACATTTCCGCCTTCATGATCTGCATGAATGGTCATATATAAACGCATCAACTCTCTAAAGCTGGCATCATCATACCCCAACATGTGTGCAAAGTTTCCTGCCCAATCCAATAATCCATTGGGATGTATATGTTCGCTGTTTTTATATTTTCTACGATAGATATATGCTGCAATTCTTGGTAAACGTGCAATCAATATCATTGCATCATCGAAAGTAGGTTCCCAATAATCTTTTTTATTGATGCCTTCTGAATAAGCTTTTGCAAAATAACTTTCTGTCTGTAATGCCATCACTCCCACCACAAACATTGTCATCGGGTGTGTATTTATAGGCAAGGCGTCAATTGCTGCGAACACATGATTAGGAACATGGCTCCGGCGTTGTAAAATATCTGTTACATGGCTCGCTTCTTCGGGTGTTGGTAATTCACCGATCAGCATCAGATAAAATAATCCTTCGGGTAAAGGCTCGGTACCATGCAAAGCTTTGGGCAATTTTTCCTGTAATTCAGGAATGGAATATCCTCTGAAGCGAATGCCTTCCTGTGCATCGAGTAAACTTGTTTCTGTAACGAGACCGGTAATGCCGCGCATTCCCTGATAAGCCTGTGCCAATGTTACTTCACCAATTTTTTTATTGCCGTGTTCTTTCAGCAATTCTTTGATCTCAATATTGGCCGCATCTGCTTTGGCTTTAAACCTGTCTTTTAAAATTCCCATATTTTTTAATTTATATAGAGTAAATAGTTTTCGGAATTTTCATCAGGCAGATAAATGAGTAAGTCTAAAAAATCTGACTACAATGCTGAATGTCATTAAAAAATACAGCATAAATCACTGCAGAAATCCTGTTTTTACAACATCATTTATTGCGCCGTTAAAGATAAAGCAACTTGTGTGTTGCAGCAAAACATTTACCGATCACAAGAAGAAAATTATTTGGGAGCTTTCCGGTATAAAGCGATGACCACAAAAACAAAGATGATATTGGGGATCCAGGCTGCCAATATCGGCGGCAGATTTCCTTTGGTAGAAAAGATCGTTGAAAATTTATCAGTGAGAATAAATAATGCAGCTACAATAAAGCCAATAGCCAGATGAACACCGCTGCCACCGCGAACTTTACGGCCTGCCACTACTGCACCAATTAAAGTAAGTAACAGAACTGTAACAGGTGTAGCATCCCTTCTGCCCTTTTCAACTTTCAGTTCATTGATGCCTTCTGCACCATGCAATTCTTCCTGATTGATAAACCTGATCAGCTCGGGTGTCATTAATTTATCTTTTGTGTATTTATCCCTTTTAAGATCGGTTGGCCTGAAATCAAAATTCATTGTCTCGAAAGTGTTCATGAAAACTTTTTCCTTTCCTCCCGGCCAACTGCGGCGAATCACAAAATCCATTTTCCATTTTCTTACGGTAGTGTCCCAATATATGTTTTCGGCTCTGTTATTTTCGACGAGCTGATTATTTTTTATGCGATGCAGAAAAACCGGGCCACCCCTTTTCAGCGTTGTATCATAATTGTAAATACCAGCATAGGTAAAAGAATCAATGCGGAAATACATATCTGAACCCGAACCGTTGCGGCTCCTGCTTAAATTTTCATAAGATGAGTTGGGATCAAAATATTTTGCTTCAAAATTACCTCTGATCTGTTCTGCTTTGGGAATCAAGTATTGATTGGATAACCATAATATGGCCGCTAAAAATAATCCACCTATCCAGTAAGGGCGCAACCAACGATTAAAAGAAGTGCCGCTGGCCAAAATAGCAACGATCTCACTGCGACCTGCCATCTTTGATGTAAAAAATATCACTGCAATAAAAACAAATAACGGGAATAATAATGCCACGATATGCGGAACAAATCCTAAGTAATAATCTGTAACGATCCTTGTGAATCCCAGATGCGATTTAACGAAGTCATCTGTTTTTTCACTCACATCAATCACAACAGCGATCACCGTAAATAAAAATATAGCAAAGAAAAAAGTGCTTAAAAATTTTTTCAGTATGTACCAATCTAATTTTTTCATCGTTATATATACCTGCAAATATAATTGTACTAATCAACCAAGTACAGAAAAGGATGTTAATTGAGATAAATTAGGTGCTAAAACCTTCGTCGGTCTTATAAAGGGCGTGCCCAGACAAAAAAATACATCCATGAAAATGGATGTACACTTACGGACTTCATAGGTAACGGATTAGTAAGTGACTGTGAAACTAATGATAACAGTGCAGCACAAGCTGAATTGATTGTGTAAGTGGATAAATAAAATAACTCTTTCACAATTATCCACATCAATAAATAAATGAAATAAGTAGTGTAACTGATTAGAGTCGTTGCTTCAAAATTTCAATCATTGAAAGTTTCCAACTATTAAAAGTATGAGCAAGGATTTGTTGGCGTGCTTCTCCTACGAGCCATAAATAAAAAGCAAGATTATGGATACTGGCAATCTGTAATGCCAAAATTTCTTGCGCAACAAACAAATGACGCAGGTATGCTTTGGAATAATAATTACTGATGCTACACGGAATACCATCATCAATAACAGAAAAATCAGTTGACCATTTTTTATTGCGGATATTAATTACACCTTTACTGGTAAAAAGCATTCCGTTTCTTCCGTTGCGTGTAGGCATTACACAATCAAACATATCAACACCCAAAGCAATTCCTTCGAGGATATTCCAGGGAGTTCCCACTCCCATCAGATAACGCGGTTTATCTGACGGTAAAATATCACAGCATAATTCTGTGAATTCATACATCATCGCTTCCGACTCGCCAACACTTAATCCGCCGATTGCATTGCCTGCTGCATTTTTGGATGCGATAAAAGAAGCAGATTCTGTCCGTAAGTCTTTATAAGTGCTTCCCTGAATGATGGGAAATAGATTTTGTGTGTATCCGTATTTATCAGGCGTTTCATTTAATCTGTTAACACATCTGTCTAACCAGCGATGTGTTAATTCCATACTTTTCTTTGCATAAGTATAATCGCTCGGATAAGGCGGACATTCATCAAATGCCATGATAATATCTGCTCCGATCACTCTTTGAATATCCATCACACGTTCGGGTGTGAACAAATGTTTACTGCCATCGATATGCGATTGAAACATCACCCCATCTTCTTTTATTTTTCTGTTGGCAGCCAAAGAAAAAACCTGATAACCGCCACTGTCCGTTAAAACGGGATGATACCATCCGTTGAATTGATGCAATCCGCCTGCAGCTTCCAATACTTCCAATCCCGGCCGTAAATACAAATGATACGTATTACCCAAAATTATTTGTGCCTGAATATCCTGTTCCAGCTGCTGCTGTGTAACTGCTTTCACACTGCCTACAGTACCAACAGGCATGAAGATGGGCGTAAGTATCTCACCATGATCTGTTTTGATCTTTCCGGCCCTTGCTTTGCTATTCGCATCTGTTGCTTCTAATTGAAAATGCAGTTGAGGCATAAGTCTGCAAAAATAGGTGATGAATGATGAATTATGATTGATGAATTATAGTTCTAATTTAAAACAACACATCACCTATCATTCATAACTATTCATTCTGATCAATTTCTTTTCCACATCTCCACAGCAATAACCTTGCAAGCAATACCAAACCCTACTTTTGCAGCATGATCATTCCGCCTTATGTTTGGGAAATAGTTTTTTTTGTTTTTTGTGCAGTAATTGCTGTTCAGGTTTTTTATTACCTGTTTTTTTATTCCCGCCTTGCTTTTTATAAGATCCCGTTACAACAGGAAACGGTAGAACATCCTGTTTCGGTTATTGTTTGTGCAAGAGATGAAGCTAATAATTTGGTAAAAAACCTTCCCGGTATTTTAGTGCAGGATTATAAAACAACACATGAAATCATTGTGGTGAACGATAATTCGGTTGATGAAAGCAGATATATTCTGGATGAATTCAAGAAATCATTCAAGAATTTAAAGCCGATCGAATTAACACAGGAAGCAAAATTAATTACAGGCAAAAAATTCCCCTTGTCTATGGGAATCAAAAGCGCCAAGCATGAAACATTATTATTAACAGATGCAGATTGTGTTCCTGCATCAGAATTATGGATACAAAGAATGCAGGAAGGGTATGTGAACGGCATTGAAATCGTGTTGGGTTACGGCGCACATCATAAAAAACCGGGGTTGCTGAATAAGATCATCCGTTTTGAAACCTTTCATACGGCATTACAATATTTATCTTATGCTTTGGCAGGCATTCCGTACATGGGTGTTGGTAGAAATTTAAGTTATAAAAGAGACGTATTCATCCGTAACAAAGGCTTTTCTTCCATCAATCAAATACCCAGCGGTGATGATGATCTGTTCATCAATCAAGTAGCTACCAAAAAAAATACAACAATAGTGATTGACCCGCAGGCACACACATTAAGTGAACCGAGAAATTCCTGGGGCGATTGGATGAAACAAAAATACCGTCACTACACTACTTCCAAATATTATTTATTTAAACATAAATTTTTATTAGGATTTTATTCATTCACTTTATTCTTAGTGTATCCTTTATTGGCAGTGAGTATTATTTTTTATAATTGGTGGTTGCCGCTGGCAGTTTTTGGCGTTCGCTTTTTATTACAAGCCTTGATCTATTTTAAAGCGATGAAAAAATTAAATGAATCCGACCTATGGCCATTCTTTTTGTTTTTCGATATCTGGATGTTCTTTTATACCATTTTATTTTTACCGGCGGTTTGGAAAACGCCTAGAAAAAATTGGGAATAAAAATTCCAATTCATCCTTCCTAAGAAGAAGGAACAAAACATAAATAATGATCGACATTCTCTACAAATACTTTGCTGATTTTACCGAAACACAAGTTCAGCAGTTTCAATTATTAGAACCTTTGTACAAAGAATGGAACGAAAAAATAAATGTCATCTCTCGAAAAGATACTGATCAGATCTATCTGCATCATGTATTGCACTCTTTAAGCATTGCCGTTATCGCAGATTTCAAACCTAATACCACTGTTATTGATATTGGCTGCGGTGGCGGATTTCCGGGTGTTCCGCTTGCCATCTTTTTTCCGGAAGTAAAATTTTTATTGGTGGACAGTATCGCTAAAAAATTAAAAGTAGTCGATGCCGTTTGCGAAGCTGCGAATATCACCAACATCATCACACAACACACAAGGGCTGAAGAAATTAAAAACAGAAAATTTGATTTTGCGGTTAGTCGCGCAGTTGCTCCGTTAAAAGACCTTTGGCAATGGTCATCTCCTTTATTAAAAAAACGTGTAGCAGATGAAACACATGCTATCGCTAATGGATTGATTTGTTTAAAAGGCGGCGACCTGCATCAGGAAATCTCCGAAAGCAATACACGTCCGAAAATGATGAGCATCTATAAAATATTTTCCGAAGAATATTTTTTGGAAAAACATATTTTGCATGTAGCGAAATAATTGCTTATGAATTTTATAACACGTAACCCTATTGATATCGTCATGATAAGGCGCGACCACAGCCTCATTCTCATTGAGCTGCCAGCTAAAAAATAATTTATATAACAGGACCGCTTTTGTATATTTAAGTGTTGCATCAAAATAAAATCAAAAGTATTATGCTGCATTTGAAAAGAACAGATTCTGCTGATCCCGACTTCCAATATCTTGTAAGCCTTCTGGATGAAGATCTAAGCATTCGCGATGGGGATGAACATGCTTTCTATGCACCATTCAACACGATTCAAAATATAAAAAATGTGATTGTTTGTTACAATAACTCAGTACCTGTTGCCTGCGGGGCATTCAAACAGTATGATGCAACAAAAGTTGAAATAAAAAGAATGTTTGTTTTGCCTGCATTCAGAAAACAGGGAATTGCATTGGCTGTTTTAAAAGAATTGGAATCGTGGGCAGCTGAATTGAATTATCCGGAATGCATTTTGGAAACAGGTAAAAAACAGCCGGAAGCCATCAGCCTGTATCAAAAAGCAGGATATCAAATAATAAAAAATTACGGGCAGTATGAAAATGTGGAGAACAGTATATGCATGACAAAATCCATCTCCTAATATGAAAGAATTGATGGAAACATGGGAAATCAATAACCGCATCAATTTTTATCTGTTGTAAGCAATAGATGAAGGTTATCTGGAAGATATTTCTGCATCGAAAAGGAAAAATGTCGGTTTTTTCATCGTTAAAATTGTTTTCGAATCTCATTTTATTTGTAATTTCCTGTTACAAATAATTCAACTTTTAAACTTTCACTATGAAATCAGTTATTTTAAGCTTTGTTATTGTGGTCTTTTTATCTTTTTCCAATAGCCTCTTTTCGCAAACTTCGAAAGAAGATAAACAAAAAGCACAAGCACAACATATTACTTCGATCGTTGTTGATTCGCAACACTATGTATTTGCTGCACAAACAGCTACTCCGGTTACAGGGGGTATGAAAAATTTAAGTTACGGGTACGACATTATTATTTCTAAAGATACCATTAACAGTCACATGCCTTATTTCGGCAGAGCCTACGGTGGAGTAGCTTATGGCTCAAATACCAGCCCTTTGGAATTTATTTCCACCAAATTCAAATACACTAGTATTCCTAAAAAGAAAGGCGGCGGATGGGATATTACCATTGACCTTCAAGACCAATCGGATGTAAAGAAATTATTGTTCTCGATTTATGATAACGGCAGCGCAAGTTTGATCGTTACTTCCAATAACAGGTCACAGATTTCATTCAGCGGAGATATTGAAGCCGTAAAACCAAAAAAGTAATAACAGGCAACATTCATGAAATGAAAAAAGGATATTCGGAATGAATATCCTTTTTTCATTTCTTAATCAGGGATCACTAATTTATTATTGTTTCTGTTGATGTCGGCCATTCGTTGCGAAGGATCAATTTCAATACTCTTGATATCCCTGATGCTTCTAGTTGTTTCAAAATTGTATTCGGGATGTGTCCATCTCCATTCTTCATGTACTGTTCGCGGTACAGTATCTTCCACCGGTTTTTCTCCATACATCAAATTGAGAGGAATATAATGCAGTTCTTTAGTGCCGTCTTTAAAAGTCAGCAAAACATCAATCGGCATTGGCATTTTGCCAATACGCTTGATCGTGATCTGTGTTTTACCATTCACGATATTAATATCCCCTACCGCATAATCAATTGTCTTGGTACTGTTCACCCAATATTCTTTGTACCACTGTAATTCAATACCACTGAGCTTTTCAGCAACACGGATAAAATCGTTGGCGTTGGGATGTTTAAAGCGCCACTGACGATAATATTCCAATAAAATTTTGTCCAATGTTTTATCACCTACAATATATCCCAACTGATTGAGGAATACAGCACCTTTACTGTAAGCTGCATTACTGTATCCAAAGTTGGTGTTGTAATGATCTGCATGTGTGGTTAAAGGTTCTTCCATACCGCTTCTGGCCAAATTAAAATAACTTTTATATTCATTATCATAAATAGTACTTGGAATTTTTTTGAAATCACATACTACTCTCATTCCTGCATAATTCGCAAATCCTTCATCCATCCATGGATATAAAGATTCATTGGTGCCGAACATTCCCTGATACCAACTGTGCATCCATTCATGTATAAAGGTTCCGATACTTGCCCCCTTAACTAATGTTGCCATCGGATATTCCATACCACCATCTCCACCCTGAATGAATGTGTATGTTTTATAAGGATAAGGCCCAAACGTTTTTGCAATGAATGGATAAGCAATAGCCATTGTATCAGCACATTTATTCCATCTTGCGTCGTTCAATGAGTCTGTTCTTTTGTACACCACACGGATCAGCGGACCATCTTTTACCGGTCTGGTGATCATTTTATAAGTTGTATCGGCAGCCCAAACAAAATCATGCACATTGTATGCCTGCCATTTCCAGGTGAGCGTATTTCCCGAAACAGGCTTGGGTTTAACGCCGGCTGCTTCATAACCCAAACCAATATCATTTGCATTCATTAAATCTCCGCCTGCTGCAACAAAATAATTTTTATCGATCGTAATGTTCACATCATAATCACCCCACACACCATAAAATTCTCTTGCGATATAAGGATTTGCATTCCATCCTTGATAATCATATTCAGCAACTTTCGGATACCACTGACTCATACTGTAACGCACACCTTCTGCATTATCCCGTCCGCTTCTTCTTATCTGCAATGGAACTTGCGCTTCAAACACAATATCCAAAACAGTTTTGCTTTTTGGCAGAATGGCTTTATCCAATTTTACTTCGAGTATGGTTTCGTAATTGCGTAATCTTTGTTCGACACCATTAATTTTTACGCTCTTCACATTTTGAAAGCCGATCTCATTTTCTTTTAATTTACTGATGCGGTCTTTCACACGTGGGTCCCAATCAGGCACTTCGTCTCCTCTCCTGTTTGTTAACATTGTTTTGCCCAATTCTCTGCTGCGCACATCCATGCTGCTGTTAGGCTGAAAAGCATTCCAGTATAAATGAATGAATATTCTGTCCAATGTATCAGGCGAATTATTGATGTACTCAATTTTTTCTGTTCCTGAAAAACGATTCGTAACAACATCCATATTTACATTGATATTGTATTTGATGCGTTGCTGCCATCGATCAGGCTGAGCCTGCAGAGAAGAAAGATTGAAGATGACGGATGACAGTAATAATAATTTAGTAAACGTTTTCATCATGCAAATAATTTTTATGTTATCAGCTTTTACATTTTATGGCATCTGTTGTTGCGTCGCTCACTTGTACGTTCAATTCATAACTCATCATTCTTAACGCATAACTATCTTCATTCTTTTCCCGCAACAACTATTACAATTTCTCCTTTTACTGTTTTCGTTTTAAAATGATCACAAACTTCCTGTAAAGTTCCGCGTTTATTTTCTTCAAACATTTTCGTTAACTCTCTTGTAACAGAACATTGTGTTAATGCCCCGAAATATCGTATGAACTCTTCCAATGTTTTTATCAATCGCATCGGACTTTCATAAAAGATCATTGTTCTTTCTTCAGTTGCCAACTGTTTCAATAAAGTTTGTCTTCCTTTTTTCAATGGCAAAAATCCTTCAAACACAAACCGATTCGTAGGAATACCACTGTTCACTAATGCAGGTACGAAAGCAGTTGCTCCAGGCAACGATTCTATTTTCACATTTCGTTTCACACATTCACGAACCAATAAAAATGCAGGGTCGCTGATGCCAGGTGTTCCTGCATCTGTTATCAAAGCCATTGTTTTTCCCGCTTCTAACTGATCAACAATATGACTTGCTATTTTATGTTCGTTATGCTGATGATATGGCGAAAGCGGTTTCTGAATATTGTAATGATGCAATAATTTGAAAGAAGTTCTGGTATCCTCACATAAAATAACATCAACAGACTGCAACACTTCCAATGCACGCAGCGTGATGTCTTTTAAATTGCCGACGGGTGTGGGAACGAGATATAGCATAATTAAATATGCAGATTTTTGACGTGCTGACATGCAGATGAATCCATTTGCATATTCTCACATCTTCACATTAATTGATCATTTCAATTTCATAAAATTCCATCACTGCATTGGCCAATAATTTTTTTGCAGTTTCATCTGCAATTTGTTTGGCTGCTGTTTCTGATGTTGCTTCAATCTGCAGGGTTACATGTTTACCAACACGAACATCCTCAACCGAATGAATTCCTAAATTTTTCAATCCGCCTAAAACTGCTTTTCCCTGCGGATCCAATAATTCTTTTAAAGGCATCACTTTTATCTGAACGTTATATGTCATGACTATTCTATTTTTTAAAGATCAAAGATAAAATTACATAAGCTATAAAAGTTACCGGCACTGCTAACCATCCAAAAAAAATTGCAGTTACAATTGCAATGATTGCAATAATAATAAATGGCAGTAATGATTTTAAATTTGGATTCTTAAATTTCATTGCCATCATTGGTAAAGTTGAAACCATCAAATAACTAACGGCAACAATCAATGCATACCAAAACCATTTGTTCTGCAAAAGATTTACGACCCATTCGCTGTTGGAATACCAATACATCAAAGGGAATGATGCGATCAACAAACCTGCAGCAGGAATCGGTACCCCTTTAAACCCGTATGATTGTTCTGTATCGATATTGAATCTTGCCAAACGATAAGCACCGGCACATGGAATGATAAATGCAGGCAATAAATACAAAGTATTAATATCTAATCCATTTTGTTCGGAAGCATAAGAACGACGAAGGAATTCAAACACGATCATTCCCGGTGCTACTCCAAAACTTACCACATCAGCTAAAGAATCTAATTGTTTGCCCATTTCAGACGATGCTTTCAATAATCTTGCAACAAATCCGTCAAAGAAATCAACAACTGCGGCAATACCGATGAAAACACTTGCCCAATAAATTTTTTGAGGTATCTCAATAGTTTGCTGCCCGCTTGCATCAACACTTACTGTTAATCCGGTTTGAACAATTAATACGATCGCCAAACAACCAAAGAATAAATTTAGCAATGTAAAGATGTTGGGAATTTGTTTTATCATTTTCAAATTAACTAATTAACTAATTGCCAAATTATTTTTTCTTCATCAAAGCTTCTATCTCTTCAACGGTGATCGGAATATTTTTCATCAGATCAACATTACCATTCTTGGTGATCCAAACATTGTTCTCAATTCTCACCCCCATTTGCTCCTGTTCAATATAAATACCCGGCTCAACAGTCAATACCATTCCGGGTTTTAACGGATCGGTCTTTGTTCCCAGATCATGCACATCCAATCCTAAATGATGCGAAATACCATGATATAAATATTTTCTGTAGGCACGGTTTTCTTTGTCTTCGTTCTTTACATCGCTCTTTCTTAATAAACCAATCTTTAAAAACTGTTGTGTGGCTTCTTCACCTACCAAGTCGGTGTAATCAACTAAATTAATGCCCGGCTTCAATAAACTCTTAGCATAATTATGCAAATGCAGACAAGCATTATAAACCGTTTTCTGACGACGTGTAAATTTACCATTCACAGGAATGGTTCTTGTGAGATCAGCACAATAATAACCATACTCTGCACCAAAATCCATCAACAATAATTCTCCGTCTTTACATTCTGCGTTATTACTTACATAATGCAGTGTTCTTGCCCTATCGCCACTTGCAATGATGCTGCTGTAAGCTTCTCCGGTTGCGCGCTGGCTTAAAAAGCTATGTAATATTTCTGCTTCGATCTCATATTCAAATACACCGGGTTTTATAAACTGTAATAATCTTCTGAAAGTAGTTTCCGTAATATCAATCGCTTTTTGCAATACCTCTGTCTCTTCTTTTGTTTTAACGGCCCGCAATTCTCTCATAATTTTTGCCGCCCTGAAATAGTTATGCAGCGGATAATTGGTTCTCAGCTTTTCAACATACCGATGATTTCTGTTTCTTATATAAGATGATTTTCTATCGTTTTCATTCGTAGACAAATAAATGTTATCTGCTAAATGAATCCAAGTCTGCAGTAATGTTTCAATGCTGTCTAACCAAACTATTGTTTCAATACCTGAAATATTTTTGGCTTCATTGGCACGTAATCTTTTTCCATCCCATTTTTCTTTTAATTCATTGGGGCGAACCAATACCAATACTTCCCGGTATTTAGGATCGGGATTATCCGGAAATAAAATCACCATGCTGTCTTCCTGCTCCACTCCCGTTAACCAAAACAGATCTGTGTTCTGTTTGAATTTGTGAATCGCATCGCCGTTCATCGGCCATTCATCATTGCTCACAAAAACAGCAATGCTGTTGGGTTGCATTTCTTTGATAAATCTTTTTCTGTTATTGATAAATATCGCGGGGTTTAAAGGAAGATATTTCATAACCAAAATTTGATGGACTGCAAGATAAAGTTTTAAATGTTCGGGTTGGTATTTTATGATACCTGCATTTGTTTTTCATGGCATCACCTGTTGCCACGCTCGTTTCACAGTTCCATTTCCATGGCATCCCGTTACTACTAAATCGAAAAGCATTTGTTATAAAATTTAAAAATATTCTGACGAATTGCAACTTTATACGAAAAACATCGTACTATTGTACGAAAATAATCGTATAATTTATTTATTCAATCAAAACCTTAAACTATGAACAATGCTTTCAAACCTGCTAAAACCCTTATGGCTATTGGCTTACTTGTTTACAGTCTTACCCTTATTTCCTGGCAGGATGCCGACAGTACCGAAAGAAAAAATCAACATTATCAACAAATCAACGGAGATACAACCATACCCCGAAAACATGCTGATCATGATGATGAATTTAGAGTAGATCATCTTGACAAAGCCATGCAAAATTTAGATCTACAACTGCAAAAAATGGATCTTGAATTGCAGAAAATGGATTTCTCCAATATTGAAAAGCAAGTGAATGAAGCATTAGCGAAAGTGGATTATGCTAAAATCAAATTGGATGCTGAGAATGCCATCAAAAATGTTGATTGGACCAAAATAAAAATGGATGTAGATAAAGCTATGAAGGAAGCTGAAGTGAGTATGAAAGAGATCAATTCAGAAAAATTCAAAAAGGAAATGGAAGAAATGACGCAAAAACTGAAGAAAGAGAATTTTAAAGTAAAATTAGATGCAGAAAAAATACATCGGGAAGTAGAAAAAGGAATGACAAAAGCAAAAGAAGGGATTGAAAAAGCAAAAATTGAAATAAAGAACCTGCAAGATTTTACAGATGCTTTGGAAAAAGATGGACTGATCAACAAGAAAAGCGGCTATAAAATAAAAGTGCAGGATGGTGAATTATATATCAACGGCAATAAACAACCCAAAGAAACATATGAAAAATATAAAGAGTATTACAGAAAAGATAAGTTCTCACTAAACAGTGATGGCGATAGTATTTCTTCTTTGTAAAAAGATCCCCCCCCCCTTACAAAAAATCCTCTTTTGTAAAGAGGATTTTTGTTTATCTATTTTTTTAAATCATCACCTGTAAAACTCAAAGGCAATAACATACTTGATCTTTCGATCACATATACTTTACCTTCTGTCCCGCTTAAGATCAGTTTGATGGGATGATCATATCGTTTTTCATGTTCCAGCAAAGCTTGTCTGCACATACCGCAGGGTGAAACAGGTTCACTGCTCTTACCGTTTTGATTATGATAGCTAATAGCCATTGTTTCAATATTCGCTGAGGGAAATAATGCTGCTGTAGAAGATAACAAGGAGCGCTCTGCACAAATACTCACCGGAAAACTGGCATTCTCCTGATTGGTTCCTTTTACAATTTCTCCATTATTTAATCTTGCAACAGCACCAACATAAAATTGTGAGTATGGAGCATAGGCAGTTCGGGTTATCTCTCTCGCTTGCTGCAATAAAAACGCATCTTCTTTCGATAGATCATCGATTGAATCGTATACATCAAATTCAAAACCATATTGTTCTTTCTTCATGGACTTCATTTTAAAAATCCTCCAGAGATAAAAAAGTCCTCACAATAAAAATTGTGAGGACCCCATCCTTTCGGAACTTAAAGATAATTACTTTATATTATTAAACAAGCGTTTCCAGCGTGGTCCGTTATTCCAGCTAAACCATATCAATGATGCTTTACCAACAATATGTGTTTCGGGAACAAATCCCCAGAAACGGCTGTCTTGGCTGCGGTGCCTGTTATCACCCATCATCCAGTAATAATTTAATTTAGTGGTATAGGTTGTTGTCTCTTTTCCGTTGATGATGAATTTTCCGTTCTGTTCTTCTAATTTATTGTCTTCATACACACTGATCAATCTTCTGTATAAAGGAATTGTTTTTGCATTCAATTCCAATACATCACCTTTCTTTGGAATTTTCAACGGACCGAAATTATCAGTGCTCCATGGATAATTAATATCATCATATGGAAATGTATAACCTCTTGTACTGTCGATATATCGGCTTACTGATTTTACATTCGGCTGCTTTTTTACTTTCTCTGTTTCTTCAGCAGTCATATTCAAAATATAGGTTCCTGCTTTGGTTGTTGTTTTGATCTGACCTTTTGTATCATCTGCATCAATATTCAATTCATTCTTTAAAAAATCTTCATTAAATACATTACCGTTTGTTTCGACAATATATTCAGTTTGAGAGCCCGGTGCAACAAAGGCAGCTTGACCATTAATGAATAAATAACTGTTCTTCACCTGTATCTCATCTCCGGGAAGGCCGGTACAACGTTTGATATAATTATCGGTCTTATCATAAGGATGCACCAATATCTCATGTTCAGCAAATAATTTTTCACGATTACCATTATAAGTTAACCGCAACACATCATAATAAGGTGAAGCGCTTAAATATCCTTCTTCATTAATGATGGTATCACCTGTTGGAAAATTAAATACTACCACATCGTTTCTCTTTACTTCAGTAAATCCTGCAATTCTTTTATACGGCAATTGTACTTCTCTGATATAAGACGGAGTGAATTTCGTGAAAGGCATAGTATTATGTACGAAAGGAAATGATAATGGTGTTCCGGGAATCCTTGCACCATAACTCATTTTACTTACAAAGAGAAAATCATTCACCAATAATGTCTTTTCCATACTTTCTGTTGGAATAACATAAGCTTCGAAAACAAAAGTCCGAATTAACGTTGCAGCTACGACTGCAAACACAGCAGCATCGATCCATTCACGTGAAACAGACTTTTTATACTTGCTTACTGCTTCCTCTCCGTGCCATTTTTCATTGGAAGAAAATCCGAGATAAGGAAAATAAAGAAACGGCACTAATACAGTCAATGTATGATGTAGTAATCCGAAACGCTTAAAATGCATCACGAATATGATGGTGATCCAGATAGTGATGAATTGTCCGGCAATCGGTATCAGCTGCAACCAGAACCATACTTTACTGATATTGCATTTTTCAACAATCAGCCAAGTGTTATATAATGGTATCAATGCTTTCCAGGGCTCAATGCCTGCTTTCTTGAACATGCCATACAAACCCACATGCCAGCCGATAATACCGATAATAATTAAAATTAAGCCCATAGTTATTTTTTAGAATGACAAATGTAAGGATGTGTTGTAAGTTATAACTAATAAGTTTTACGTTATGAATGCTGAATGGTTAGTTGGAGGGAGTTCCGGAAAATTACAGCATGTTTGTTAAAGAAAGTTTAAAGAAGAAGATAATGTACGTTGTTCCAACTCGCGATTCACGTTTCTCTACTTCACATAACTCGCCACATCTTCGGCAGTGATAGATTTACCTGAAAGGATAATCAATCTTTCCACCACATTTCTTAATTCACGGATATTACCTGTCCAGTTATGCTGCATCAAAGCATCCATTGCTTTTTTATCCATCTCTTTTTTAGGTTGGCCATATTCTTCAGCAACGTCACCAAGGAATTTTTCTACAAGTAATGGAATATCATCTTTTCTTTCATTAAGCGATGGAACATGAATTAAAATAACGCCCAATCTATGATACAAATCCAATCGGAAATTTTTCTCTTCCACTTCTTTCAATAGATCTTTATTCGTAGCTGCAACTACACGTACATCGACATTAATTTCTTTCTCGCCACCCACTCTTGTTATTTTACCTTCCTGCAAAGCACGCAATACTTTTGCCTGTGCACTCAAACTCATATCCCCAATTTCATCTAAAAATAAAGTACCTCCGTTTGCCTGTTCAAATTTGCCGATACGTTGTTTGATGGCAGAAGTAAATGATCCTTTTTCGTGACCGAATAATTCGCTCTCAATTAATTCTCCCGGAATGGCTGCGCAATTCACTTCCACAATTTGCCCCGATGAACGATTACTTTTTTCATGCAACCATCTTGCCACCAATTCTTTGCCACTTCCGTTCTCACCTGTAATTAAAACCCTGGCTTCGGTGGGTGCAACTTTTTCAATCGTTTCTTTTATTTTTTTGATGGCGGCACTTTCTCCAATGATTTCCTGCACCTTACTGACTTTACGTTTCAGCGCTTTGGTCTCTTTCACCAAAACCGTTTTATCCATTGCATTGCGAATGGTAATCAACAAACGGTTCAGATCAGGCGGTTTTGAAATATAATCGAATGCCCCTTTCTTCACTGCTTCAACAGCTGTTTCAATATTGCCATGACCGCTGATCACGATCACCGGAACATCCGGATTTAATTCGGTTGCTTTTTGGAGAAATTCCAATCCATCAATCTTGGGCATTTTAATATCACAGAGTACCAGATCATAAGATGTTTCGGAAAATTTTTTTAACCCCTCTTCTCCATCAGCAGCCTCATCTGTTTTATAACCTTCATTGCTTAAAATATCTTTCAATACATTTCTGATCGCACGTTCGTCATCTATGATTAAAATCTGAGCCATATTTTTTCTTTGACGCTAAGATAAGTGTAAGTTTTTTATGATGCAAGCTGTGTGCATGTATTAACCTTTTGTTGTGGTCTCATCAAAAAGGCTGAGTATTTTAATGTTACTTAAGTTTAACAGATAAAGATGATTGTTACTCTTTACTGATAAAATTCATTTGTTCCTTATCAAATAATGCATAGCTTTCCGCTCCTAAAAAAATTGTCTATGAAATCTATTTTTACTTTTGTTTTTGCGCTGTTTATTTTTTGTACTGCTGCTGTTTCTCAAACAAAGATTGACAGTACAGCAAAGCCTGATGAAACAACTTTTTATGATGGCCCGTCAGATATCATCTATGCGCCGGGTTTAGTGATTAAAACAAGATCGGGTCATTATTATGAAATCACCGATAAGGCAAAGTTTAAAAATACGGTGCCCAATCCTGCTGTAACAATTTACAAACAGGGAAAGAAAAAATATCAATTGGTGATTCAGGGAATTGAAATACCCATTGAAGCCAACAAAGTACCTGATGTAACAGAAAGCAATATTGATGGTGATTTTAAAGGATGGGAAGGCATAGGCGTTACTGTATTTAAATTAATAAATGGCGATTCCTGGGTGCAGGACCAACCGGGAAGTTTATTTTCAAAACCATTGTATCGTCCAAAAGTATTTATCTATCGCGCTGCTGACGGAACTTATAAAATGAAGATTGATGGTGTTGAACAAGTGGTTATTGTAAAAAGAGCCGATCGGGAACAAATCAAAACATTTAACAGGAACTGATCTGATTTTTATATTACTTAACCCGTTAATGAATAAAAAGACAGTAATTTTTTACTGTCTTTTTTATTATAATTCACTTCCCTTCCAATTAAGATTTAAACTGAGTTGATGAAACATATTCTGTTGATAGAATCCTGTTGCATAACGGATATGCAGTTTCTTTAGTAATAAGCCAAGACCAAGTGTAAGCCCATTCAATCCGTTTGCCTGATTGTATGCATTAAGATCATGGCGACGCAAAAAATTATAGCCACTTGTTATTTCCAATTTATCGCCGATAAAGAATTGCGCTGCAAATACAAGATGAGAAAATATTTTATCTACCGTTACATTGTTTGCCAAACTGCCGCCTTCGTTAGCATTAAAAGTCGTGTCGTTATAATAAATATTGAAAGCTTGTAAATGATGTGCAGTCAAAGAAAACTGAATCGGAGCTTTTGTCAAACGTTTGGTAACGCCGGCTTCGATATCAAAAGGTAATTCGCTTTTTTGATTACTGCCGTCGTAGGTTTTTAATTGCGTGCCGAGATTCTTGATCAATACACTTGCCTGAAATAAATTGGCAGAATCATGATAAACTACGCCAATATCGAATGCAATACCATTGCTTTTATATAAACCATAATTGCTGTTCATGTATTTGAACGTCATGCCATACCAAAAACGTTCCATATAAATATGTGAAGCAGAAACCTGCATCACATAATCAGTAGGATGAAAATTTCCGAGTACATTTCCGGCAGCATCTGTTTGAGGGATGTTTCCGTAATCAAAATAATTAATGCCGAACGCAAAGTTGGTATTGATATTGTCTGCATGAAATGCGGAACTAAGGCTGTAATTTTTTATCCCTGCCAGAAAGTTATTGAAAGATGCATTGAACTGCTGATGCATATTATCTCGAAACAAGGCCGGATTATTAAAACTTAAACCAACATCATTACTGATATTGGAAATATTAATGCCGCCTAAAGCAGAAAGTTGAGCAGAGTTGGGTTGATTCAAAAAATTAAACACAGTACTACCGCCTAATGTTTGTGCGTGAATTTGTATGCAAAACAAAAAAAATGAAAATGCTATGCTTATTTTTTTGATCATTATTATATGAAGATAAAGCAAAGTATTTTATGCAATAGAAGCACACAGAAATCAAAGCCTTTCATAATTTGCAGAACAGGGTTATTCTGTACAAGTGTGCGACGCAACAGCAGCTGCATTGAATTGATACCGTTGGTTACAAAAAAATATCCCCCATAAAAATGGGGGATCTTAACCCTTAAAACAACCAACATGAAAAACTGTTGATTGAACTAATTACAAAATAATAAACATTTGGGATGCATGCAAACAATTGATTTGTTGATTGCGGAAAATTTTATGAACGGCTTAGATCAATGCGAGTTCTAACACCTGTTGCATGGTTTTAACATAATGAAAATGAACTCCTGTGATAAAGTTGTTGTCAATTTCCTGCACATCTTTTTCGTTCTGCCAGCATAAAATAATTTCTTTTAATCCGGAACGCTTTGCTGCCAATATTTTTTCCTTGATACCACCTACAGGTAATACCTGTCCGCGTAAAGTGATCTCACCGGTCATTGCCAGATAAGGTTTTACTTTTCTGCCGGTAAATGCAGAAGTCAATGATGTAAGCATGGTAACACCGGCACTCGGCCCATCTTTCGGTACTGCACCTTCGGGCACGTGAACGTGAACAGATTTTTTTGTAAAATCTTCATGATCAATGCCGTATTTTTTTGCATTGGCCTGCAAATACGTTAATGCAGTGGAAGCGCTTTCCTTCATTACATTGCCCAGATTACCTGTTAATTTCAATTCACCTTTGCCTTCTCCGAGAATTGTTTCAATAAATAAAATATCACCGCCGACATAAGTCCAGGCAAGGCCTACAGCGACTCCCGGCATATTGGCTGTTTTATAAATTTCATTACTGTAACGGGGTTGCCCTAATATTTTTTCAACATCAGTGGTGGTTAATGTTGGTTTTATTTTATTCTTAGTGGCAAATTCTTTTGCTTCATAACGCATGATAGCTGCCAATTGCCTGTCCAATTCACGCACACCGCTTTCTCTTGTATAGCTTTCAATAATTTTATCCAATACTTTATCACTGATCTTCAGCTTTACATCTTTTAATCCATGCGCATCCTGTTGTTTAGGCAGTAAATGCCTTTTAGCTATTTCCACTTTTTCTTCGATGGCATAACCGCTCAAGTCAATAATTTCCAAACGGTCTCTTAATGCAGGTTGGATATTTTGTAAATTATTTGCCGTTGCAATGAATAGAACTTTGCTGAGATCATATTCCAATTCCAAATAATTATCATAGAAAGTATGATTCTGTTCGGGATCCAATACTTCCAATAATGCAGAGGAAGGATCTCCTCGAAAATCATTACCTATCTTATCTATCTCATCCAAAATCATTACAGGATTGGATGATTTTACTTTGCGGATATTCTGCAACACTCTTCCAGGCATAGCACCGATATATGTTTTACGATGACCGCGAATCTCACTTTCATCATGCAATCCGCCGAGGCTGACACGAACATATTTTCTTCCCACTGCATGAGCAATACTGCGTCCCAATGATGTTTTACCGATTCCAGGAGGACCCACAAAACAAAGTATCGGGCTCTTCATATCGCCTTTCAATTTTAATACAGCCAAGTATTCCAGGATACGTGTCTTTATTTTTTGCATGCCATAATGATCATTGTCCAACACTTTCTTCGCATTCTTCAAATCATAATTATCTGCTGTATAATCCTGCCATGGTAAATCCAACATCAAGTCGAGGTGATTGTACACAACTGAATAATCAGGTGTGGTTGGATGCATCCTTTCCAATTTCTCGATACCGCTCTTGAACATATTTTTTGCAGCTTCCGGCCATTTTTTTGCTTCTGCTTTTTTCTTCATATCCGTCAGCTCACGTTCATTGGTATCGCCACCTAATTCATCTTTTATACTTTTGAGTTGTTGTTGTAGAAAATATTCGCGTTGTTGTTTATCGATCTCTGTTCTTGTTTTATTGGTCACTTTATCTTTCAACTCCGCAAATTGTAATTCCAACTGCAGCAGTTGTGTTAGTTTTTCCGCTCTTGCTTTTACATCGCGTATTTCTAATAAATTTTGTTTCTCTGCAATTTCATTGTTCAGATTACTACTAACGAAATTGATAAGAAAGGAAGGGTTCTCTATATTCTTTAAAATGATGGAAGCTTCTGTTGGAAGATTGGGTGATAAATGTATGATCTGTGTTGCCAGATCTTTAATGGAACTGATATACGCATTGAAATCTTTATCATCAATTACAGGAATATCTTCCAATAATTGAATGGTTCCTTTAAAATAAGGATCTTCAGAAATGACATCCAATAATTCAAAACGTTTTTTTCCCTGAATGATGATTGTTGTGCCGCCATCAGGCATTTTGATCAGCTTTGCAATTTTTGCAACTGTACCAATTCTACATAGATCTTTTAATTCAGGTTCTTCAATATTCGCATCTCGCTGTGCCAATACGCCGATCAATTTATCTGAACGATAGGCATCATTTACTGCTTTAATGCTTTTATCTCTTCCAACAGTAATGGGTAACACCACGCCAGGAAATAAAACAGTATTGCGTAAAGGAAGAAGTGGTAAAGAATCCGGTATCACTAATTTCTCCATATCGGCATCATTCTCATTGATGGGAATAATGGGCATAAAATCCGTATCGTCATCACCGAAATAAATTCTGTTCTTATTCATACAATTCGTTTCTTAAAAAGTCAAAATGTCACCGATCTGTTGGTCAATTATCCTCAGAAAAGGGTTGTAAAGTAAGTCAATATTAATGCCATGTGCAAGAAATTGCCTCGATTTGGTACAAATTGGCGCAAAAAAATCCCGCCATCGGCGGGACTTGCATTATTCATTTCATTTTATAATTTAATTCCAATACCTAATTGAATTTGCTGACTCTTCCAACTATCCTGATTACTGATATCATTGATATTATTCAATCCAACAACATAACGTCCGTAAATTCTGAATGCTGAGAGATTAAGTTGTAATCCGCCCACGGCTGCAAAATCACCGCTTTTAAAAGCATCCTGCCCGTTTTGTAAAGTGGTTTCATGCGGATTGATCAAAATACTGTACTGCGGCCCCACAACGAAAGTCAACATCTTATTTGCATTGATACGAAGTAAAACAGGAATAGACAAATAATTGAGATGAATATCCTGATTATTATTCAGATTTGTTACAACAGATCCGAGATTAGACGATGTTCTCCCGTTATATTCATTGAATAAAACTTCCGGTTCAATACCGATGGATTTTGAAAAATTAATTTCCATAAATCCGCCTAATTGAAATCCTGATTTAAATCCGTTATCAAAATACTGCCCGGTGAGTTGTGTAAGATTTGTTCCGCCTTTGATTCCCAATCTGAAACCTGCCTGTGCATAAGAGGCTGCTGAAATAAGGATGATAGCGACTGCTGCTAAAATTATTTTTTTCATAGTGTTGATTTTTATTTAGTCTTGGCAATGATGATGCCAAAAATAAAAATCCAAAAAACTTATAAGTTATGCAGCAGAATAAAATAAGTTTTAGGCAAGCAATAACATGAATTTATCTTTAAGTTACAACTATACAATAAATATTAACATTCATTTTTAAAAATGATCAAACTAATTCAATCAAAGTGATTTCAGGAAGAATGCCCACTCTGCCTGGATAACCGATAAACCCGAATCCGCGGTTCACATATAATTTTTGTTTGCCTTCTTCATATAGTCCTGCCCATTGTTTATACATCCATTGCACAGGACTCCATTTAAAATAGGGATTCTCTAATCCGAATTGAAAACCGTGTGTATGACCCGCTAACATCAGATCGATATCAGGATATTTTATTCGCACTTCTGCATCCCAATGACTTGGGTCATGGCTCATTAATATTTTGAATGGATATTTTTCTGTTCCGGGGTAAGCTTCATTCATCTTACCGTATTTAGGAAAACGGCCTTTCGCTCCCCAATTTTCAATCCCTAATAATGCGATCTGCTCATTAATTGCCTGTCCGGTAGGCAGGTTTTTTTCAAGTACCACATGTTCATTCATTAATAAACGCCACCCTAATTGTGCATGAACAACTTTCAATTGTTCCAGGTTTTTTTGTTTGGCTTCTGCCGATGGCCAACTTACATAATCACCGTAATCATGGTTACCCAATGTGCTGAATACACCCAATGGCGCTTTAAGTTGATTGAATACGTCCATGTATTCATGCATTTCATCGTGACGGTCGTTGACAAGATCTCCTGTAAATAAGATCAGATCTGCCTTTTCCTTCATCACCATATCAACACCATGTTGTACAGCTTGTTTGTTTTGAAAGCTGCCGCTATGAATATCGCTGATATGAATAATCCTTAACCCTTTGAAGGATGCAGGAAGATTCGCAAATGAAAGCTTTACCTTCCTCAACTGATAATTATATTTATTGCGAAAGCCATAAATCAATGTGCCGAATAATGCGCCGCCAAGGCCTAATCCCATCCAGCTTAAAAACACAGAACGAGAAATGCCGCCGGCTTCATCAGCAAAATGTGCTCCTGTACCGGGGAATATTTTACTGGCAATCCACATAGCGCCTCTTCTGAAATCATCGACCAAAAAGAAGACAGAGCCTACTAATTTGGCAAAAAACAGTCCTGCTAAAATCGCAAACACATAATTGCGGAAAATTTTAGAGGTCTGCAAAGCCTGAATGTATGGGAACGACAATAGTGCGATCAATGTAAAGGCAGAAATGATCCAATAGCCCGTCAGCACAGCGATACGTGTTTTATCTGCTGCGTTATTTGTTACGGCTTTCAGTGCCTGAAACACATACAGATCAAGTAATAACATGATGGCGGCTATGATCCACCAGGTGCTTGAATTTCTCATTTTTCTTTCTTTGTTTTAGGAATCGTAGAACGCAAAAATCAACTGAATTCATGCAATCCTGTCGCATTTCTTCAAATGTTGAAAACTTACTTTCCAATTACAACAGCATCGGGATAATATTGTTTCGAAAGATAGGCTGTAAACTGTATTTTTGTTCTTATCGAAAAAAAATTTTCCTTTTATGAAACTGACGTATTACGGACATTCCACTTTTTCGGTTGACGTTCAGGGAAAGAAAATATTGTTTGACCCTTTCATTTCACCTAACGAATTGGCAAAACATATTGATATAAACAGTATTGAGGCTGATTATATTTTTTTAAGCCATGGTCATGCCGATCATATTGCAGATTGTGCAAGTATTGCGAAAAGAACTCAGGCAAAAGTGGTGGCAAATTGGGAAGTAGCAGCATGGATCAATAAACAGGGTATTGAGAATACGCACCCAATGAATACCGGCGGCAAATGGAAATTCGACTTCGGCATCGTGAAATGTGTAGTGGCTCAACACAGTAGTGGATTACCTGATGGGTCCTATGGCGGTAATCCAATGGGTTTTATTTTCTGTACTGCTGACGGTAATTTTTATTACAGCGGCGATACGGCATTAACATTGGATATGCAATTGATCCCATCCTGGATCGACTTGAATTTTTCAGTGTTACCTATAGGCGACAATTTTACTATGGATGTTAATGATGCAGTTAACGCATCCGTATTTGTTCAGTGTGATACTGTTGTTGGAGTGCATTATGATACTTTTGGTTTTATTAAGATAGATAAAGAAAATGCTATCAATACATTTGAGAATGCAGGAAAAAAATTAATACTGCCTGCCATTGGAGAAACAATTGATGTATAATCAACAACACAACAACTGATCTTTATTATTAAATAAATATTCCCTTAGGGGATTGAATTAAAAATATGGCGAGAATTATTGGTGTAGCGAATCAGAAAGGCGGCGTTGGTAAAACTACCACTGCCATAAATGTTGCAGCAAGTTTTGCTGTGCTCGAATACAATACTTTATTGGTGGATGCCGATCCGCAGGCAAACAGTACAACGGGTGTTGGATTCGATCTGCATAATGTTACCAGCAGTTTATACGATTGCATGGTGAACAATGCAAAAGCAGAAGACGTGATCTTAAAAAGTGATATGCCTTTTCTGGATGTGATCCCTTCGCATATTGATCTGGTAGGTGCAGAGATTGAAATGATCAATTATCCCAATCGTGAAAATGTATTAAAGAATGTATTAGACCCCATCAAACATAAATATGATTTTATTGTGATCGACTGCTCTCCTTCTTTGGGGTTGATCACCGTGAACTCTTTGGTAGCATCTGACAGCGTTATTGTTCCCGTTCAATGCGAATTTTTTGCATTGGAAGGATTGGGTAAATTATTGAACACCGTTAAGATCGTGCAGAACAGATTAAACCCTGAATTACAGATCGAAGGTATTTTGATGACCATGTATGATGGTCGTTTACGTTTATGCAATCAGGTGGTAAGCGAAGTAAGAAGACATTTTGATGATATTGTTTTTTCAACCATCATTCACCGCAACACGAGATTAAGTGAAGCCCCAAGTGTTGGCAAGCCGGTTATTTTATACGATGCAGAAAGTAAAGGCGCTATAAATTATTTGAATCTTGCCAAAGAAATTTTACAGAATAATGATCTCACCAAAATGACTAACGAAGAAAGAATAATAGAGTAAGTTTAAAAGGTTCAAAAGGTTTAAGAAGTTTAATGTTGGACAGCTTCTTAACCCCTTAAACTTTTTAAACTTCTTAAATTTTTTAAATTTAACATGAGCACACCCAAACAAAATAATAAAGACGCGATCAATAAAGGTTTACGCAGTCTGTTACGCAATATTGATGAAGATCTGAAAACAACAGCAGGGGAATTAAAATCAAAAGTTGTTGAACAGGTTACCGCAACATCACGCATTTCGATTAATGAAATTCAGATCAATCCCAAACAACCGCGACGTGATTTTGATGAGACTGCCTTGAGTGAATTAGCTACTTCTATTAAATTACACGATATCATTCAACCGCTTACTGTTTCTAAATTATCAAGTGGTAAATATCAATTGATCGCAGGAGAAAGACGTTTTCGTGCCGCAAAAATTGCCGGGTTAAAAGATGTTCCTGTTTATGTTCGTCAGGCAAATGATGCAGAATTACTCGAACTGGCGTTATTGGAAAATCTGCAACGCGAAGACTTGAATGCCATTGAAATTGCATTGAGCTATAAACGCATGATGGATGAATTAAATTTTTCGCAAGAACAGGTTGCAGAAAGAATGGGCAAGGAAAGGAGCACTGTTACCAATTATATTCGTTTATTAAAATTACCTCCAGATATACAATTAGCAGTAAGAAACGGCACTGTGAGTATGGGACATGCAAGGGCATTGATCAATATTGATACTGTTGATAAACAATTGTATGTTTTTCATGAAATAAAAAAGAAAGGCATCAGTGTTCGTCAAACCGAGGAATTGGTTCGAAAATTATACAAGGCAGAAAAGCCCGGTGCTGTT
>CAIVCF010000244.1 GCA_903904335.1 uncultured Chitinophagaceae bacterium | reverse complement strand
GGTTATTTAATGATGTAGTGATAAGATTGATGAATCAAATTCCTCATCCTTACAATTACTTAAAAACTCTTTGCGTTTATTCTACCTAATCCTATAATTATTTAATGTTAATGAGCTGAGATTTATTTTAAAGATATTTTTTCCTGTTGCACGATCTCTTAGATGTTTTTTTACTTCAGGTGTTTTTACTACAGCTGAAGTATCCTGTTGTGCTTTTGCAAAAACAGGGATCAGAAATAAAATACAGAAAATCTTTTTCATAGTAAATTGATATTGTTGAATAACAACAGTTACAAATTCGAAATATCCGCCACTGTTCTATTTTCCAGGATATTGAGCGTGGCATCTCTCACTTGTTTCATCACTCTGTTAATGCCACATTTTTTTTCTTCACAATTTTTACATTTCTCATAAAAATTTAAACTGACACAAGGTAGCAATGCGATCGGCCCTTCAATTAGCCGCATCACTTTTGCCAAATGAATCTTTGCAGGAGGTAATGCAAAAAAATAACCTCCGCCTTTACCTTTCTTACTTCCGAGAATTCCTGCGTTTTTCAATTCAAGTAAAATATTTTCTAAAAATTTTAAAGGAATTTTTTTCTTCTTTGAGATTTCGGCGATCAATACCGGACCTTCTGCGCCTTTTTCTGCTAAGTAGATTAATGCTTTAAATGCGTACTGTGTTTTTTTTGATAGCATGGCAATGTGTTAACTCTTCTTTAAAGAGTAATTTTTTTAGAATGAAAATGTTTTCTTTACCTTTCAAAAAAAAGATATGACTAAAGTACCTAAATTTTTACTGTTTGTTGTAACATTTTTATTTTTTTCGGTGTGCAGTAAGGCTCAGTTTAAATTACCTAAGGTATTGGCTTTCGGTAATTTTACATATGCCAACCCGGCGGGGGATTTTAAAAACAACTATAATAACGGAACCGGATTTGAAATAGGTGGCGGATTGGGTTTTGGAAAAACATTGATCACCGCATCTACAGGAAGCATAAAATATCAGGCAGTATCAAGTAATGCATTGGGCGATCTAAAAGTTACACCCATCAAAGTGGGCATCAGACAATATTTATTACTCGGATTATTTATTAATGGCGATGTTGGTTATGCGATACAAAGCTATTCCAACAACAGTGCTACTGCCAGTAATTTTTTATATGAGATTGGCGGCGGAGTAAAATTATTAGGATTGATAGAACTTGGTGTTGCATACACAGGATGGCAAACACCTGCGAGCACGAATGCAAATGCATTATTATTAAAAGCTGGATTAGCTATCAAATTGTAGAAAACTAAATTACAATCCTAGCACTTCTTTCATCGAAAAAACCCCTTTTTTCGTAATGGCAAACTCAGCTGCCAATACTGCACCGCCGCCAAAACCTTTGCGGTTATGTGCCGTATGAATGATCTCAATATCATCAATGGAAGAATGATATTTGATACTGTGTGTACCTGGTGCAGGATCAATTCTTTCCGATATGATTTCTAATTCCTTCTTATCATCAGTTGGATGATTTACCCAAATCTTTTTTGAAGTGATTTGCTGTAATACTTGTTCAGCAAGAGTTATGGCAGTTCCGCTCGGAGCATCTTTTTTTTGTGTATGATGAATTTCTTTTAATGTTAAATCATAATCTGGATGTTTGCTCATCAGTTTTGCGAGATAAATATTTAATTCAAAGAATAAATTAACCCCGATGCTGTAATTACTCGAATAGATCAGTGTGCCTTTGTTTTTTTCGCAGTAACCTTTTGCTTCATTCCATTTTTCCAGCCATCCCGTTGAACCGCATACAACTGGTATTCCGAATTGCAAACATTTCATCACATTATCGAATGCACTGTGCGGACCGGTAAATTCAATGGCAACATCGGCTTTTGAAATATTGGATTGTGTAAATTCATCTGCATTATTAATATCAATTTTCAAAACAATCTCATGGCCTTTTTCAACTGCAATCTCTTCAATTACTTTTCCCATTTTGCCATAGCCTATTAATGCGATCTTCATTATAAAATAATTATAGAGGTTATTTATTGTGATAATCAAGAAAAAAATAAAAGTAAAGCAATTATGCAAATCAGCGGGCAATATTCTTTGGTTGCCGGGGAGCGTTTTTCAAATTCAAAACAACACCCACTTCGGGTGTTCCGGTGACGGGATTAAAATTAGGCTGAACATGCATAGTTAAGTCTTTGCTTACATCAAAATCTTTTAAATGTGCATACACTGTGGCATCAACCACATTCAATCCCCAAATGATCAAAAACCAAAAAACAGAATAATCCCTGTCTCGCCTGAATGAATTTCTGTAGTTCTGATAATCTGTCAAACCCAATAAACTACCATCCTGTTTTTTAACTCTCGGATCGATATGCGGCAGCATTGAACTGTCATAAACACCATTACTGTTTGGATAGGTAGCAGCATACAATGCTTCGTATGCAAACTTGCACATTTTATAATAATTGTTATTGTAAAAAAAAGTATAAGTAGGAATCGCCAATACACCGTAAATGATTGGAATTTTCCAGTATTCGCGATTATAAGCTTGTCCCCATCCTGGAATTAAAGCTGAACGTCTTGTTGCAATTCTCGGAATATGTTTTGGCTTTGCAGGAGTTGAATCTTTTTGTTCAGAAACATTTTTACTGCTGTCTTTTAAAAGAGCAGTATTTGCCAAATCTTTTTTATCTGATTGAGCCGATAAAGATTGAACACCTAAAAAAAAAATAAACAATATGAGAAAGGATAACTTCATTAAAATTAACTGACTGTTACATTCATCTGGTCTAGGATTTTATTCAGTTCCTGCAGTGAATAATATTCTACTGTAATACTGCCTGAACCATTTTTTTGATGTACCAGTTTTACTTTAGTTCCAAAATAAGACGCTAAGTTATCTTCAATCCTTTTATAAGCAGGAGGCAGACTTTCTTTTACGGAAGATTTAACAGCACCGGGCTTTTCTGCCTTGTATAATTTTCGAACCAATTCCTCGGTTTGACGAACACTGATGCCTTTCTTTTTT
>CAIVCF010000243.1 GCA_903904335.1 uncultured Chitinophagaceae bacterium | reverse complement strand
TTATGAGCGGCTCAATGAAACAAGTGTAGCAATGGTGCATTTATCCGCTATACGAATCATGTTGAACCGTTTTTAGACAGCTTCTAAGACATTTATTTTTTTGGCATTTATATGTGCATGGATAGGAGATATTCTTTTACTGAATAAAGGCAATACCTTCTTTTTATTAGGTATGATCGCATTCATGATGGCGCACATCTTATTCGGATTCACTTTTTACAGGATCCATAAGCTTAGAATTTTTAAATCGCAGGAAGCATTCATCACCGCATTGATACTGTTATTTCTCTGTTATGAACTCTACAAATTCATCACTCCGGGATTGGGCGATTTTAAAATACCCGTTATTATTTATATGATTGTAATAAGCGGAATGGTAATTATGGTAACCAATTTGTTGAGCAGTAGTCCAAGGAAAACAAGTGCTATGATGTATTTTATTCCCGGTGCCGCATTATTCGTTATCTCCGATGCTCTATTAGCTTTGCAGGTATTCATGTTTAATGATATTGACTTATTAGGCATCAGTGTAATGCTGAGTTATGGTTATGCTTTAAGTTTATTTGCGGATGGCTTTAGTAAATTATTGAAAGGTTAATTCAAATAAAATTAATTGTACAAATAAAAATCCCTTCTGAAAATGAATTCAGAAGGGGTTTTTTATATGGATTCAATTTGAATTAATATCCACCCATGCCACCCATATCAGGAGCGCCACCACCCATTGGAGCTGATTCAGGTTTTGGTTTGTCAGCAATTACTGCTTCAGTAGTTAATAACATACCGGCAATAGAAGCTGCATTTTCCAAAGCTACACGGCTTACTTTTGTTGGATCTATTACACCAGCCTTAAATAAGTTTTCATATACTTCAGTTCTTGCATTGAAACCAAAATCGGCTTTGCCTTCTTTAATTTTCTGAACAACAATAGAACCATCAATTCCTGCATTAGCAGTTAAGATACGGATCGGTTCTTCCAAAGCACGGCGAACAATGGCCATACCTGTTTGTTCGTCAGCGATCTGACCTTTTACTTTTGGTTCTAAAGCTTCGATAGCACGGATATAAGCAACGCCGCCACCCGGAACGATTCCTTCTTCAACAGCAGCACGTGTTGCATGTAATGCATCGTCCACTCTGTCTTTCTTTTCTTTCATTTCAACTTCAGTAGCAGCACCAACATATAAAACGGCAACACCACCGGCTAACTTAGCCAAACGTTCCTGCAATTTTTCTTTATCGTAATCTGAAGTTGTATTTTCAACTTGTGCCTTTATTTGATTAACACGTGCAGTAATATCAACTTTCTTTCCTTTACCGCCAACAACTGTTGTGTTGTCTTTATCAATGGTAACACTTGCAGCCTGACCTAAGAAAGTCAGATCAGCAGCTTCCAATTTATGTCCCAATTCTTCACTGATCACAGTGCCTGCAGTTAATACAGCTATATCAGTCAACATTTCTTTTCTTCTGTCACCAAAACCGGGAGCTTTAACGGCAGCTACTTTAATAGTACCACGTAATTTGTTTACAACCAATGTTGCTAATGCTTCACCTTCTAAGTCTTCAGCAATGATCAATAAAGGACGACCGCTTTGTGCAACTTTTTCCAAGATGCTCAGGATGTCTTTCATTGCAGAGATCTTCTTATCATATATTAATATGTAAGGGTTCTGCAATTCAGCCTGCATTTTTTCGCTGTTGGTTACAAAGTAAGGAGAGATATATCCGCGATCGAATTGCATACCTTCTACAATATCAACAGTAGTATCGGTCCCTTTTGCTTCTTCAACAGTGATCACACCTTCTTTACCCACTTTAATAAAAGCTTCAGCAATTAATTTGCCGATGGTTTCATCATTGTTGGCAGAGATGGTAGCCACTTGCTGAATTTTTTTGCTGTCATTCCCTACAGCCTGTGATTGTGCTTTCAAACTTTCGATCACAATGCTTACTGCTTTATCAATACCGCGTTTCAGATCCATCGGATTGGCACCCGCAGCCACCATTTTCAAACCTTCACTCACAATGCTTTGAGCCAAAATAGTTGCAGTAGTAGTACCATCACCTGCAATATCAGCAGTTTTAGATGCTACTTCTTTCACCATTTGAGCACCCATATTCTCAATAGGGTCTTCTAATTCAATTTCTTTTGCAACAGTAACACCATCTTTTGTTACCTGTGGTGCACCGAATTTTTTCTCGATCACCACATTACGACCCTTTGGTCCTAATGTAACTTTTACAGCGTTGGCTAAAGTGTCAACGCCTTTTTTCATTCTATTTCTTGCTTCGATATCGAAGAAAATTTGTTTTGCCATTTTTATTCAATTAAGAATTAATAATTAGTAATTAATAATTATGGTGTGACCAACAACAGAATTATAATTTAGCTTTTGTTGCGTCGCACACTTGTACTGTTGAATTACTGGGGAGCTTTCATTAAAATGTCAGAAGTCCTCATAATTAAGTATTCTTCACCTTCTACAGTGATTTCTGTACCGGCATATTTGCCATACAATACAACATCACCTACTTTTTGTTTTACTGGAATAAGATTACCTGTTTGCTCTGCATATTTGCCCGGACCAACTGCAATAACAGTTCCTTTTTGGGGTTTTTCTTTTGCAGTATCAGGAATAATTATACCGCCTAAACTTTTAGTTTCGGCAGCTGCTGCTTTTACAAGAACTCTATCTTCATAAAGTTCAAATGTCAGCTTCTTTGTAGCCATATTGATTTGATTTTAGTTTTTGAAATAAATTAATTATTCGATAGCCATTTGGCTATTATCGTGCCGATAGACTTTCTTAAGCCAAATTTTCAGGATATATCCCAAATCATTTGGTCTTTTGGCAAGCCTGTCATAAGCGGCGGCAAAGATGCAGCAAGTTTTTTGAATGGCTGTGTCAAATTTTCATTCAATTTCTTTTCAACTCCCAATCCGTTATTCATGTATTCCCGTATATGATTGAAAATAATGAATGTGAAAACAAAAAGAAAAAACATAGGAAGAATTGCCTTGGTCTGCGTCTCAAGCTTTCTTTTGTTATTTTTTATTCTATGCTGGCATATTTATATGGAAACTAAACCGCAGGCAGACCTTAATACCATTTCTATGGCTAGAATTGATTTTAAAAATGACTTGACTGGAGAGGATTCGGTTTTAATTACAAGATGGCTCTATCAGCAAAAAGGAGTGAACCATGTTTTATGCAATCCCAGAACAAAAATCACCGTCTTTACTTTTTACCCCGTTGAAGTGAATGCAACAGTAATGACTGCACAAATGCAGGATCAATTACACTATCAGGTTTCCAGAAATATACCATCTGAAAAGGAAATGCAAAATGGCTGTCCGGTAAAAAAAGATTCAAAGGTCTATACGCTCATTTCTAAAATTTTTAACCACTAAAATCAAATACTATGTCAAAACTTTCATTAAGCATTTTAGCAACTATTATCATTTCAGTAATGTTGTTCAGTTCCTGCAGCAAAAACAGCACCTCGCCGGCCCCAACTTTATATGATTCATTGGGAAGTACTGCACTTGTTATTGATCCGGCTCATTCCGGAACCATGATAGAAAAAGGGCGTTTGACAATCAGGTCAGTGGTAGACAGCACCATCTTTGTAATTGCTGCAGATACCAACATCAATGTATTTTTTAAAGTATTATTGGCGGAAGTTACTTCAGGTAATACAAGCGGTTTTCAGGCATTGAGTAAAAATCTCACAGATTTTATTTGCGTAGGAACCGGCGCAAAGAATTTTACTTATGGTGGTAAAAGCATGCACGATGCACATGATCCCACTACCAACAACAGAATGAATGGTAAAGCACAATCAGATGACTTTGATTCTTTCGAGCAGGATTTGACAAAAGGGGCTGCAAAAAATGGAGTGCCATCAACTGCACAGGTATTTGTTAGCTTGGCCAAGATCGTTGAATCCCTTCGATCACAAGTAGTGCAGATGTAAAGCACATTTATCAATTAAATCCGGCCTGTTTTAAAATAACAGGCCTTTTTGTTTTTGAAATCATCTGCTCAACCAATACCTTCGCAGCCTTAAAACAAAGTTCTTTGTTCAATGATTAGCAGAAGAAATATCCGTGTTAAAGTAATGCAGTTGTTATACATCATCGAAACGGTTCATGATCAGCAGGCATTTAAAAACCCGGTCAGTGAATTGCAGAAGCAGATAGACCAAAGCAAAGCATTATTCGTTTATTTAATTTATTTTCTTACTGAAGTTGCCCGTTATGCGGAAACTGATTCCATTCACAGAGCTTCAAAAAACATCACTTCACATGACGACCTGAATGTGAATACCAAAATTTCAGGTAACCAATTTTTATGGGAGATCATTGAATCGCCTTCTTTTAAAAAAGCGTTGGAAACTGAGAAGCCGCAATTATTAATTGATCGCGACCTCTTACGTAAAATATATAACTCGCTTGTTGAAACAGAAGAATATAAAACTTATGTAACCGAAGCAAGCCGGGAAAAGAAAAAAGAAAAGGAAATACTGCAAATCATCTTCACGAATTTGATGCTGCCGAACGAATTATTCGAATCGCATATTGAAGAATTATTTTCCAATTGGGATGATGATGGCGAAATGATGAGCCAATTGGTATTGAATTTCCTTCAAAAGCCGGCTGCGTATAATTTACAGGAGATCATCTCCCCGGATAAATGGTTGTTTGCAAAAACACTATTGACCACTGTGATCGATAAGAAAGAATACACTTTGGAATTGATCAAGCCGAAATTAAAAAATTGGGATGCAGATCGTATTGCATTGCTGGACATGATCATCATCAACATGGGCATTTGCGAATTATTGTATTTTGAGACCATCCCGACAAAAGTAACCATCAATGAATACATCGATCTGGCAAAGGATTACAGTACGGAGCAGAGCGGACAATTCATAAACGGCATACTCGACAATATCCACAAAGAATTAGTGGCAGAAGGGAAAATTCAAAAAATAGATTTTAAACAAAAGGCTCATTAGATTTGCAAAAAATTACTACTATGAAATATTGTTTCATTTCAATGTTGGTTGCTGTTTCCCTTTTCGCTTGTAAGAATAAAAGCGATCGGGCAATAGAAGCTGCACAAAAAGCAGCTGCTGACAGCAGCAATTATACTACTGTTCACTGGATCGATTCTATAGTAAAATTCGGAACCATCAATAAAGGAGAAACCATTCTCATTAAGTTCCGTTTAAAGAACACTGGCGACAAGCCTTTGATCATTACCAATGTAAGGCCGGGTTGCGGTTGCACGATCGCTGATTATACCAAAGAACCGATCGCTCCCGGAGGAGAAGGATTGGTCACAGGATCATTTGATAGTAAAAAAGTGGGTACCAACGGTGATGTTAGGAAAACATTGATCGTGAATACCAATACAAAGAACGGCACTGAACATTATTTGTATTTTGAAGGTACCATTAACGGAGGCGGTAGTAATGACAAAATTGTTCAACCGCATCCTATTCCCGAAAAAAAATAATTAAAAACTAATAGGATTAGGTAGAATGTACGCAAAGAATAATAAAAGGTTTGGTTATAACTAAATATATTAGTAATTTGAAGTCTAAATTATTTAGTTATGTTTAAAGGAATCAATGCGATAGAGTT
>CAIVCF010000242.1 GCA_903904335.1 uncultured Chitinophagaceae bacterium | reverse complement strand
AGGAAGAAAAAAATATTGCATCTGGAAGAGAAAACAGATCATGAAAAAAAGAATGTCCTGTATCAATTGAAAGATCAATTACAGTTGAGTGAATTGCCGGTTCATATAGAGTGCTTTGATAATTCAAATTTTCAGGGAAGTTATCCCGTTTCCGCTATGGTTTGTTTTAAGGATGGTATGCCCAGTAAAAAAGATTATCGTCATTTTAATGTAAAAACAGTGAAAGGCATCAACGACTTTGCCACCATGAAAGAAGTTGTGTATAGACGATATAAAAGATTGATTGAAGAAAAACAATCACTACCTCAATTGATTATCATTGATGGAGGCAAAGGACAGTTGAGTGCTGCCATGGAAAGTATTGCCGAGCTAAAACTACAGGGAAAGATGACATTAGTTGGTTTAGCAAAAAATGAAGAGGAAATCTTTTTTCAAGGAGATATGAATTCGATAAAGCTGTCATGGGAAAGCGACGGTTTAAAATTGATACGGAGAATACGTGATGAAGTACACAGGTTCGGAATCAGTTTTCACCGCAATAAAAGATCTGAAGGTGCATTTAAGAACGAGCTCGAAGAAATAAAAGGAATCGGAAAAAATACGGCAGATGAGCTATTAAAAAAATTCAAATCATTAAAAAAAATTCGCAATACATCAATAGAGGAGCTAGCAGAAATCATCGGCGAAGCAAAATCGAAATTAATCCAGAATCATTTTAAAGAAAGGGAAAAATAAGCTTAAAAAAATAAAAAAGGGCCAGGATAAAAATCCAGCCCCGTTTTTAAAATCCAATATCCTATGAAAAACCGTTACGAAAGTATAGAATAGTTAACAATAAAACAATAAGTTTTATATTTTTTTTTAACATCTGTCCCATAATGCCATTTTTAAAACGAAAAAGGAGAAGCCAAAAGCTTCTCCTTTAATCACTTATATAGCCAAAATTGTAACCTCAGGCCTTAATATTGCCAGAGATCCTGCTCATAATTGAATATTTTTTCCTTAATCTTCTCTCCCTGCCAAAGCATGAATAAATGATCATCTTTTGCCAATTGAAGCAAATCTTTATTTTGAGGATTATCCAATGTTGTTTTCACAATGTAGCTGCTGAACATCCGGCTTTCAAACAAATCTTCCCAAGTCATTCTTGCACCGGAATTTTTTGGATTGAATACCTCGTGGTGCGTAAGGGTTGCCCTTAAGTCTGGATAATACACCCAAAAAACCGCTTTTGAATATCTGAATGTTCTTGTTCCATCAGCATTATCATTATATACATCAATCATTGGTGCAATTCCCAAGATTCTCGTAAACATTCTGGAAGTATGCTTACTAAAAACAACTTCTTCTTTTATTTCAAATTTTGAAATTTTGGAAGGATCAAACTCATCTATGATAACGGAGTCCTTTTTAATTCCTTTACTGCCGTCCGGATCTTTTTCCCAATCAGGAATTTCCTGATGTCTTGGTTTTCCAACCAACCCCTGCGCTATTTGTTTGTAGGTAACAGGTGTCGTAAATCTGTCATCAATCGGACTGAATGCATCCACTCCTCCGTTGCTTCCTCCCTTTTTGATAGCATTCAATAATATTGAAATAAATCGTTGGTTACCATTATCATCGTCGGCATTATAAGTAAATGATGCATTTAATTTCTCTTTTGTATCAATTACCCTCCAAATTTTTTGTCTGTATACAGCATTATCTTCTCTGATATATTCATAATCTAAAGGAGCTCGAACTTTGATATAGGATCTATCTACGGCATTGTCATTACGAAGAGAAATACTTACAGAATCGATTCGCAGGTTTGGTGTGCTGTCCGCTGCAGCTGCTAAGCTAAGCTTTACACTATCTGCTTTTTTTATCAACGCTAAAGAATCAGAAATCCTTGCAGCAGCATTCAGGCTGTCTGTCATGCGTTGCTGATTCTTGGCCTTAAGGGCAGCAGAGGAAGCAGCTTTTGTGTTTTTTGTGCTTGTATTTTTTTTCTTTGTCTGTGCATTGGAAACAAGCACAACCAAACAAAAAAGCGGTAATAAATAAAGTAATTTTTTCATATAAAATATATCTTATTATCTTAATGTGAAAAATATGCTCGGCAACTGACGTTCGCGGCCATCCGGACCTTTTACGCGAATATCATCGAAGTACATTTTTGTTCCGGGCGAAGCACGGTTCACCAGACTTGCTGCATCGCCTGTCCATCTTGGGCCGTTATTAGGAAAATCAAGTGGTGACGAAATAGCTCCTCCGTAAGCACCCAATCTGAAGCTGATTACCTGAAACCTGGCATCAAATTCTGATTCCAATAATTTAGCGATCAACCCACCTTGTGCCTTGAACTCGGCCGCTGCAATAGCCCCACCTTGTTTATCAGAAACTACTGCAACAGGATTTGGCAAATATTTACATCTTATCGGGAATGTGAATTTTTTTCCGGCAGCATCTATTACTAATGAATTGATGCCTGTTGTTGTGGGATTAATAGTGTATTCTCCGCCGCCCAAACTTTTAACCTCCCCACCACCGGTGAAACTTACTTTTACTTTTTCACTTCCTACACTACCACCCGAAACATTAATAGGATTGTCAACACCAATATAGGCAACATTCATTTTTTCCAAAAAGATAGAAGCACCGCTTGGCATACCCACTGTATATTTCACAACTTTAGGAACAACCGCTTTTGTTCCATCGGGTTTTGTAAATTCAATATTTACTGTTACTGAATGATCGCCAACACCGGTAGCTTTTGTAGTATAAAAAACTGTGCCGTCCGGTTTTAAACTTTGCGAAGCACCATTGATGGTAATATTCGGTTTTGCCGCAGCACTGAATGCTCCAACACCTGCTGTAATATGAATTTCGTCGCCTTCCATAGCATAGGATTTATCTGCATCTGCAATAGCGGCAAACTGATCGTACTGAACTTTCACTTCACCCACTTTACTATGCAAATAATCCAACACAGCAGCTTCACTGTTTTTTACATCATTCTGAAACTTGCTCAATATGGTCAATGCAGCAATGGTAGGAGTCATATGAAAATAAGCGGTCGTCCAGGTCATTTTAGAATTGCCTGATTTTGATTTTGGAACTGAAAGATCCAGAGGCAATGCTTCTGCAAATTGTTTCTTTACTTCAGGATCTACATCAAGAATATTGGTTTTAAAATCATTTAATTTCTGCAATAATTCTTTGCCTTTACCTTTTGTATCAAACAATCTTGTTGCGGCTTCTAAATTTTCTTCTGCAAATTTTTCTTCTCCGTTTTCAATATGCGATCCGGCTTCTTTTTTCAATTCGGTCTTCAGACCATCAATGTAATTATAAACATCATCAGCAATTTTTCTTGCTTTATCCGCTTCCGGTTTATAGATCAAAGCCTTATCTTTTGTTTTTGGGTCATTAACCATTTCTTCAAAAGATTTGGAAATAACTTGATTCTTATTATCTATAATTGCATTTGCATTGTTTAAACTGTTATTAACCGTTTTAAAAGCATTGAGGATTTCCGATGATACATTCAATGCCAACATTGCTGTCAGCACCAGATACATCAGGTTGATCATTTTTTGCCGTGGTTCTTTAGGTAGCGACATTTCTATTTACAATTAATATTATTAATTTTTTTTCAGGAATTATCTGCCATGCATTGCCGTAAGCATATTGCCATATACCTGATTTAATTTGCCGAGATTAGCCGCCAATGCCGCAATTTGTTCTTTGGCTTTTATAGCATCATCTGCGCTGCTGTTCATAGCTGAAGAAGCCTGTGCTAATTTGCCGTAGAACTGGTTCAATGCTTTTAAATGATTATTGCTTTCCTGTAACTCCAATTCGTAAATAGTATTTAAAGAAGATAAATTTTTTGTTAATACCTGAACTTGTGCATGGAATTGCTTGGTGTTTTCTGATGCTGCATTAAAAGAAGCCAGCGAAGTCGTTGCCTGATGAACGGCACCGGTTACAGTGCCTAAAGCTGCGGCCGCTTCTTTTGTTTTTGCAGAAAAATCATTTGTTGATTTAACAACATCACCTATTTCAGTCATGTGATTTACGGTAGTAGTTAATTTTTGAAAACTGCCGCTGAGTTTATT
>CAIVCF010000241.1 GCA_903904335.1 uncultured Chitinophagaceae bacterium | reverse complement strand
TGCATATTTGTTTTCATTGGTAAGCCTCGACAATTATTATTATTCGCGGGTATTGCCAACGGATTTATTTTACCCATTGCATTGGCCATTATTTTAATTGCATCTACCAACATAAAATTAATGAAGGGCTATCAACATCCTTTATGGATGCGACTTTCAGGCTGGTTGGTTGTGGCTGCCATGGGTTGGATGAGTGTATTGACTTTATACGATTGGGCAATGAAATGATTTTGTTACCGTCTGTATAATTTCAATGCATCACCTGTTGCGTCGCACTCTTGTACTGCATAACTTTATTCAAAATAATAATTACAATGAACCTGATTGGCAATTTGATATGGTTAATTTTCGGCGGATTCATTTCCGCAATGGCATATGTATTTGGTGGTTTTGTTTTATGCATCACCATCATTGGTATCCCTTTCGGATTGCAGTGTTTTAAATTAGCCGGGTTCGTTGCATGGCCTTTCGGAAGCAAGATTGTATATGCCAATAACGGCGGCGGTTGTTTACAAACCATTGGTAATATCATTTGGTTATTTTCCGGCGGATGTTGCGCAGCGCTATCACACTTTGTTTTCGGTTGTTTATTATTCATCACCATTATCGGCATTCCTTTCGCAAGAAAACATTTTCAACTCATTGAACTTTCCATGCTGCCTTTCGGAAAAAAGATAGTAAGTGCATGATATACAATTGAAAGGTTTCAACCAAGTAAACGTCTGCATAAAAAACATTTTTTATGAAATGGTTATTACTTATCAGTTCCTTCATTTTTATTTCTGCCGATTGTCAAACCAATCATTCATCTGTACCTGTAAATCATAAAATTTTTATAGAACTGTTTACATCTGAGGGCTGTTCCAGTTGCCCTCCGGCAGAAAAATATGCGGAAGAACTTGCAAAGGACAGTAATATCATCGTAGTCAGTTATCATGTTGATTACTGGAACCAATTGGGTTGGATCGATTCTTTCAGCAATCACTCGTTTTCGGAAAAACAGCATCATTATGCACAACTATTTCATTTATCATCGGTTTACACACCACAGGCGATCATAAACGGAAAGGCCGAAACGGTTGGCAGTAACAGAACAGTCATTCCGCAATTGATGAGATCGGCGGCTTCTTTTGAAAAAATAATTGAATCCCAGCAAATAACCATCAACAATGATATCCTTTCTGTAACAGCAAAATGTGCAGCTAAAAATATTTTATTGGAATTCCTGTTTGTACAAAAAGATGCCACAACGCATGTTTTGGCGGGAGAGAACAACGGTGCTGTATTACATCACCGGGATATCGTTCGCCAATCATTCGAAACAACAAACAAAATGACTGCCCAATTCAGTTTTAAGAAAAATTATAACAAGGACAATTATAAAGTAATTATTTTAGCAAGAGATGCAGCTGATTATTCTGTAAAAGATTTGGCAGTTGTTTATTTGTAATTTCACCCATTCATAAAAAACAAAGTTCTTTTTACTGTTGCATCATTAGATTTATAGCACCAAAACAAACCCACATGAGAAAATTATGTTTCCTTTTCTTTATTGCATGCAGCATTGCAGCATCTTCACAACAATTAACGGTGGAGCAGATCATGAAAGACCAGAAATGGATCGGCACTTCTCCCACAAACATTTCATGGACCTGGGACAGCAAATCGGTTTTCTTCAACTGGAATCCTGATAAAAATGTTTCAGATTCTTTTTATATTTTTCAGCTCAACAGTAAAGAGCCCGTTAAATTAAAATACAATGAAGCACTGTTATTAAGTGCCATCAACAGCGGCAATTATAACAGCAATTATTCGCAGATCGTTTATACATACAAAGGTGATTTGTATTTATTAGATATCAAATCTGCCAAAACAACACGCATTACACAAACGGAAGAAGCCGAGATGAATCCGAAATTTATCATGAAAGATGAATGGATCAGTTTTAACCGCAATCAGAATTTATACGCATGGAATATCAAAACCGGATTTACGCAACAGTTAACCAATTTTGCCAAAGGCACTGAAACACCCGCTGCACCTGCATTTGGTGGCGGTGGAAACAGAGGCGGTGGCGGAGCACCAAGAGGAAATTTTCCGGCAGTAGCTCCAACAAGCAGTGCCAATCAACAGGAGCAATGGTTACAACAAAATCAATTACGCACTTCAGATATTGTTAAACAAAGAAAAAGCAAGAAAGATCAACGTGATGCATTCTTAAAATCAGTGAAAGAAGCCGATACTTTAAAAACGATCAACATCGGTGATAAAACTGTACAAGCTTTGCAGGTTAGTCCTGACGGAAGATTTGTTACTTATCGTTTATTCACCGCTCCAACCAATGCAAAGATTACTGTTGTTCCGGATTATGTTACAGAAAGCGGTTTCACAACCGATATCCCAAACAGAACAAAAGTGGGTGCGCCTTTAGGTAAATATGATTTCTATGTGTACGATAAATTAAGGGATACGGTATTAAGTATTGCAACAGATTCTATTTCCGGTATTACAGATCAACCGGATTATGTAAAAGATTATCCGCAAAAATATGCAAATAAGAAAGCTATAGCCCGTGCAGTAAACATCAATACAATTGTTTGGAATGAAAATGGAACTGCTGCCATTGCCGATATCCGTTCACAGGATAATAAAGACAGATGGATCATGCAATTAGATGCTGTAACAGGCAAATTAAAATTATTGGATCGTCAACGCGATGAAGCCTGGATCGGCGGGCCGGGAACAGGTTTCGGTGCAAGACTGGCATGGATCAATAATGATATTTTTTATTTTCAAAGTGAAGCATCGGGTTATTCGCATCTCTATACATACAATATCAGCACATCCGCTAAAACACAGCTCACACAAGGAAAATATGAGATACAGGATGTGGTGCTGAGCAAAACAAAACAATTCTTTTATCTGCTCACCAATGAAGAACATCCCGGCAAACAAAACTGGTATAAAATAAAAATTGACGGAACTACAAAAGAAAAAATAACATCCATGACAGGCGGTTATGAAGTAACTGTTTCACCTGATGAAAAAAATATTGCATACCGTTATTCATACATCACCAAACCGTGGGAATTATTTGTGCAGGAAAATGCAGCGAATAAAAAAGCTGTGCAGGTAACCAATAAGGCAATGAGTGATGAATTCAAATCTTATACATGGAGAGAAAATAAAATTTTCACTTTTACAGCAAGAGATGGTCAGCCTGTTTATGCAAGGTTGCATGAACCAAAACCCGGAACAAAAAACAATGCGGCGGTCATTTTTGTACATGGTGCAGGTTATCTGCAGAATGTACATTTTTGGTGGAGCCAGTATTTCAGGGAATACATGTTCAACAATTTATTGGCCGATAAAGGTTATACAGTTATCGATATTGATTACAGGGGAAGCAGTGGTTAC
>CAIVCF010000240.1 GCA_903904335.1 uncultured Chitinophagaceae bacterium | reverse complement strand
TCATAGAGGCTGCATTATGAAAACAAATAAAAATATTAAAACACTTGCAGAATTTAAGGACGAACATTACGGCAAAGCAGGTACAAGTAAACGCGACAAACTGGACAAAGGCTTTGAAAGCTTCAAACTTGGTGCCCTGATCCAAGAAGCAAGGCTTGAACAGGGTTTGACACAAGAGCAACTTGCTGACAAATGTGGAACTAATAAAGCGTACATCTCTAGAGTGGAAAACAATATTAAAGACGTTCGTATTTCAACTTTGCAAAAAATTGTTGAACTTGGTTTTGGCGGGCAATTGCAATTGTCTATCAAGCTGTAAAACAAGAAAGGGACAACAAGGTATTTATCCGGTAATTAGGTTATATGGAACTACAGGATATAGATTTAACTACACGCCGATGAAATGCGCAGAGTCCCTGCGGAGACGCTGCTGGGAAAAAATATATTTAATAGAGACCCATGCTTCCTGCCAAGAGCGAAGTCCGGCAGGTTTGATGAATAGAAATTATTTTTTCTTTTCTTTTTTGCTTGTCCAAAAAAGAAACAAAAAAAGACCCCCGAAAACGATAACACCCCGTTTTCGGGTTGGTTCCCTGATTTAGCTGCTGTGCTACTCCTATGTAAAGGTCAACGCTGCACGGAGCAACGAAAAAATATTTATTGCATATTTTTTTTATTTAGTTCTTAACAATCATTTTTATCACAACCGGTTAAACTCCTATTAGCAGTCTGGCTGCAACTTTTTATTATTCCTTAAAAGTAAAGACATAGGCTGCAGACTGTGACAAGCAATTTGTTTCATTTGCAGTAGTACAAAAGCAGTCCTTATGTTTGTTTTTTCACCTTTTTTGTGATATGAATAATTTGAAAGAACTTCTTAAATTTATATTGTTAGCCTCAAGAGGAAGCAGGCTCTGCTGAAGAGCAACCTGCCAGCAATATGGCTGATGCTTATACCGTATATGGGCAGCCAGTAATGGCTGCTTTTTTATTACGGGAAAGCCATATGGCTTAAAAAAACTTTTTCAGCCCCCCATCTCATCCTTTACAAATCCTTTTTTGTATTCTACTCCACTTATCAGTACCGCACGTAACCGTCTTAATAATTTTCGTGCAATGCGAATAATAGCTCGATTACCAGTCATTCTTTTTGTGAGTTCATGGTAGTTGTCCATTAAGACTGGATCTCTTCTAATGGCAATCCAAGCCGCTTCAACTAATGCAGTGCGCAATCTTCTATTGCGTCTTTTGGTAATACCTCGGTCTCTTTCAGTATCGCCACTGCTATTGGTATCAGGGCAAAATCCTATAAAATCATTAAGCGCATCAAAACCTTTGAATCGGTTAATGTCTCCAATCTCAAGTAAAAACAACATTGCATTAGTTGGTCCAATTCCAGGGACACTTGTGATCAGTTTAAGCTCTGATGTATATTGGTCCTTACCTAAATGGCGCAATTTTCTTTCAGTCCTTAGCAATAATTGCCGAAGCAATTTGAGTTGTTCGATCATAAGCCCCAAAGTGTCTCCAAGCAAAATATCTTGGGATGCCTGTAGTTCTATCCACTTTAAAAAATTGAGGCTCCAATGTTTGTTTCTGCCAAATTCTTCAGGGATATCTATACCCTGAAATTTGAGCAAACTTTTTATTCTATTCTTACTCCGGCCTATGTCTCCAACTAGCCTCGAGCGATAACGGATTAGATTACGTTGTTTTTGCCTGTTTTCGTCGGGCATGTGTATAGCCTTCAAGTCACCAGAAGCCAGACATCGCGCCAATTTTAAAGCATCAACGGAATCCGTTTTTCTTTTTCTTTCTTTGTCACTAGTGGAGACATCTGCCGCATGAACTACCATACATCCCATACCTGCCGCTATTAACTTACGCTGTAAATTAAAACCCCATGCACAGCACTCATATACGCATTCAAAATGGGCTCCGGGATAATGCTTTTTTAAATGTGCTATTAATCCATCTGCTTGTGCATTCATAGAAACATTACCCAAGCACATCCCTTGACAAACTTTTGCCACCTGATAATTCTTTTGGTGTACATCAATACCAACATGTATTGTCTTACCAGTAAAATCAATAGTTTCACTAACTTTAGTGAAGGTTTCGGAGATAGCGGAATTTTGTTGTTTCATAACTTATAAGTTTGATTTATAAATATTCAACAAAGATTATTCCTTACAGCCATTTTTGGACTGTTGCTGCTCCGAGACCCCTTTTACATAAAGACTGTGACTTCAACAGTAGGGCAGTGATTGTAAGACAATAGAATTGAATAGTATTTTTTAAGCACTTTTACACTATAAAAATTGTTTACTCAGAGTGACAATCATTAACTTAGCTACTTTGCTTAAAGCAATATTCAAAATATTTTCGATATTTGTTATAATCATACGCTGATAATGAAATTCTATATATTCAAAAAGAGCAGAGCAGTTTTAATAGGTGCCATCGCATTGCTCACAGTACAATTTTCCATTGCGCAAAATACAGATGGGTTGTCATCGATGAAAGTGGGACAAATGTCCGATCAGCAGATCATGCAGATATGGCAACAGGCACAAAAAGCAGGCCTTTCTGAAACAGATGCGATGAATATGCTGGTAAGAAAAGGCTTAAACCCTTCTGAAGTGACCGGGTTCAAAAAAAGATTGGTTCAATTACAAAGCTCTTCCAAGAGTAAATTCAGTTCCCAAAATATCATCAGAGATACAACAGATTTTCTCCGCGACAGCAGTTGGGTGATCGAAGTACCCTTACGTAAAAAAACAACCGTGAATTACGGTTTTGATTTTTTCAGTAATCCCGGAAACAGTTTTGAACCGAATATCAGAATTGCCACACCTAAGAATTATGTGTTGGGTGCTGATGATGAATTGAGCATTTCATTGACAGGATTGAATGAAACAATTGTAAGTGCAAAAGTTTCTCCTGAAGGAAATATTCAGATCCCTTATGCGGGAATGGTGAATGTAACCGGTTTAACGATCGAGCAAGCCACACAAAGAATAAAAAATAAGATGAAGGATGTGTATCCTGCATTGAGTTCGGGCAAGACAAGCCTCTTTATTAATTTAAGTAATATCAAATCCATCCGCATCGCGGTGATCGGCGAAGCAGAAAGGCCCGGCAATTATCTGGTATCGGCAGTGGCAAGTTTCTTCAATGTTTTATATCTCTCAGGCGGACCGGCTCCAAATGGTTCTTTAAGAAAAATAGAATTGATCCGTAATAATAAAGTCATTGAGACAGTGGATTTTTATTCTTTTTTGGAGAAAGGTGTTTTAAATAAAGAAATAAGATTGGAAGATCAGGATGTGATCCGTTTTCCGGTATATGAAAAAAGAGTGTATTTAAGCGGTGAAGTGAAACGTGCAGCCGTATATGAGTTATTACCGAAAGAAACATTGACAGATCTGATCCAATATGGCGGCGGGTTTGGCGACAGTGCCACAAAAGATATTGCTAAAATTGTAACGATCGGTGACAGGGAAAAAAAGATAAGAGATATCACTGCAGGCGATTTCAGTTACTATATTCCGCATAATGCCGATTCTGTTTTTTTTGAAAAGGTATTGCCGCGCTATTCCAACCGTGTTATTTTAACCGGTGCTGTTTATCGTCCCGGCAATTATGAACTAACCGATCATTTATCATTAGCGCAATTGATTAAAAAAGCGGATGGCTTAAGAGAAGATGCATTTGTGAACAGGGGGTATATCAAGCGTAAGAAAACCGATTCAGAAAGAGAACTCATCTCCTTCAATACAAAGGGTATCATCAACGGAACAGAATCAGATATTGCTTTATTGAGAGAAGATTCTGTTTTTGTTTTAGCGAAAGATAGTCTGCAGGATGTGCCCATTGTTACCATTGCCGGTTCGGTAAGAACACCGGGTTCATTCCAATATCGTGAGGGACTTGCTTTGGAAGATATCATCCTGATGGCGGGAGGTTTTACCAATGATGCGGCCAATCACAAAATAGAAATATCCCGTTTGGAAAAAAATAAGGCAGATACATTGGCCAATAAAATGATCGATGTGATCACTGTTGATGTTGCATCAGATCTGCAACACCGGAAAGCAGGAACTTTACTACAACCCTTAGATTATATTTTTGTTCCGAGATTATTGAACTATCATACACTGGGTAATATTAAAATAAGAGGTGAGGTTTTATATGCCGGTGACTATGCATTAGAGAGAAGAGATGAAACAGTGCAGGAAGTATTGAAAAGGGCCGGTGGCATTACACCTTATGCTTCCATGAATGATGTGCAGGTGTACAGAAGAGGATTACGTGTTGGAACGAATTTACTGTCGGAAGAAGCATCCAAACAAAAAGAAAAATTTTTATTACAGCCTGATGACAGTATTTATATCCCGAGAAATGAACCTTTTGTTGAAGTAAAAGGAGCTGTATTTAATCCGCAGATCTTAAGTTACGAACCCGGCAGTTTCCGTTCTTATATCAGTAAGGTAGGTGGTGTAACCGATAAAGGCAACCTGAAAAAATCTTATATAGAATACAGTAATGGGATCAATAAAAAGATCCGTCACTTTTTATTCTTCAGCAATTATCCAAAAGTATTGCCGGGAAGTAAGATCATCGTGCCCGAAAAAAATAATGCTGAAAGAAAAGGGATCTCCATTGTAGAGATCTCAGCTTTTACTGCTATCCTTACTGCTTTAGTGAGTTTAGCAAGCATACTGAAATTGTAATCACAAGTAGTTTTATATATATAAGTTGTTCAACTTTTTAATGGAACTTATAAAATCAACAATATTTCAATCAAGACGCCTTCTAAAAGCTCTTTGAAAATAAACAGTATTAAACAGAGTGTGCTTTCTAAAATCCGTCAGGATTTTTCTCTGCTTACTCAAACATACGCATCAGAAAAGAGAGGCTTTGTTGCAGAAAAAATAAACCCTCGGCGACTTTGCGCCTCTGCGTGAAAAAAATTAAATGCTGCTTTTATTTTCAATGATCTGGATAAGGTGTTATTGGCAGATTGTCAAAATACAAACAATGAGGGCTTGTTGAAAGAAAAGTATTCAAGAATTTAAATAACTTCATTAATTAATCATTCATGCAGCAACATATACATACAGATAATAAAAATGACCCTGAAGAAGCGTTTTATTTCAACGCCTTTTTTCAAAAATGGGTGGCAGATATTAAGTATGTACTGCAATCATGGAAAAAGTTGCTCGTAGCAGGATTCATCGGCGCATTGATCGGTTTATTGGCTGCTTGGTTACGCCCAGTTAGTTATACAGCAAGGCTTTCCTTTGTGGTGGAAGAATCTAAATCCAGTGCTGGTGGTTCATTGGCTTCAGCATTATCCGGACAAATAGGATTGGATCTCGGAAGCATTACCGGAAGCAATGGGATATTGGCAGGAGATAATGTATTGGAATTATTGAAGAGCCGTTCTTTGATCAAGAAAACTTTGCTCAGCCCTTATAACGATACCGGCAATTTTTCATTGGCTGATCAATATGCTGAAATATATGGATGGAAAGAAAAATGGAAGAACAGTTCGAAAGTGGGAAGGCAAATAAATTTTCCTTCCGATCAACAAAAATTTTCAAGGTTGGAAGACAGTTTATTGCAGCTCATCATCAAACAGGTGGGAGAAGATGAATTATCCATCTCAAAGCCCGACAAGAAATTAGGGATCTTTGAAATATGGATCACCAGCAGAGATGAAAAATTCAGTCAGTTGTTCAGCGAAAGAATTCTATCCTTCACCACCGATTTTTATGTAGAAACAAAAACAAGAAGATTAAGAGGTAATGTAAACAGATTGGAAAGAAGAGCGGATAGCTTAGCTATGTTATTGAACAGAAAAACCTATTCTGCTGCCGATGCCAATTTAATGTTGTTGGATGGAAACCCTGCATACGCTTCCCCATCTGTTTCAGCAGAAATTTCTTCAAGAGATAAAACCATGCAGGGCATTATTTATTCGGAGATCGTAAAAAATCTGGAAGTCAGTAAAACTGCATTGATCCAGGAAACGCCAACAGTGCAGATTGTAGATTCTCCCGAAATGCCTTTGAAGAAAAATAAATGGCCTAAATTGATAGCAGCAGGATTGGGTTTTGTATTGTTTTCTATTGCAACAGGTTTTTTTCTTATCAGTAATAAGAAGAGACATTCTTAACAGCTTTGCTTATGTATAAAGCGCAGTTTGTTGTGAAAGTCTTTAGGTGCTGGTCTTTAGTCTTTGGGAAAGAAGGCATTTTAGAATCTCTTCACTAAAGACTAATCCCTAAAGACCAAAGACTTGATTTATTCCCAGCAGAGTCTCTCAGAGAAGTAATACTTTTTCAGAATGAGTTTGCTCTTGCAGATTGCGCGTTGGTCAGCGACCAACACGAGCATGAAGAAGGCATTTCTTTCTAAGCAGAGTCTCTCAGAGAAGTAACACTTTTTATTCCCCGCAGAGTCTCCGCAGGGACTCTGCGTATTTCATCGTCGTGCAGCTAAATCTATATCCTGCAATTTTATTTCCCGCAGAGTCTCCGCAGGGACTCTGCGCATTATTTCTAAGCAGTGTCTCCACAGGGCTTTTTTCCCCGCAGAGTCTCCGCAGGGACTCTGCGTATTTCATCGTCGTGCAGCTAAATCTATATTTTATTCCCCGCAGAGTCTCCGCAGGGACTCTG
>CAIVCF010000239.1 GCA_903904335.1 uncultured Chitinophagaceae bacterium | reverse complement strand
GAAAAATCTAATGGGCCCAGAAAGATTCAATAAATACAAATCATATTTAAGTATGCTCTATAATGAGCTTATTCAAGTTGAAACAATAGAGGAAAATCCAATGCGTGGCATTCTGAAACAAAAAACCGTTAAAAAGATGAGGATGGTTTTAAATAATGATGAAAGAAAAAAAATAAACGAATTTTTGAAAAAAAATCAATATTCGTTTTGGAGATTCATGCAAATATTTTTTCACTCCGGTGCAAGAATTACCGAGCTTTTCAAAGTAAAGAAAGAAGATGTAGATTTATTGAATCAGCGTTTTTTAGTAACCATTAAAAAAAAGAAACAAGCTTCACAAATTTGGAAACCCATTAAAAATATCGCAGTTCCTTTCTGGACAGAAATTATGTCTTTGGCTATGGAAAATCAATACTTGTTTTCCGATGGATTAATCCCACAAAATTTTTCGATCAGTCCTCGCCAAATAACAAGACGTTGGAAAACCCATGTAAAAGACAAATTGAAAATCAATGCTGACTTTTACAGTTTAAAGCATTTAAATTTAGATGAAATTGCTGACGAACTTTCAATGAAAGATTCAGCAAAAATGGCAAGCCATATTTCAACAAAAACAACAAAGGATTATTATACATTTAATGAAGATCGCCGTCAATCAGAGAGATTGAAGAATGCGAATAATCATTTTGCATAAGTTTTGAAACAACTTAATTAAAATAAATTCGTTTTTTATTTGAGCAGGTATTAATTAGTAATTTAAACGGTTGAAACAAAATAACATTATGCCTCAATTATTTTATATAGATGAAAAATGGAGTGAACAATTTTGGTTTAGCACAGGGGGTACCCGTGCAAAAAAATACCTCCTTGCTCCAAATAGAAAATATTATTATTTTAAAAGGTCACAATACAAACCAGCCTCTGAAAACAAGACTGGAAAAGATTTTAAGTATGAATTTTGGAGTGAAGTCATAGCTTATGAGATTGGAATTTTACTGGGCTTTGATATTTTAAAATATGATATCGCAATTGATGGGGAAATTATGGGATGCATTAGTGAGTCAATGATTGATTCTGAAAAAGAAGAGCTTGTCGAAGGAGTTAAATATTTACAAGCGTTTGATAATACTTATAACCCTGAAGATAAAACACATCAAAAACGATATACATTCCAAATTATTGAAGATGCTTTGGATGAATTTGAAGACGGGAAAAGTAAAGATAAAATTGTTGAAATGATCGTTTTTGATGCATTAATCGGCAATGGTGATAGACATCAGGAAAATTGGGCAATTATAAATGAATTTACTCTCTTTAGTAAGGCTCTGAATGAAGTAGAACAGGAGGTAAAGAGAAAAGGATTTAATAAGTTGTCCCGTATCTCGAAATTTTTTATGAAACATATTATTGACAGAACAAAAAATAAGTTTAATCAAATTGGCGAAGCGGCAAAACTAACAGTTTATAGACCTAAAAAGTTTGCCCCTATATATGATAGTGGAAGTAGTTTAGGCAGAGAATTACTTAATGAAAGAGTGGAAGAATTTGTACGATCAAAAGAAGCACTTGAAAAATATATTCAAAATGGATTTTCAGAAATCCATTGGAAAGGTCAAAAATTAAATCATTTTGAGTTAATAAGACAGCTCATGGACTCGTCTTATAATGAAATTGTTAAGTCGGTAATAAATAGGGTTAATGAACGCTTTGATGAGCAAAAAATTACGAATATTGTGTTAACGATTGATCAAACAGTACCGGAAAGCCATGCTCATTACAGAATTCCGGAATTAAGAAAACAACTGATTATTAAAATGGTAACTTTACGGTTCGAAAAACTGAGGGAATTGATCAATGAAGGAATTTGATAAAATATATATTAGCTGGCGTAAGGGGCAGGGCAGCAGGCGTCATATTGTAGGTGTTCTTGAACATACTATAGATGAACGCTATCTCTTTTCTTATGATAAGTTGGCAGTAGAAAAAGCAAAAGAAGAAGGTTTTTCACCCTATACGGAATTCCCAAATATTGAAACGCAATACAACGGTAATGTTTTAGACATTTTTAGTCAACGGCTGATTAAGTCTGAACGTCCTGACATTCAAAGCTTCTTCGATTTTTGGGAAATAGATTCCCAATTTAAAGAGGATAAATTTTATCTGCTTGGGCATACGCAAGGATTATTGCCTACAGATAACTTTGAATTTTTAGCTGATTATAATTTAGTCGATGGCATTCATTTTTTAACTGAGATCGCATCCTTAAGTAAACAAAATTTACATCCTGACTTAATAAAAGTAGGTGATGTTTTGTCTTACGAATTGGAACCTAAAAATGAGCAAGATAATTTTGCAGTAAGAGTTTTAAAGGATGGTAAAGAAATTGGCTATATAAAAAAAATTCATAGCAGAATTTTTCATAAGCTGACAAACAACAGGTTAAAGTTGATTGTCAAAGCAGTAGATAAGAATGGAACCATCAAACGAATTTTCTTAAAGGTCTCTTATTGAGACCTTTTTTCTTGCTATCAATTTGCCGATTTTGAAATTAAACAAAGAAATAATTTAACCCTGCTGCAACAATTATCTGCTGCATTCCAAACATTTCAGCCTATATATTTTTTGCAAAGTGTTGAATATCCAACTAACCATTTGCTCTAATATTTTTCCAAAATAAACGTTCAATGTAGAGTTTATGGGACTTTGATTAATGAAATGTTTTTTGGGGAAATACGGGGTTCTCACAGAATTATGTTCGTTAAAAATAGTTTGGTGGAAAAATGTCTTGCAAAAGGAAGATTTATTGAGATTCTTAAAAGGATTATGTGTTTGTTAGAGAAACTACCGTTTTAGGTAAATTCCGTAAAGGCAGCTATTTTAGATGGATAGACACAACTTAATTATTGCTTATTTCGTCTTTTATTTTATAGAGTTGTCTGCAAGCTGAAATAGCCTCTTTTCACCATGAAGTATACATTAGAAGAAATATATCATTTAGTCGGCCGTGAAGACAAAACAGCAGGAGTTACATTCAATGTAGACGCTGTGTAGTAAAAATTTTCGAAACACATGAGTCCTCAAGTATATAAGGAGTATATATGAAGTATCTAAGGAGTATGCGCCATCTTGTCATATAAAAAATAACCCATTTTCTTTCAAATTACACTGTATTGTTATGAAACAACAAAAGGGATCCTCGAGAGGATCCCTTTTGTAAAATAATATATTGTCTGATCTTATTTTTCCAACACAACTACCTGAAATGTTCCGGGGATCATTTTAGGTCTTCCTTTTTCACCAGCCGCCTGTGCTTCAAAATCTGCTGTTGGCAAATACAATTTATGTGTTGATACGTCTATACAAATTGTTCTCGCCCCTTTTTTAGTAGGAACATTGTCGATCACTTTAAACTCATTGGCCGAAACTTCTTTCACAACAGTAACTGTGCCTTCTCCATTGGAAGTGAAAACTAATTTTGTTGCAGGATCAAAAGCAGCACCATCAGTACCGTTCCCGATAGGAAGCTTATCGATAATTTTTCCATTAGTAGCATCCATTACTACTAATAATTTATCGCAGGTAGAAAATAATCTTTTGGTGGCAACATCAATCTCTAAACCCGAAGGACCATCGCCCGGTGCCAATGACCAACGATTGGTTACCGTATTTGTTGAAAGATCGATAACAGCAATCTCATTTTTGTCTTCAATGTTTACAAATAATTTTCCTGCATTATCACTCACGGCAGTTTCGGGTTTGCCGCCTACAGGAATAGTAGCAACAACTTTTTCAGTTGCAGCATCTATAATGCTAAGGTCTTTACTACGACCATTACAAGTGATCACTTTTTTAGAGAATGCATCATACATGATGGCATCAGGATTTTCGCCTGTTGCAATTTGACTTAAAACTGCATTGGTTTTTAAATCGAAAACGGTAACGGTATTTATTCTTCCGTTGCTTGTATAACCTTTGCCCAATGCATTATTGAATGCAATGCCATGCACACCTGTAGTGTTTGGAATAACACCTAAAGAATCTCCCGTTGCTTTGTCTAAAATATTAACCTGTGTTCCGTGAGAGAGATATAATTTATTACTGTTAGGGTTAACAGCAATATAATCCCATCCACCGCTGCTTGTTACATGAAATGTTTTGGTAAGCTTGTATCCGCTTTGAGCATTTACATTATTCAGCGATACGATTGCCGCAGCAATAATTAAAAAAGAAAAAAATGATTGTTTCATATTGATTTTGTTTTAGTCTTTTACTTCTTTGATGAATTTTCCGTTTACGTCAAATAAAATGTCTTTCCCTTTTATACCAATTTCATAATTGGTCTCCCCCGACGGTTTTGTAATTTTTGCAGTTTCCTTTATAACCACATTCTTATAGTGCTCCTTAAAATAAGGCAGGATATCTGCAGGTAATTCTGCCGTGGTAACAGGAATTTCTGTCTCTTTTAATATTCCTTTTGCATCATATAAGGCCGACATTTTTTTACCCGTCTGTACAAAGTCAACTTCATAGTTACCATCTTCCTTATCCCATTTCACATGCGCAACATTTGGAAAATCCTTTGCAAATGAGGCTTTTGCAGCATCAGTTGTTTTTGATTTGTCTTGAGCATGCAAATTGCAAAAGATCATCAATCCAAAAAGAGGAATTATCTTTTTCATAAATATCGTTTGGGTGTCAAATCTATTGATACATTCTGCAGCAATTCTGAATTATGCATTATCCTATTGTTTTTTGTCTGAATAATAAACGGATCATACTCGGCAATACAATTAATAATAATGGTAATGCCACAATAAAACCACCGATCACAGCAATGGCTAATGGTTGGTGTAATTGAGCACCGGTACCGATCCCCAAAGCGATGGGCATTAATGCAATAACAGCGCCGAATGCCGTCATCAATTTGGGACGAAGTCTTGTTGAGATAGAATAAATAATTGCTTCATCCACATTGTTCGATGCTTTTAGAGATTCTTTGAATTGCAAGAAGGTGAAGATGGCATTTTCGCCGATGATACCGATGATCATGATCAACCCTGTATAACTTCCAACATTCAATGCAGTATTTGTAAAATACAATCCCATATAACTTCCGCTGATGCCCAATACGGCGATCAATAAAATAATGACCGCCACTTTAAAATCTTTAAACAAGAAAAGTATCACACCAAATACCAATAAACTTGCCGCGATCATGATCACCAATAATTCTTTAAATGATTGTTGCTGATCGGCATAAGCTCCGCCATACACCACAGCATAGCCCTGCGGCAATGCTATTTTTGATGAGACTTCTTGCTGAATATCTTTTATCACACTTCCGAGATCTCTTCCTTCCAAACGTGCCGTAACAACACCCATTGATTGCAAGTCCTCTCTTTGAATTTCCGCATCACCTGAATTAATATGAACATTCGCTAATTGATCGATGGGTTTTAATTTTCCATTTGGTAAAAACACGGGGGTCTTTGCAATATCTGCAATGCTTAATGTTCTGCTTCCGGGATATACTAACCGAACATTGCTTAATTGTTCTTTATCATAAACTGTTCCAACAACATTTCCTTCCAACGATGATTGCAATTGATATTGCAGATTGGCCGGCGTGATACCATATTGTGCCAATGTTGAACTGTTGGGTTCAATGTTGATGGACGGACCTGCAATAACAATTCCATCAAACACATCTGCAGTGCCTTCCACTTTTGAAACAATGGATGAAACTTGTTTTGATAACTCCTGCAATTTCGATTGATCATTACCAAAAATTTTTACTTCGATAGGCTGAACAGATGTCATCAGATCGCCCAGCATATCGCCGATCACCTGCCCAAAATCTATACGCAGCGAGGGTTGTGAGGCTTCTACTCTTTTCCTGATATCACTAATAACTTCTTCAGTCGTTTTAGTGCGATTCTTTTTTAATTGAATTAAATAATCACCACGATTAGGTTCGGTGATAAAAAATCCCATTTGTGTTCCTGTTCTTCTGCTGTATGCTTCCACTTCCGGAATGGTGACCAACATCTTTTCTACTTCGCGTAATATCCTGTCCGTTTCTTCGAGTGATGTTCCCGGTGGAGAATTATAATCGAACACGATACTTCCTTCATCCATCTCCGGTAAAAATCCGGTTTCTAATTTCGGATAGATATAATAAACCGAAAATGCTAAAGCGATAATGATTACAAAACTTAAATACGGCCGTTTAATAAAGAAACCGACCCATCTTTGTGATTTTACTTCGTGCGATTTTTGCTTTTTATTTTTTAATGAGTTGATGTTTACATTTTTGGTGAACAACAGATACAAAACAGGTAATACGATCCATGTTACAAAAAATGAACAAACCAATGTGATGATCATCGTATCTGTCATCACTTTAAAATAGGCACCGGCAACACCACTCATTAAAACGAATGGAAGAAAAATAACGATAGTACTTAATGATGATCCCACCATTGCGGGCAATAAATAATGAATGGCTTTTTGCACCAACATGGTGGTTGGTTCTTCGGGATGTTCTTCATGTGTTCGATGAATTTGTTCTGCGACAACGATGGCATCATCGATGATCAATCCGATGGCAGCCGCTATCGCACCAAGTGTCATGATGTTCAGTGTTTGCCCGATGGCATACAGACAAATGATCGTCAATAAAATAATAACGGGAATAGTAATTAAAATAACAGCGCTTGCTTTTACGGATCGAAGAAAAATAATGGCAACAAACATGGCCAATGCTAATCCTATCCACAAACTATCGGTCACGCT
>CAIVCF010000238.1 GCA_903904335.1 uncultured Chitinophagaceae bacterium | reverse complement strand
CGGGTGCAGGATTGATCATGACCTATTCAGGAAACACCCATTATACCATCGAGGATCTTTCAATTGTAAGGGCTATTCCAAATATCACTGTACTATCACCGGCGGATGCAACAGAATCTGTAAAAGTGGCACTTGCTGCAGCTGCATTCGACGGGCCTGTTTACATCAGACTTACCGGAGGATTAAACAATCCAATGGTTTATAGAGAGGATTATGAATTTAAAATCGGCAAAGCAGTTGTGCTTGCAGACGAAGGAGATCTGACCATTTTTGCTACAGGAAGCATGGTATATAATGCCTTGGAAGCAGCAAAGATTTTGAAAGAAAAAAATATTCATGCAAGGGTATTGAACATACATACCATTAAGCCTATTGATGTAGATGCGATTGTCGATTCTGCCAAACGATCAAAACTACTTGTAAGCGTAGAAGAGCATAATAAAATCGGAGGCTTGGGAGGCACTATTGCCGAACAATTAAGTGAATTGCAGAGCCATCCGCCATTGTTGCGTTTGGGGATTGCAGATGAGTTCAGGCATGCAGGGGACTACCAGTTTTTGCTTGGAGAAAATGAGTTGCAGCCAGATCAAATCGCTGCCAATATTGAGAAAAAATATCTATCCATTTCTTAAAATCAGCAATGGCATTTTTTAAAAATCTAAGCCGGTTTGCAGATCTGGCTTCTTTTATAAGCAATGATGGGGTGCGATTATCTTACGCGGATCTGATTCAAGAGTCCTCCAAAATATTTGAACATATTGCCAGGCGATGTTTGGTATTCTGTTTATGCAGCAATACACCCGGTTCTTTGATCGGATACGTCAGTTTTATAAGTAATGGAGTTGTTCCACTGATGCTAGATGCCAATTTGGATCGTGCATTGCTGAATGATCTCATCCTTAAATATAGTCCGTCTTACTTTTGGCTGCCTGCGGACATGTCAGATGCTTTTGAAGGAAACGAAATTGTTTATCAAAATCATCATTATATTTTAGTGAAAAATTCAACTTCCGCTGATTTTCCATTGGCGGCAGATCTTGGATTATTACTTACCACATCAGGCAGCACAGGAAGCCCAAAACTTGTAAGACTCAGTTATCAAAATATTGAAGCCAATGCGGAATCAATTGCAACCTATCTGGCGATTGATGAAAGAGAGAGGCCTATTACAAGTTTGCCGATGCATTATTCCTTTGGCATATCCATCATCAACAGTCATCTGATAAAAGGAGCGACGATATTATTAAATTCCAGGTCAATCATTGAAAAAGAATTCTGGGCATTTTTCAGGGAGCAACAAGCCAGTTCATTATCAGGAGTTCCCTATACTTTTGAAATTCTTAAAAAGCTTAGATTTTTCAGAATGGATCTACCTTCACTCAAAACCATTACACAGGCTGGAGGCAAATTAAATATTGATTTGAACCGTGAGTATGTCGCCTATAGTAAGGAAACCAACCGCAAATTTATTGTGATGTATGGGCAGACGGAAGCAACAGCCAGGATGAGTTATTTGCCCGCTGAATCTGCTGAATCAAAACTTGGTAGTATCGGCATTGCCATTCCAGGCGGTATATTTGAATTAATCGACGATTCTCGTAAATTGATTACCGACAATGATGTTCCGGGAGAGCTTGTATATTACGGGAAAAATGTGTCTTTGGGATATGCT
>CAIVCF010000237.1 GCA_903904335.1 uncultured Chitinophagaceae bacterium | reverse complement strand
ATGCGCAACTGGTTATTTAATGATGTAGTGATAAGATTGATGAATCAAATTCCTCATCCTTACAATTACTTAAAAACTCTTTGCGTTTATTCTACCTAATCCTATAATTTAGAAGAATAAACAGTTTTGACTTTTATCAAATTCTGTTATTGAGATTTTTTCTCTCATTTATAGCAATAAAAAATCCCTGCAATGGTTATTTGCAGGGATATAATTAATGCTGAAAAAATTTACATCATGGCATGTAATATCGAATTGTCTTTTGTTTCCAAAACTGAGTGGCCCATTAAGAACTCATCTACTTTTCTGGCACATTCTCTTCCTTCACTGATTGCCCAAACAACAAGTGATTGACCGCGACGCATATCACCGGCAGTAAATATTTTGGATATATTAGTCTGATAATTCTTTTCGGAGGCTTTTACATTACCGCGTTCATCCAATTCAATACCCAATTCATTTAGTAAGCCTTCTTTTTGCGGATATAAAAATCCCATAGCTAATAAAGCCAATTCGCAAGGAATGTATCTCTCACTGCCGGTCACTTCATTAAATTGTGAAGGTCTTCCATCAATACTGATCCATTCAAGATCAACAATCTTTATTGCTTTTAAATTTCCGTTTTCATCACCTATAAATTCTTTGGTAGCAATAGCCCATTTACGATCAACACCCTCTTCATGTGAAGTGGTTGTTTTTAATATCATAGGATATGTTGGCCAAGGCATATATTCTGTTCTGCTTTCAGGTGGTTTAGGTAATAATTCAAACTGAGTTACTGTTGAGGCGCCATGCCGGTTCGATGTTCCCACACAATCACTTCCCGTATCGCCACCACCAATCACCACCACGTTTTTTTGGGTTGCTTTTACTTCATTCGGAAGTATATTGCTTTCAATATTTGCATTGGCATGAGGATCTTTGCCAGCCACATATTTATTATTTTGTTTTAAAAATTGCATCGCAAAATAAACACCGTTCAATTCCCTGCCGGGAACTTTCAAATCTCTTGGAACTGTTGCGCCGCATGCCAATACAATTGCATTATATTCTCTCAACAGATCATTGATGCCAATATTCACACCAACATTTGCGTTGCATTTGAAAATGATTCCTTCTTCTTCCATCAACTTCACTCTTCTGTCAATCACCCATTTCTCTAATTTAAAATCAGGGATTCCATAACGTAACAAACCACCCGGTGCATCGTCTCTTTCAAAAACTGTTACTGTATGACCTGCATAATTTAATTGTGCTGCAGCAGCTAATCCTGCAGGACCAGAACCGATCACTGCCACTTTTTTTCCGGAACGAATATTAGGTTTATGTGATTTTACAAAACCTTTCTCAAAAGCAATTTCAATAATATGTTTTTCAATTTCTTCAATGGTAACAGGTGGTTGATTGATGCCGAGCACGCAAGCACTTTCGCAGGGAGCAGGACAAATCCTTCCGGTAAATTCAGGGAAATTATTTGTTGATGTTAATATGCTGTAAGCTTCTTCCCAATTGCCATCATACACCGCATCATTAAATTCAGGGATCACATTTCCCAAAGGACAACCACTATGACAAAAAGGTACACCGCAGTTCATGCAGCGTGCAGCCTGTTTATTCAATTGTTGTTCAGTGAACGGTTGGATATATTCTTTATAATCATGCACACGTTCCTGCACCGATCTTTTGCCCGATGTTTCTCTCGTGAATTCCATAAAACCTGTTGGCTTACCCATAATTCAATTTCTGATTTACGATTTCTGATGTACGATTTTTTTAATCGTACATCAGAATTTATTTATTTTGTTTCGAGCATTGATAATTTTATTAAGCTTTTGTTGCGTCGCACTCTTGTACTTTCTGTTCAATATTGAACAAGACGTTGAAGTGTGCTATTCTTTCACTGAAAGAATCGAAGGCAACAATGATGATCAAAGGGCTATTTGCTTGTTTCCACTTTCAATTTTCTTTCCAACAAAACTTTTTTGTAATCTCTTGGAAATACTTTTACAAAATTCTTCAGTTGATTTTCTAAATCATTCAACACAAATTTCGCAACCGTGCTTCCAGTATTATCAAAATGTTTTTGAATTAAATTTTGTAATTCAGACACATCTTCATCAGATACTTTATCCAAATCAACCATTTCAGTGTTACAATTGTTTATAAAATTCCCTTTCACATCATATATATAAGCAATACCACCACTCATGCCTGCCGCAAAATTTCTTCCTGTATCACCAAGAATGACTATACGACCGCCGGTCATGTATTCGCAACCATGATCGCCAACACCTTCTGTGACTGCATTGACGCCTGAATTGCGCACTGCAAAACGTTCTCCTGCTTTACCACGAATAAATGCTTCACCACTTGTTGCACCATAAAATGCTACATTACCTATGATGATATTTTCTTCCGGAACAAATGTTGCTTCTTTGGCAGGATATACAACCAATCTTGCTCCGCTTAAACCTTTTCCAAAATAATCATTCGCATCACCTTCTAATTCGAGTGTAATTCCTTTGGTATTAAATGCACCAAAACTTTGTCCTGCAGTTCCGGTGAATTTAAAATGAATGGTATCATCAGGTAATCCTGCTGACCGATATTTTTTACTGATCTCATTCGATAAAATTGACCCAACAGTTCTATCTGTATTAATAATATTGAATGATGCTTTTATTTTTTCTTGTTTTTCTAATGCAGGTTTTGCAGCTTCCAATAATTTCCAATCTAATACATCTGCAATACCATGATCTTGTTCTTCTTGTTTGTATAAACCAACATATTGTGATGCAGGTTCTTTGTATAAAATAGGAGATAGATCAAGCTTGCTGTATTTCCAATGAGTTATATTTTCCCTTGGTTCCAAACAATCCACCTGACCGATCATTTCATTCACAGTTTTAAATCCTAATTCAGCCATGATCTCTCTTAATTCCTGCACCATGAATTTGAAAAAGTTCACTACATAATCTGGATCACCTTTAAATCTTTTTCTTAATTCAGGGTCTTGTGTGGCAACACCAACAGGGCAAGTATTCAAATGACATTTGCGCATCATGATGCAACCTTCCACAATCAAAGCAGCTGTTGCAACGCCCCATTCTTCAGCACCTAATAATGCAGCAATGGCAATATCACGGCCTGTTTTCATTTGGCCGTCAGCTTGCACAACTATTCTGCTGCGCAATTTATTTTTTACTAATGTTTGATGTGTTTCTGCCAATCCTAATTCCCATGGCAATCCTGCATGTTTGATAGAACTGATGGGTGATGCACCAGTACCTCCGTCAAAACCTGCTATCAACACAACATCTGCTTTTGCTTTTGCAACACCGGCAGCAATTGTTCCTACACCGGCTTTTGAAACCAACTTAACACTGATACGTGCTTTTCTGTTTGCATTCTTCAGATCAAAAATTAATTGAGCTAAGTCTTCAATAGAATAGATATCATGATGCGGTGGCGGAGAAATTAATCCAACACCGGGAGTTGCATGACGAACTCTTCCAATCCATTCATCTACTTTATGTCCGGGTAATTGTCCGCCTTCTCCTGGCTTGGCACCCTGTGCCATTTTTATTTGTAATTCATCCGCTTCAGTCAAATATAAACTGGTAACACCAAAACGTGCCGATGCAACTTGTTTGATGGCACTGCGCATAGAATCACCATTCGGTAATTTGTCATAACGCATTTCATCTTCACCGCCCTCACCGGTATTACTTTTTCCGCCGAGTTTATTCATTGCAATAGCAAGCGTACTATGTGCCTCATGAGAAATGGAACCAAAGCTCATGGCACCTGTTGCAAAACGTTTGTAAATATTTTCTGCAGGCTCAACTTCATCAATGGAAATAGCAGTACGATTTCGTTTGAACTCTAATAAACTTCTTAACGTACAAGCTTTTTCGCTTTGATCGTTTACAAGTTTTGAATATTTTTTGAATGTTGCATAATCATTTGTGCTTGTTGCATGCTGTAACAAATGAATGGTTTGCGGATTGAATAAATGAAATTCACCTTTACGCTTCCATTGATACATACCGCCAACAGGTAAACGTTGTACAGGAATCTCTGTTTTACTGAATGCAAAAAAATGTTTTGCCAACGCTTCTTTGGCAATTTCATCCAATCCCATTCCTTCTATGCGTGAAGTGGCTCCTGTAAAATATTTATCAACTACCTGTTTATTCAATCCCACTATTTCAAAAATCTGTGCACCCTGATATGATTGCAAAGTGGAGATTCCCATTTTTGAAAATACTTTCAACAATCCATCACACACAGCTTTTATATAATTTTTCTTGAGATGATCGGCATCTAATTCAGTTTCTAATTTTCCATCGATCTTTAAATCACGGATAGTAGTTAATGCGAGATAAGGATTGATGGCAGTTGCCCCAAAACCGATCAAACATGCAAAATGATGTACTTCCCAAACATCACCCGCTTCTACAATAATTCCAACTTGACCACGATATCCTTTTCTGATCAAATGATGATGCACTGCAGCTGTTGCCAGCAGGGTTGGAATAGGAGCATGGTCGCTATCAATTGCTCTGTCAGTTAAAATGATCACTTCAAATCCATCTTCTACAGCATCTACAGCATAACGGCACAAACGATCTAAACCTTTTTGTAATGATCCCGGTTTTCCATCTGCACGAAAATATGTTTGAATTGTTTTTGCTTGAAAAATTCCGGTATCGATACTTCTTATTTTTTCTAATTCATGATTAGAAAGAACAGGATGTTTTAATGCTACACTATGACAATCCAATGGATCTTCCACTAATAAATTTCCATTGTTACCCGCAAATGTTGCCAAACTCATCACTAATCTTTCACGAATAGGATCGATCGGTGGATTTGTTACCTGTGCAAATAATTGTTTGAAATAATGACTCAGATGTTGCGGTTGATCACTCAATATTGCTAATGGTGTATCTGTTCCCATAGAACCAATTGGTTCTTTGCCATCCAAAGCCATTGGCGTTAAGATGGTTTCAATATCTTCTGTTGAATAACCGAAAGCTCTGTGGTATTTAAAAATTTGATCATGATGTAAATGAGTGAACATCACTCTTGGTTCAGGCAATTCTTCCAAACGGATTTTATATTTATTCAACCATTCACCATAAGGTTTTTGTGAACAGATATTTTTCTTCAATTCATCATCACTGATAATTCTTCCCTGCTCCATATCAACCACAAACATTTTTCCCGGCTGCAGTCTTCCTTTTTCTTTGATCAATTTTTGATCGATAGGAAGTACACCTGTTTCAGATGCCATGATAACACGATCATCTGTTGTAACACAATAACGTGATGGACGTAAACCATTTCTATCAAGTGTTGCGCCAATTATTTTTCCGTCAGTGAATGAGATGGAAGCAGGTCCATCCCAAGGTTCCATGAATGCTGCATGAAATTCGTAGAATGCTTTTTTGATGGGATTCATGGCTTCGTTACCATCCCATGCTTCAGGGATCAGCATCATCATCACATGTGGTAAACTTCTTCCGCACATGGTGAGCAATTCGATCATATTATCCAAACAGGCAGAATCTGATTGTCCTGCAAAAATGATCGGCAATAACATATCCATTTCTTCTTTTGAAAAGTACGGAGACGTAAAACCCTTTTCACTTGTCTTCAACCAATTTAGATTTCCTTGCAGCGTATTGATCTCGCCATTGTGTGCGATATACCGAAATGGTTGTGCCAATTTCCATGAAGGAAATGTATTGGTTGCAAAACGGGAATGTATCAATCCGAATGCACTTACAATTCTTTTATTACTCAGATCAGGAAAATAATTTCTTACCTGAAGACTTGTTAATTGTCCTTTATATACAACAGTTTTATAAGAGAGTGATGCAACATAAAAACCAATCGCATCTTTTCTCACAGAATTATTAATAGTGTGCTGAGCATAATTGCGTAACACAAATAGTTTTCTTTCGAAAGCTTCCGGAGAAGAAATGTAATCGGGACAAGCAATGAAAACCTGTTCGATCTCTGGTTCAACGGATAAAGCTGTGGGTCCGATATCAGTTGGATTAACCGGGACTTTTCGATAAGCTAAAATTTCCAATCCTAATTTTTCTGCGGAACTGCTGAAGATATCCCTGCATTCTTCTTTCAATCGAATATCTTTTGGAAAGAATAAAACACCCACGCCATATTTACCAAAGGAAGGTAGATGTACGCCGAGTTTCACACATTCATCAAAGAAAAATTCATGAGGAGTTTGAATCATGATACCTGCACCATCGCCGGTATTGTTCTCACAACCGCATGCACCACGATGTTCCATATTTTCCAAAATGGTGAGTGCATCAGAAATGATCTGGTGTGATTTGTTGCCCTTAATATTGGCAACAAAACCAATGCCGCATGCATCGTGTTCAAATGAGGGATCGTATAATCCTGTTGTACTTGCCATTGTTATAAATTATAGTAACTGGTAAACTTCTTATTTCGGCAAGCAATCGTTAGTTTCAAAAATATTCAAAAAATATCAATTTAGCGATATAAATATTCAACATCTTGTCAATATAGTTAGACAAATCTTTGTTATAATACATTTTTCATTGATCTATGAATAGCTGATAAACAATTGCGCATTAAATTATTTTTTAATTAAGCAACGGTGCTGATTGATTTCATTGCCGTCATTGCCTGTCTTAATGTATCGCCCACCACTTCTATGTGATGTGAGCGAATGGCTTTATTCACTGCAATTATTTTTTTATTGTCAACACCATTGTCTTTTCCTTCATTGAAATTTTTGCCGATGATATTTGTTTCTACTTTCTTCATGAAATCAGCCAATAAAGGTTTACATGCATGATCGAATAAATAACAACCATATTCCGCAGTATCAGAAATTACACGATTCATTTCGAATAATTTTTTACGGGCGATAGTGTTTGCGATCAATGGTGTTTCATGTAATGATTCGTAATAAGCAGATTCGGGTTTAATGCCTGCCTCGACCATTGTTTCAAAAGCCAATTCAACACCTGCTCTTACCATGGCAACCATCAATAAACCATTATCAAAGAATTCCTGCTCGGCGATTTTTGCAGATGTTACAGTTGATTTTTCAAATGCAGTGTTTCCTGTCTCTGCTCTCCACTTTAATAAATTCTTATCATCATTTGCCCAATCTTCCATCATGGTTTTAGAAAATTCGCCGCTCATGATATCATCCTGATGTTTCCAGAATAATGGACGCATGATATTTTTCAATTCTTCAGATAATTCAAATGCTTTAATTTTTGCAGGATTGGATAATCTGTCGAACATCGCAGTGATACCACCTTGTTTCAACGCTTCAGTGATCGTTTCCCAACCATATTGAATGAGTTTGGAAGCATAGCCCGTTTCAATTCCTTTTTCGATCATCTTATCAAAACAAAGAATAGAACCTGTTTGCAACAAACCGCATAAAATAGTTTGTTCACCCATCAGATCTGATTTTACTTCCGCAACAAATGAAGATTTTAAAACACCGGCTTTATGTCCGCCGGTGCCCGCTGCATAAGCTTTTGCGAGTTCCCAGCCTTTTCCTTCAGGATCATTTTCAGGATGTACAGCAATTAAAGTAGGTACGCCAAAACCACGAACATATTCAGCACGAACTTCAGAACCCGGACATTTTGGTGCCACCATTATTACAGTAATATCTTTTCTGATTTGCATACCTTCTTCCACAATATTAAATCCATGGGAATAAGAAAGTGTTGCTCCTTTTTTGATCAAAGGCATGATAGTATTAATAACAGAAGTATGTTGTTTGTCGGGCGTAAGATTAATAACCAGATCAGCCGTTGGAATTAATTCTTCATAAGTGCCAACTTTAAAACCATTTTCTGTTGCACTTTTCCAAGATTGACGTTTTGCTTCAATCGCTTCTTTCCGTAAAGTATAAGAAACATCCAAGCCTGAATCTCTTAAATTCAATCCCTGATTTAAACCTTGTGCACCGCAACCAACGATCACGATCTTTTTTCCTTTCAATGCATTCACTCCATTGTTGAAATGACTGATGTCCATAAATTCACAAACACCTAATTGATTCAATTTTTCTCTTAATGAAAGCGTGTTAAAATAATTTGCCATTTTGTTTTTGTTGTAGTTTGATATGGTTTGTTATAAAAATTTTGTTACTAACTTTTGTACTTCAATTATGCATTGTTGCGTCGCACTCTTGTACGCTTTGTTCTTTGCTGAACATTACATCGTGAACACTTCATCCTGCTTATCTAAGAATTCATTTTCGACTAATTCTTCGCCGGGCTCAGTTTGTTCGAACTCTTTTAATTTTTCGTGGAAACCATTGCTGGCCTTGATGATGGCTACACGGGCACTGCGGACAAATTCAATCAATCCGTAAGGTTCCAATGCTTTAATCAAGCCTTCTGTTTCTTCTCTATGGCCGGTTGTTTCAAAAATGGTATAATCTTTTCTGATCACTACTGCTCTTGCGCCGTGTTGATGTAATAGTCTTTCGACTTTTACTTTTTCTGCGATAATATCTGTAGGTACTTTATATAAAGCCATTTCCTGCCAGATGATCTCATCATTGGTATTATGATACGCTTTTAAAACTTCTACTTGTTTTTCAATTTGACGACATAATTTTTTTACCACATCTTCTGTTTCGCTGATGACGATGGTGAAACGATGTATGCCTTCCGCTTCAGAAGGAGAAACATTTAAACTTTCGATATTAATTTTTCTTCTTGAAAAAATGATCGCAATGCGATTTAATAAACCAACCTGGTTTTCGGTATAAACTGTTATGGTGAAATCGAGTTTACCCCCAACCCCTGAAGGGGAGTGAGAAACATCGTTAATATTTTTTGTGTTGCTCATAATTTATTTTTTATCCAACTTTATTAATTTTCTTTTCCATTACCCTTTAGAGGATAGGGGTTTATTGCAATCTTATTTCACTTACACTGCATCCTTGCGGAACCATCGGGAATACATTGTTTTCTTTTGAGACCATCACTTCCAATAAATAAGATTCTTTATGATCGAGCATCGTAGCCAATGCAGTTTTCAATTCTTCTCTTTTTGAAACCTTACTTCCGGCAATATGATAACCTTTTGCCACCTGTACAAAATCGGGACTTTGAATATCAACAAACGAATAACGTTTATCATTAAATAATTCCTGCCACTGACGAACCATTCCGAGGAACTGATTATTGAGAATTAAAATTTTTACGGCTGCACCAAACTGCATAATAGTACCGAGTTCCTGAATCGTCATTTGAAAACCACCATCGCCGATAATGGCAACCACTGTTCTTTCAGGTGCGCCATATTTTGCACCGATGGCAGCGGGTAAACCAAAGCCCATGGTGCCTAATCCACCTGAAGTGATATTACTCTTTGACTGATTGAATTTTGCATAACGGCAAGCCACCATTTGATGCTGACCAACATCGGTAACAATTACTGCATCACCGTTTGTTAATTCATTAAGCAGTTGAATAACTTCACCCATCGTAAGCTGTTCGCCTGTTGGATGGAGTTCATCATTAATAACAATCTCTGTTTCTTTTTTTGTGAACTCATGAAATTTGTTCAGCCAATCTGTATGTTCTTTTTTATCGATCAATTTTGTAAGCAGGGGTAATGTTTCTTTGCAATCGCCCCAAACCGGAACAGCTGTTTTTACATTTTTATCAATTTCTGCAGGGTCAATATCAAGATGAATTATTTTGGCTTGTTTAGCATATTTATCCAAACGTCCGGTAACACGATCATCGAATCGCATACCGATCGCAATTAATACATCGCATTCATTGGTTAATACATTGGGTCCGTAATTTCCATGCATGCCAAGCATTCCTACATTCAACGGGTGATCTGTTGGTAATGCACTCAATCCAAGCACAGTCCATGCTGCAGGCAATCCACCCTTTTCAATAAATGCTTTGAATTCTCTTTCTGCTTTGCCGAGAATAACGCCCTGACCAAAAATGACAAAAGGTTTTTTTGCTTCATTGATCAACTTTGCTGCTTCTTCAACATATTCTTTTCTTACAATTGGTTTTGGACGATAGCTTCTGATGTGTTCGCATTTTTTATAACCTTCATAATCTATTTTTTGGATCTGTGCATTCTTAGTGATATCAATTAATACCGGACCGGGCCTTCCTGTTCTTGCGATATAAAATGCTTTAGCAAGCACATGCGGAATTTCTGTTGCATCTGTGATTTGGTAATTCCATTTGGTAACAGGAGTGGTGATATTAATTACATCTGTTTCCTGAAATGCATCTGTTCCTAATAAATGTGCAAAGACTTGACCCGTAACACAAACAATAGGAGTGCTGTCGATCATGGCATCTGCTAAGCCTGTTACTAAATTTGTTGCACCCGGACCGCTGGTTGCAAACACAGCACCAACTTTGCCTGATGTTCTTGCAAAACCTTGTGCAGCATGGATGGCGCCTTGTTCGTGACGAACAAGAATATGTTTCAGTTTATCGTTATAATCATATAACGCATCATAGATAGGCATGATGGCACCACCGGGATATCCGAAAACGGTATGCACACCTTCTGCAATAAATGCTTCTAACACTGCTTGCGAACCTGAAATAGAAACAGGTTCTTTGATTGCTGTTTCTTTATCTTTTATTATTTCAAGTGTTTCCATATAAATGACTTTAAAATTTTTGAAAATTATCTTTGTTGGGAAACTACAAATGTGATTCCCTGTTTGTGGTGATACTCAGCAACTTTGCCATATTCTATTCCCGGTTCCCACTTTGGACTATTTTTTATTATTCTAATGGCTTCTTCCATTATTCCATATCCGGGATTATTTTCAGCAACAACATCCTCAACATTTCCGTTTTTATTAACCAGGAAATTAAGAGTAACAGTATATTTACCAGGAGGTGCTCCATTAACAACGGGTAAATCTCTGTTCAGATTTCTTTCCAAATAAATCTGCCAGCCTCTTATTCCATTAGGAAATTGCGGTGCTTTTCTGTCAATAAAATCAGGTATAATATTTCCTGATTCAGAAAAACTTTTGACGACAAATTTTTTATCAGCATTATTAAAACTTGTATTTACATAGAGATTTCCGGTTTCATAAAAGTGGTATGATTTATAAATTTTACCACTGTCACTCACATATATAGAATCTTCTATAGTTCCATTATCATAGTATCTTTTATATGTAGCAAATCCTTTTGTAAGAATATCGTTGCTAACATTTTCAGATTTTAATTTATTCTCAATAAAGCCTACTTTATTGTCAGGATTGCCATTCTTGTCAAATTGAAGTGAATGGTTTATTTCCCCCTTTTCATTTACAAGATTGATGGATTGTACAATCCCGTTCTTATTACAAAGCAATTGCAGCCCTATTTGTTTTTTTATTTTTTCTTGCTCAGTTGTAGTAATTATACTGGAAATTTTATTTGATTCAACAAAGTAAGTTCTTGTTACTAAGTAATTCCCGTCTTTTTGGGTTTCAGAATAAAAGAATGCATGAGATTTATCTATCAAAAATCCTGAACTGTCAAGATACTTTCTGACATTACTGCCTTGGCTGTTTACAGAAAGGCCGCATGAAATAAATAATATGGTTAGAAGTACTTTCATTAAAATCTTGTTCATTAATACCCTTTTTTAAGTCCCCTTCAGGGGATTTAGGGGTTACTCATCCGTTACACAACCATCAGCAGCTGTCTTCACCAATTTTGCATATTTATATAAAACACCGCTGGTTGCTTTTAATGCAGGTTGTTTCCAGGCTGCTCTTCTTTTAGCGATCACATCATCCGCAACTTTTAGAATGAGTGAGTTTTTATTGGCATCAATTTCAATAATATCATTGTCTTCCACCAATGCGATCAATCCGCCATCCTGTGCTTCCGGTGTGATATGGCCGACGACAAATCCATGTGTACCGCCACTAAATCTGCCGTCAGTGATCAATGCTACTGATTTGCCCAAACCCGCGCCAATAATGGCTCCTGTTGGTTTCAACATTTCCGGCATACCAGGTGCACCTTTCGGTCCGATGTTACGAATCACCACCACATCCCCTGCATGAACTTTGCCATTTCTTATTCCTTCAATCACATCTTTCTCACCATTGAACACTCTGGCAGTTCCTTCAAAACGTTCGCCTTCTTTACCTGAAATTTTTGCAACACTTCCTCCGGTTGCGAGATTGCCGTATAAAATTTGTAAGTGACCTGTTGCCTTTAATGGTTTATCTAAAGGCGCAATAATTTTTTGCTGATCAAAATCAAGATCAGGCGCTGCTGCTAAATTTTCTGCAACCGTTTTTCCGGTTACTGTTAAACAATCACCATGCAATAAATTATTTTTCAACAAATATTTCATCACTGCAGGAACACCACCATATTTATGAAGGTCTTCCATTAAATATTTTCCGCTCGGTTTAAAATCCGCCAATACAGGAATTTTATTACTGATGGTTTGAAAATCATCTTGTGTTAATGCAACACCCACACTTTTTGCCATAGCAATCAGGTGTAATACGGCATTCGTGCTTCCGCCAAGCACCATCACAACAGTAATGGCATTATCAAATGCTTTACGTGTCATGATATCTCTTGGCTTGATATCTTTCTCCAATAATAATTTGATGGCTTCACCCACTGCTGCACATTCTTTTTGTTTTTCTTCACTCATTGCAGGATTGGAAGAAGAATAAGGTAAACTCATTCCCAATGCCTCGATCGCACTTGCCATTGTGTTGGCTGTGTACATACCACCGCATGCACCTGCACCCGGACAACTATTTTTTACGATCCCTTTAAAATCTGCTTCATCTAAATTGCCTGCCAATTTTTGTCCTAATGCTTCAAATGCAGAAACAATATTCAAATCTTGTCCGTGATAATGACCTGCTGCAATCGTTCCACCATACAACATGATACTTGGACGGTTCAATCTTCCCATTGCCATAATGGAACCAGGCATATTTTTATCGCAACCGGGAATTGTAATGAGTGCATCATAATATTGAGCACCTGCATTGGTTTCAATGCTGTCGGCAATTAAATCGCGGCTTACTAAACTATAACGCATACCATCTGTTCCCATGCTGATCCCGTCACTTACGCCAATGGTGTAAAAACGTAAACCCAATAAACCATCTGTTGTGTTTACTGCTTCTCTGACTGTGGTTGCCAGATCATTCAAATGCATGTTACAGGGATTGCCATCCCATCCCATACTTACAATGCCCACTTGTGCTTTTTTAAAATCTTCATCCTTCATGCCAATGGCATAATACATGGCCTGGGCTGCCGGTTGTGTTTCGTCTTGCGTTAATGTTTTACTGTATTTATTTAATTCTGCCATTTTAAATGATCGTTGATTTTCTTAATTCAATATTTTCATGATTGATCTCGTCTGTAATTTTATTGATCACATAATCACTGATCAATTCGCCAACAGTTGTGGTGAAATAAAAATTGATGGGATCAATATCTTTTGTAACGAATTTGTTTTGTAAGGTCCATGTAACACCTTGTCTTACTCTTGCCGCTTCTTCGTGCATTTGAAAATAATCCAGCATCATCGCCACAGATAAAATAGAACCGATCGGATTAGCAATATCTTTTCCGGCAGCCTGCGGATAGGAACCATGAATGGGTTCGAACAATGCAGTGCAAACGCCGTAAGATGCAGAGGGTAACATGCCGATAGATCCGCTTAAAACACTTGCTTCATCACTGATGATGTCACCAAACATATTTTCTGTAAGTATTACATCGAATTGTTTTGGATTGAGGATGATCTGCATGGCAGCATTATCAACAAACATATAATCAACAGTAACATCACTGTACTCTTCTGCAATTTTCTGAACCACTCTTCTCCACAAACGGGATGTCTCTAAAACATTTGCTTTATCTACCAGCGTTAATTTTTTCTTTCGTAGTTGTGCATTCTTAAAAGCGATATGTGCAATGCGTTCAATCTCATTAACGGTGTACACAGATTCATCAATCGCTTTTGTTCCATCTTCGATCAATTCTTTTTTACCAAAATAGATGCCGCCGGTTAGTTCTCGGAAGATGATAAAATCAACGCCTTCTAATTGTTTTTCTTTTAATGGAGATAAATGATGTAATACGCTATAAGTATTAACCGGGCGAATATTTGCAAACAGTTGTAATGATTTTCTCAGTTTAAGTAAACCCTGTTCAGGTCTCATTTTTGCTGCAGGGTCATTATCAAATTTCGGATGACCCACTGCGCCGAATAAGATAGCATCACTTTCTAAACAAACCTCAATGGTTTCATCGGGCAGTGGATTGCCTGTTTGCTCAATGGCAACAGCACCCATCAAGCAATAAGTATAATTAAATTCATGATGAAACCTTTGCGCAACGGCATTCAATACACGAACAGCCTGTGCAATTACTTCAGGGCCGATGCCATCTCCGCTAATGACTGTAATATTTTTTTTCATAATTTTTTTGAGAAGTCGTTTAGTCGAGCTGCTCATTCAATAGCAAATGTCATACAGTTTCAACAGATTCATGTTGTTTTGCCATTTGGTGAAGGTCTTCGTCATTGATCTCTTTTTTATTATCTGCTATCTGTAAAAATTTTTGATATAAAACATCCACATCATTGCGGTTAAAATCGTACCCTAATTTTTTTAAACGAAAGGCTAATGCACTTCTTCCGCTTCTGGCAGTTAAAACAATTTTTGAGGTATCGGCACCAACATCAACGGGATCGATAATTTCATAAGTAATGGCACTCTTTAAAAATCCATCCTGATGAATACCTGATGAATGCGAGAATGCATTCGCACCAACAATGGCTTTATTGGGTTGAACAGGCACACGCATGATATCACTTACCTGACGGCTCAACGGGTTCAATAATTTTGTATTTACATGGGTAGTGAAACCTAAATGTTTATGTTGTTTTAAAACCATCACCACTTCTTCCAATGAAGTATTGCCTGCTCTTTCACCCAAACCATTGATGGTACATTCTATTTGACGAGCACCATTGATCACACCTTCAATGGAATTGGCAGTTGCTAAACCCAAATCATTATGACAATGACAGGAAAGTGTTGCTTTATCGATATTGGAAACATGAGTTCTTAAATAAGCCATCTTATCACCGTATTGATTGGGCAAACAATAGCCGGTAGTATCAGGAATATTCACAACAGTGGCACCTGCTTTAATAACTGCTTCCACCACTCTTGCTAAATATTCATTTTCTGTCCTGCCTGCATCCTCCGCATAAAATTCAACATCATCCACAAAATTCTTTGCCCACTTTACACATTGGATGGCACGTTCTAAAATATCTTCTCTGTTAGAATTGAATTTGCCTTTGATATGATAATCGGATGTTCCGATACCGGTATGTATACGCGGACGTTTTGCATATCTCAATGCTTCGGCGGCCACTTCAATATCTTTTTGAACGGCTCTGGTTAATCCGCAAACAGTGGCGTTCTTAATGATCTTGGATATTTCATTCACTGAAGAAAAATCGCCCGGAGATGAAATGGGGAAACCTGCTTCAATAATATCAACGCCCAATTCTTCCAATGCCAATGCTAATTCTATTTTTTCTTTTGTATTTAATTTACAGCCGGGCACTTGTTCGCCATCGCGCAATGTGGTGTCAAAAATGTTGACTTTGTTGGTACTCATAGTAAAAATTTGAGCTTAAAAAAGCAGGGTTGATTACATTTGATTCAGATGAAACCTTTTTTCTTTAACCTGCATCCTACGAATATAGTTTTATAGTGATGGCGGGAACGGACAAAATTGCTTATATTTTACGTTATGTAAAAGCGCTTTAAAGTGCTGAAATGCTTATCTGTAAAAGGTTTTACGGAAAATAAAATACGATGCCCAACAGGAGTACCGACATACTGTTTCAATTAATAAAATCCTTGGAAAAAGGGGAGAAACGCAATTTCAAATTGTATGTGAAACGCAATTCAGGAAGTGAAGACCTGAAAATCGTTCAGCTTTTCGATGCTTTGGATAAAATGGAAGAATATGATGAAGCCGTTTTACTGAAAAAGAATAAAAGCATCAAAAAGCAGCAACTCTCTAACAGTAAAGCGCATTTGTATAAACAGATATTATCCAGCCTGAGATTGATAGAAGATGGAGATAATATTGATATCCGCCTGCATGAACAATTGGATTTTGCACGAATATTATACAATAAAGGCTTGTACCTGCAAAGCTTAAAAGTGCTGGATAAATTAAAAGAGGTTGCAAAAAACAATAATCAGATCACTTACCAATTACAGGCAGTTATTTTTGAAAAAAAGATCGAAGCATTGCACATAACCCGCAGCATGGAAAACCGTGCGGAAGAATTGAGTAAAGAGTCGAACGAAGTGAATCTTCATCTTAATTTAATCAGTCGATTTTCGAACCTTGCTTTGGAACTGTATAGTTGGTATATAAAACACGGTCATGCAAGAGATGAAAAGGATGTTGAAGCGGTGAAAATATTTTTTGATACCAACCTTCCTGCTTATGAATCCGTGCCATTAGGTTTTTATGAAAAATTATATCTCTATCAGTCTTATTGCTGGTACGGATTTATTCTGCAGGACTTATTGATGTATTATCGTTACACCAAAAAATGGGTCGATCTTTTCGAAGATACACCCGGCATGAAAGCCGGTGAAACAGGACAATACATCAGGGGCATGCATAATTTATTAAGTGCGCAATTCAACTTAAGTAATTATGATAAGTTTGAACAATACCTAAAAATATTCGAATCATTTTCGGTTTCGCATGAAGGAACCATGAATGCCAATGCACGCATTCAGACTTTCGTGTACCTGCATATCGCTAAGATCAATAAACATTTTCTGGAAGGCACATTTACAGAAGGGCTTGAGCTGGTTCCCTACATAGAAGAGAAATTAGAAGCATATCATTTGCATCTCGACAGGCACCGTGTGCTGGTGTTCTATTATAAAATTGCCTGTTTGTATTTCGGCAGCGGTAATAATGAAAAAGCGATTGATTACCTCAATCAGATCATTAACCGCAAATTCGATTTAAGGACCGATCTTCAATGTTATGCGAGGTTATTGCATTTGATCGCACATTATGAATTGGGTAATGATGCATTATTGGAGTATTTGATAAAATCAGTTTATCGTTTCATGTATAAAATGAAAAATTTGAGCACGGTTGAAGAAGAGATATTTCGGTTTATACGCAGATCATTCTCATTATCACCTCAAAAACTGGTTCCTGCTTTTAAAAATTTGAAAGAAAAGCTGCAGCAATTGCAGGGCAATCCCTTGGAAAGCCGTTCTTTCATGTACCTCGATATTATTGCATGGTTAGAAAGCCGCATTGACAATGTTCCGGTGCAACAGGTTAGAAGAAGAATATTCCTGCAGGGAAGAAAACCAAAGGATTCATAGTCGCAGTTTCGTCAAATATCTTGTTAAAAACATCGAATTTTATTGATATTGCTATAGAAACTTCTCAATTCGTAATAATCAAAACTTTATTGGTTTCCGGTTTATATTTAAAAGGTTATCTTGCACTCAAGATAAATTCTATTTATATCATTCAGCAATAGCGATCTTATGGCATATTCTGATCATACTTTTCACATACCTGTTATGGGTTTGGCATTTACTGTAGACACTCCGGTTAAGGTTGCGCCTTATGGTATTTCTTCCGTTATCTCGATCATTGAAGATACTTTACTCGAAAGGATGCGTGAATATTACTATAATCAATTGAACGAATTATATATTCCGATTCCATTGATTGATATGGATCACCGTGCAAAACGGGTAACGGATTATCTCAATCTGGTGAACAGGATCGTGCATTCAAAATTCGAGCAGTTGAAAACAAAGGCATTTGAAACGGGATCGGAAATTGTAAAATATTTTGAAATGCTGCCTGATGACAGTAAGCTGAAACATTTATACCATACAATGCTGGAAATGACAGATTCTGTTCAAAAAGAAAAATTGCAGGACAAGCTTCGTGAAGAGATCAAACCCGGTTGTATTGATGTAAACATCATGACAAAATTAGATAACAACCGTTTGGATAAAGATGGCAATATGATTGCCGAGGGCTCGGATGCATTGACTGCTTTACGCGGTTATGTAAACAGCGATCTCACCAATTCATCTGTTGTTTTTTCTGCGGGAATGAATCCCCGTTTGTACAATTACTTAGATAATTTTGAACAGTTCAGAACAGTAAAAGACGGAAGTTTTGTAAAAAGGATCATCATTAAAGTAAGTGATTATCGTTCCTCCTTGATTCAAGGTAAATTTTTAGCGAAAAAAGGTTTGTGGGTTTCTGAATTCAGGGTTGAGTCAGGATTGAATTGCGGCGGTCATGCTTTTGCAACCGATGGTTATTTATTAGGACCAATATTAGAAGAGTTCAAGCAGAAGAAAGAAGAAATGTTGGCAGAATTATTTGCATTGTACACAAAATCTTTAGCTGAAAAAGGGAAGGAAGTACCTGAAAAAATGCCGCATACAAGAATTACAGTTCAGGGTGGGATCGGTACTGCGAAAGAAGATAAATTTTTAAGAGATTATTATCAGGTGGACGGAACAGGATGGGGAAGCCCTTTCTTATTGGTTCCGGAAGCTACAAATGTTGATGCGCATACATTACAGCGTTTATGCGATTCAAGAGAAGAAGATATTATTTTAAGTAAAAATTCTCCTTTGGGTATCCGTTTCAATTACTTAAAAAAGACAACCGGAGAAGAAGAAAAATTTCATCGAATTGATATGGGTTTACCTGGAAGCCCATGCCCCGAAAAATTCTTGGAAAGCAATATGGAATTTACGGATCAACCTATTTGTACGGCATCAACTAAATATCAAAAACTGAAATTAGAACTGTTGGAATCTCAGAATTTGAGTGAAGAAGAATTAGCGAAACAAAAGAAATTGATCTTGGATAAAGAGTGTCTCTGTTTAGGGCTCAGCAATACAGTTACCAGTTGCCATATCACCAAACCATTATTGAAAAGTGCAACAGGCGTTACTATTTGTCCGGGACCGAATATTGCTTATTTTTCTCAGGTAGTTCCGCTTAAAAGAATGATTGATCATATCTACGGAAGAGGAAATGTATTAAAAGAAGGTTACCGACCCAATATGTTCCAAAAAGAATTGGAATTATATGTGAGCTATTTAAAAGAACAGGTAGAGGAAAATGAAGGAACCAACGATCCAAAAAAATTAAAATATCTGCGTGGTTTTTATACAAGTATTATGGACGGCATTCAATACTACCGGGGATTGCTGGAAAATAAAATTTTGCCGAATGACGGAAACTTTTTGGAAAATCTTGTTACTGTTGAAAGTGATTTGAACGTAACAATGGAAAGACTTCTCTTAGTAGAAGCTTAGTTTTCTTTTTCAGGAATTTTTTATTTTCAAATAATTTATTTCATCTCTGTTTACAAAATCATAGAAGTATTGCTTTATTTTTATGAAAGTGGACAAAACATCATTATTATCTTCCGAAGAAAAATTCAGCGCATTATTTGAATATGCAAGCGAAGGGATTGTAGTAATTGATGATGCAGGTAATATAGTTCTCTCCAATCCTTCCTGCGAAAAATTATTTGGCTATCGCGACGGTGAGCTGATAGGTAAACCCATCGAAATATTGATCCCTAAAAGATTCAGCAACCATTCCCATCATCGCGAAAAGTATTCCAAAAATCCGCATCCCCGTTCAATGGGTATCGGGATGGATTTATATGGGAAGAAAAAAGATGGTGAAGAAATACCTCTTGAAATAAGTTTAAGCCCTTTCAGTAATGATGAAGGAAAGTTTGTAATTGCTTTTATTATTGATATAACGATCAGAAAGAAAAACGAAGAGATTCTTAAAAATCAAAAAGAAGAGTTACAACAACTCGCAAATGAGTTGGATAAGCGAGTAAAAGACAGAACCATGATTTTGGAAGAAGCATTGCATGAATTGGAGAATTCAAGAGAAGAGCTCAGCATTGCTTTGGAAAAAGAAAAGGAATTGAATGAATTGAAAACACGTTTTGTTTCCATGGCATCGCATGAATTCAGAACACCTTTAGCAACCATACTTTCGTCTCTTTCATTGGTGACAAAATACGGAGAGATCGGTGAGAAAGATAATCAGGCAAAACATATCAATCGCATAAAAACATCCATCACGCATTTAACGGATATTTTAAATGATATGCTGTCGTTGAGTAAATTGGAAGAAGGAAAAATTATAGCTACACCTGATCTGTTTAATATCAAAGATTTTATTTTACAGGCGATACAGGAATTGCAAACACTTGCTAAAGCTGGACAGCAAATTCATTTCCATCATTCCGGCAACCAGGAAGTGTATCTTGATCATAAAATTCTCAAAAATATCTTATTCAATCTGGTTTCGAATGCCATTAAATTCTCTCCCGAATCAAAACCGATAGAAGTGTTTACTATGGTAAATGAAACGGTAATTGAAATAAAAGTAAAAGACAGTGGAATAGGCATACCTCAAGAAGATCAGGAACATTTATTTCAGCGTTTTTTCCGTGGCCATAATGCCTCCAATATTCAGGGTACAGGCCTCGGATTAAATATCGTGGCCCGATATGTAGAATTGATGAACGGTACTATCACATTTGAAAGTAAATCAGAAAAGGGAACTATATTTATCATAAAGCTTCCAAATTATATTGAGCAATGAATAAGAAAATTTTATTGATAGAAGATAATGCAGAAATGCGTGAGAACACTGCAGAAATATTGCAGTTGGCACATTATAAAGTGATTGCAGCCATGAACGGAAAAGAAGGTGTTGAACTTGCAGAGAAAGAAGAACCTGATCTGATTATCTGTGATATCATGATGCCTGTTTTAGATGGCTATGGCGTATTGCATATGTTGTCGAAGAATGAAAAAACAGCAAGTATTCCATTTATTTTTCTTACCGCAAAGGCAGAAAGAACTGATTTCAGAAAAGGAATGGAAATGGGCGCTGATGATTATATCACTAAACCTTTTGATGATATTGAATTACTCAACGCGATTGAAAGCAGATTAAAAAAAGCGGAATTGATCAAAAAGGAATTCGCTAAAAATGCAGAGGGACTTAATAATTTTATTCAGGAGGTGAGAGGTTTTGATACTTTGAAAAAATTATCGGAAGAATGCGAAATAAGAGTGTACCGGAAAAAAGAGGAAATCTATAAAGAGGAAAATTATCCTAAAGGAATTTATTTTCTGAATAAAGGCAAATTGAAAACATGCAAACTCAATGATCAGGCAAAAGAATTGATTACAGGCTTATACAAAGAGGGCGATTTTTTTGGGTATCTCGCATTACTGGAAGAAAGTAAATATTCAGATTCAGCGGTTGCATTGGAAGATGTGGAAGTTTGTTTAATTCCAAAAGATGATTTTTATGCATTGGTCTATAAAAATTCAGAGGTGTCGAGAAAATTTATCAAAATGCTTTCAGATAATCTGCGCGACAAAGAAGAACAACTTTTAAAATTTGCATATAATTCTGTCAGAAAAAAAGTTGCGGATGCATTGGTAACACTATATGACCGTTACAAAAATGAAGCAGATAAAAATTTCACCATAAGTATTTCGAGAGAAGACCTTGCCAATCTTGCAGGTATTGCAACGGAAAGCACTATTCGAACATTAAGCGATTTTAAAGAAGAAAAACTGATCGAGATTAATGTGAGTAAGATCACCATTCTTAACTATGAAAAACTGAGCAAGATTCATAATTAATCAGCTCACTATAATTCATCTAATTTTGACTTTCTCTCCTGTACTTGCTTGGTGATGATCTCACCTTGTCTGTTCTGTTCTGCCAATGTCCATTTATCGGTAACAGTGGTTACTAACCAAATATTACCCGACTTCCTGAATACTTGTGTAGATAGGCCGTAAATATCGTTGAACTGTTTTTCCAGTTCGCTGACGGTCATTTCAGGCGTGATATTAATTTCTATATTGCCTTTGAATACAGTCCTGCTTTCAGCAAGTGTTTTATTAATATTGATAAGAGGTTGTTTAATTACAAGCGGGCTTGCCTGGGGACTTTTCTTAAAAAATTCCAATTTGAGAAAAGGGAAAATCATACTGAATTGCTCCTGTATCTCACTTATTTTTAATAGTTCTTCTATTTTAATGGTCATTCTGGTTAACTCTTAAAACAAAAATATCTTCCGCTCATCAACTAAAAACTGACAGTTATCATGTTTGGGATTGATAGAAGCCGCCATTTGCCATGAATGTCAGTTTGTTGTGGATTTGTTAATTGGATAGTCGGGGGGCAATATTAGTTCGAAGTGAATTTAAGTAGATGCAGATATCTACTGTTTTAGCACCCAAAAAGAAGCGAAAAGTCTTCTAAAACTTTCCTTTTATATTTAAAATCCTATCCTTACCTTTGCCGCCTTAACAATTTTGAAGTATTGTATCCCTTTTATTTTACTGTTTAGGTTAGACTGCAGCTTGTCTTAGTGCTTTGTGTGCTAAGAATGTACAAGTATGTGATGCAATGGAAACCAAATAAAGGAGATTTAAGATGGTGGTACTTCAAATCAAAACCGTAATTGGATATGGCTATTAAAAGAGACAATCGTCCCAAACCAAGCTTCTCACAAATTACCATCAGCCTTGCTTCTCCGGATTCAATTCTGGAAAGAAGTTTCGGTGAAGTATTGAAACCTGAAACCATTAACTACCGTACTTACAAACCTGAACGTGACGGATTATTCTGCGAAAGAATATTCGGTCCGGTTAAAGACTACGAATGTGCTTGCGGAAAATACAAACGTATACGTTACAAAGGAATCGTCTGCGATCGTTGCGGTGTTGAAGTAACAGAAAAGAAGGTTCGTCGCGAACGTATGGGGCATATCAAATTGGTAGTGCCTGTTGTTCATATCTGGTATTTTAAATCATTGCCCAATAAGATCGGTTATTTATTAGGAATGAGTTCTAAGAAATTAGAAAGCATAGTGTATTATGAAAGATATGTGGTGATCCAGGGTGGTGTGAAAGAAAATTTGGGAACCGGTGATCTATTAACAGAAGAAGAATATTTGGATATCATTGATAATCTTCCAAAAGATAATCAATACTTACCTGATGAAGATCCACAGAAATTCATAGCCAAAATGGGCGCTGAATCTGTATCAGACCTTTTAGGCAGATTAGATCTGGATGAACTGAGTTTCTCTTTGCGTAATGCTGCAGCAACTGAAACATCTCAACAACGTAAAGCAGATGCTTTAAAACGTTTGAGTGTGGTTGAAGCATTCCGTGATGCAAGCAACAGAATTACCAACCGTCCTGAATGGATGGTAATGCAATATATTCCTGTTATTCCACCTGAATTAAGACCATTGGTTCCATTGGATGGCGGTCGTTTCGCTTCTTCAGATTTGAATGATTTGTACCGTCGTGTGATCATTCGTAACAATCGTTTGAAAAGATTATTGGAGATCAAAGCTCCTGAAGTAATCCTACGTAATGAAAAACGTATGTTGCAGGAAGCAATAGATTCATTGTTTGATAATTCACGTAAATCAAATGCGGTAAAAGCAGAAGGTGGACGTGCATTGAAATCTTTGAGTGATGTATTGAAAGGTAAGCAAGGTCGTTTCCGTCAGAATTTGTTAGGTAAACGTGTGGATTATTCAGGTCGTTCTGTAATCGTGGTTGGTCCTGATCTTAAAATGCAGGAATGCGGTTTACCGAAAGATATGGCTGCTGAATTATTCAAGCCATTTATCATCAGAAAATTAATTGAAAGAGGTATCGTAAAAACAGTAAAGTCTGCTAAGAAATTAGTTGACAGAAAAGAAGCTGTTGTTTGGGATATCTTAGAAAATATTTTGAAGGGCCATCCTGTATTATTAAATCGTGCCCCAACATTGCACCGTTTATCCATACAAGCATTTCAACCAAGATTGGTGGAAGGAAAAGCCATTCAGTTACATCCATTGGTTACTTCTGCATTCAACGCGGATTTCGATGGTGATCAGATGGCGGTGCACGTTCCATTAAGTAACGCTGCAATATTGGAAGCACAGTTGTTGATGCTGTCATCACACAATATTTTGAATCCACAGAATGGTACACCTATCACTCTTCCTTCACAGGATATGGTGTTGGGATTGTATTACATCACTAAAGGAAAAAAATCAACTGATAAAGAAATCGTAAAAGGACAAGGCAAAGCTTTCTATAGTTTGGATGAAGTGATCATTGCTTACAATGAAAATGCAATCGATCTTCATGCAAATATTAAAGTAAGAACCAATGTTCGTGAGAACGGAAAGTTGGTGAAGAAATTAATTGATACAACTGTTGGCCGTGTTTTATTCAATCAACACGTTCCTGAAGAAGTGGGTTATATCAATGCATTGTTGACCAAGAAAAATTTAAGAGAAATTATTGGCGACATTATCAAGATCACAAACGTTCCAAAAACTGCAAAGTTCTTAGATGATATTAAAACACTTGGATTCCGTATGGCATTCAAAGGTGGTCTATCATTCAGCGTTAATGATTTGATCGTTCCTGAAATCAGAAATGAATTATTGGATAGTGCTAAAGCAGAAGTAGAAGAAGTTTGGGAAAGCTATAATATGGGATTGATCACCAACAACGAACGTTACAATCAGGTGATTGATATTTGGGGAAGAGTGGATATGAAGATCACTGAAAGTTTAATTCGTGAAATGACCTTGGACAAGCAAGGATTCAACTCTGTATTCATGATGTTGGATTCAGGTGCCCGTGGTTCTAAAACACAGGTTAAACAGTTGGTGGGTATTCGTGGATTGATGGCTAAGCCAAGAAAGAGCGGCAGCACAGGTAGTGAAGTAATTGAAAACCCGATCCTGTCTAACTTTAAAGGCGGATTGAATGTATTGGATTATTTTATCTCAACACACGGTGCTCGTAAAGGTTTGGCCGATACAGCCTTGAAAACTGCGGATGCAGGTTATTTAACTCGTCGTTTGGTGGATGTATCTCAGGATGTTGTAATTGGTGAAGATGATTGCGGCACATTGCGTGGTATTGCAACAACTGCATTAAAAGATAATGAAGACATTATTGAACCATTAGCAGACAGAATTGAAGGTCGTACTTCTTTGCATGATGTATTCAATCCGGTTACAGATGCATTGATCATTAAAGCAGGTGAAGAAATTTCACATGAAGTGGCACAGGCAATTGAAGATGCAGGAATTGAATCAGTTGAAATTCGTTCTGTATTAACCTGCGAAAGCAAACGTGGAGTTTGTGTAAAATGTTATGGTAAAAATTTAGCTTCAGGTTATTTAGCTCAACGTGGTGATGCAGTGGGTATCATTGCTGCACAATCAATCGGTGAGCCGGGCACACAGTTAACGTTGCGTACTTTCCACGTGGGTGGTGTTGCGGGTTCTTCTTCAATTGAATCAGCATTGCATGCAAGATTCGATGGTACCATTCAGTTTGATGGATTAAGAACTGTTGCTACAACAAATAACGAAGGCACTAAAGTAAATATAGTGATCGGTCGTACAGGTGAAGTAAGAATCATGGATGTGAAGAACGATCGTTTATTAATTACCAATAACGTTCCATACGGTTCAACATTACAAGTGAAAGATGGACAGGTAGTGAAGAAAGGTGATGTGATCTGTACTTGGGATCCGTTTAACAATGTTATCGTTGCAGAACAAAATGGTAAGATCAAATTCGATAATATCTTGGAAGGATTTACTTATCGTGATGAAGCTGATGAACAAACAGGTCACCGCGAAAAAGTGGTTATCGAATCAAAAGATAAAACAAAGATCCCTACGGTTATTGTTGAAGGAAAAGATCACAGACAATATAACTTACCTGTGGGAAGCCATATCTCTATTGAAGAAGGAGATGATGTAAGAGCAGGACAGGTATTGGTGAAGATTCCTCGTGTGTTAGGAAAATTAAGAGATATCACGGGTGGTTTGCCACGTGTAACAGAATTATTCGAAGCAAGAAATCCGGGTAATCCTGCAGTAGTTTGCGAGATTGATGGTGTGGTTGCATTCGGTAATGTAAAACGTGGTAACAGGGAAATTATCGTTGAAGCAAGAGATGGTGCAGTTAAGAAATATCTAGTTCCGTTAACTCGTCAGATTCTTGTTCAGGATGGTGACTTTGTAAAAGCAGGTGCACCATTATCAGATGGTCAAATTGCTCCGGCAGATATTCTTTCTATCAAAGGACCTTTTGCAGTGCAGGAATATGTAGTGAATGAAATTCAGGAAGTTTATCGTTTGCAGGGTGTGAAGATCAATGATAAACATATTGAAGTGATCGTTCGTCAGATGATGAAGAAAGTTGAAATCGTTGATGCAGGTGATACTAAATTCTTAGAAGAAGATCTCGAAGACAGATTTGATTTTATTGAAGAGAATGACCGCATTTACGATAAGAAAGTTGTAACTGAATCAGGTGAAAGCACTAAGTTCAAAGCCGGACAGATCGTTACACTTCGTGAATTGAGAGAAGAAAATTCTATCCTTCGCAGATCAGACAGAAAATTAGTGGAAGTACGTGATGCAAAACCTGCAACAGCAACGCCTGTATTGTTGGGTATCACCAAAGCATCATTGGGTGTACAAAGCTGGATCTCTGCTGCATCATTCCAGGAAACTACCAAAGTATTAAGCTCTGCAGCCATTAACGGTAAAGCTGATTATATGATGGGATTGAAAGAGAATGTGATCACCGGTCATTTGATCCCTGCTGGTACAGGTCAGCGTGACTTTGAAAACATGATCGTTGGTAGCAAGGAAGAATATGAGGTTTTAACTTCAACCCGTGAAGCAATGAGTTTTGATGATGATGAATAATCATCCCAAATTTCAAATATGATTATGTGAAGCAGGAAGTGAAAACTTCCTGCTTTTTTATTGTTGCTATGAAAATGGAACTGTGAAACGAGCGTGGCAACAGAAGCTTAATTAATAGCAAAAAGCTTAATACAAAAAATAGCATAATGATGCAGGTTTTAACACTTCTTTTTTTAATTTGACGTTATTTTTGTCGGCTTAAACTCCCTGAATGAAAAATTTTACACTTGGTTTAAATATTGTACTTGCAATTGCGGTAGCGGTATTATTTTATTTGCATTTCTCTTCAAAGAAGCCTGTTGCTGCTTCAGCAAACGGTCAGGTTGTTTCGAGTGGATTCAAAATCGCTTATTTTGATATGGATTCCATTCAAAATCAATTCGAATATTTTAAAGATGTAAGAAGTACACTCAATTCAAAAGATCAGGAATTGGGCAGAGAATTGGCAACAATGGAAAATAATTTCCGGACCAAATATCAGGATCTGCAAAAAGTAGGTTCTACTTTATCGCAGGCAGAAGTTGCCAGCAGACAACAGGAATTAGTGCAGATGGATAATAACCTGAAAAGCAGAAAACAGGTGATGGATCAGGAAATGCAGGACGAAACAGTAAAAAAATTGCAGGACGTTAAAAAGAAAATAGAAGACTATTTAAAGGAATATAACAAAGACAAAGGTTATTCTTATATTTTTTCCGGTTCACCTGATTTGATGTATTTTAAAGACACGGTGTATAATATAACAGGGGATATGTTGAAAGGCCTGAATGAAATGTATAAGAAGAAAAAATAAATTCACTAATCATTTTTACTATCTTCAAATCCTGCTCTCAAAAAAGCAGGATTTTTTTTATGAGTAATACATCATTTAAACCAACCCTCAGTTTATTGGATGCTACGATGATCGTTGCCGGTGGTATGATCGGTTCCGGTATTTTTATTGTGAGTGCCGATATCAGCCGGAACATAGGAAGTGCAGGATGGCTGATCGCAGTTTGGTTAATCACAGGATTCATGACCATTACCGCAGCAGTTAGTTACGGCGAGTTAAGTGCGATGTATCCCAAAGCCGGCGGACAATATGTTTATTTAAAAGAAGCGTATAATCCGTTGGTTGGATTTTTATTTGGTTGGAGTTTTTTTTCAGTTATTCAAACAGCGACAATAGCTGCTGTGGCTGTGGCTTTCAGCAGATTTACTTCTTATTTGATTCCTTCAGTTAGTGAACACAATATTGTTGCCGATCTTGGATTTATTAAAATATCAGCAGCGCAGATACTTGCTATTGCATTGATCCTTTTTCTCACTTATACAAATACAAAAGGTGTAAAAGGCGGGAAGATCATTCAGAATACGTTCACTTTCACAAAACTGTTTTCATTGTTCGGGTTGATATTATTCGGATTTATTTTGGCAAAACACAGTTATTGGTTCGAGAACTGGCAAACAGGATTTAAAGCAGTACAAGATCTCGGTGCAAAGGATACTGCCGGTGTTTTGCAACCCACAGGTTGGCTGCCTATTTCCGGCACAGTATTAATCGGAGCGATTGCTGCAGCAATGGTGGGCTCTATTTTCAGCAGTGATTCATGGAATAATGTAACTTTTATTGCAGGCGAAATAAAAAACCCGCAACGTAATATCGGTTTAAGTCTTTTCCTCGGAACATTGATCGTTACTATAATTTATGTTACTGCCAATTTAATGTATCTGAATGTATTGCCGTTACAATCCATTGCTTTTGCAGAAAACGACAGGGTTGCTGTAACCGCTGCCAATGCAATTTTCGGCAATGCAGGAACCATCGTGATTGCAGTGATGATCATGATCAGCACATTCGGTTGTAATAATGGATTGATATTAGCTGGTGCCAGGGTTTATTATTCGATGGCAAAGGATGGTTTATTCTTTAAAAAGACCGGTGAACTGAATAAGAATGCAGTTCCTGAATATGCTTTGTGGTTACAGGCACTCGTAGCAAGTGTGTTGTGTTTAAGTGGAAGATATGGTGATCTCTTAACGATGGTTTCTTTTGTGGTAGTGATATTTTATATTTTAACAATCATCGGAATTTTTATTTTAAGAAAAAAATTACCTGATGCAGAACGTCCCTACAAAGCATTCGGTTATCCTGTAATGCCTGCGATGTATATTATCCTTGCTGTTTCATTTGTTGTGGGCTTGGTTTGGGCATCGCCGACTTATTCATTATGGGGATTGGCCATTGCACTGATTGGCGTGCCTTTGTATTATCTTGCAGGCGCAAATAAATCAAAGTAGAACAAATGAATTTCGATCAGCTTTTCTCAGACATCTCTCAACTGAAAGTTGCAGTGGTGGGTGATGTAATGTTAGACACTTATTGGTGGGGTCATGTTGAACGTATTTCTCCCGAAGCACCTGTTCCTGTTGTTGCATTGGATGAAAAAGAATATCGTATCGGCGGAGCCGGAAATGTAGCACTGAACAGCGTTTCATTGGGTGCCGCCACTTTTATTATTTCTGTGGTAGGTGATGATGCTGACGGAAAACAACTGACAGAATTATTCAAAAAACATAAAATCAATACAGATTATTTGATCGCTTCTGATAAAAGGATCACAACGAATAAAACTCGTATCATCAGCCGAAATCAGCAAATGATGCGGTTGGATGCTGAGATCACAAAAGATATCCATGCAGTGCAGGAAAATGAATTGGTGAGTCAAATAAAATTATTGTTTGCAAATAATAAACCTGATGTGTTGATCTTTGAAGATTACAACAAAGGCGTGTTGACTGAAAAAACAATTCATGAATTGATTGCACTGTGTAAACAAAACAATGTGATTACGGCTGTTGATCCCAAAAGAAAAAATTTCTTCGCTTTTAAGTCTGTTGATATTTTCAAACCGAATTTGAAAGAAGTAAAAGAAGGATTGAATTTGTTATTGGAAGAAGTGAATCAATCTTCATTAACAGAAATACATTCTTTATTACAGCAACAATTGCAACATCAAATTTCCTTTATTACTTTATCTGAACATGGTGTTTTCTTTCAATCACCTGATCAATCAAAAATAATCCCGACACATATCCGTAACATCGCAGATGTAAGCGGTGCAGGCGATACTGTTATTGCAGTAGCGTCATTGGTGTATGCAGCAACAAAGAATATGTTACTTGCAGCAGAGATGGCCAATATTGCAGGTGGCTTGGTTTGTGAAGAAGTAGGCACAGCTGCAATTGATAAACAAAAATTATTAGACGAGTGTAAATTATTATTGAAATGAGTCAGCCACTTTGCAAGTGCCTGACTCATTTTATTCATTGCCACGAATGCCACAAATTTTCACTAATATTTTTTTGCCACAGAGACACGGATTAACACAGAAAGTTTCTTTAAATAAAAGCCTCCGTGTTTCCGTCGCAACATTTTTCTGCCACTAATTTTCACTAATCATTTTTATTCGTGTGCATTCGTGTAATTGGCGGCAACATTTTTTGCCACAGAGGGCACAGATAAACACAGAATTTTTTTAATAAACATCTCCGTGACTTCCGTGTTTTAGTGGCTAACTTCTTATTATTCGTGGCATAAACATTTTAATCAGCTTCTAACAAATCTCTTGATTGTTTGGATGTTTTGCAGCATCTCCGAAAATTAATTCAAAAATCTAAGTTGCTTTATTAGCTAATTTACAAGCTGATTAAAGCTGTTCATTATGTCAGATTATTCAATGGTATTACATGGCGGTGCCGGAACTATTTTAAAAGAAGATATGACTCCCGAATTGGAGTCGGCTTATTTGAATGCCCTGCAAATTGCACTGGATGCGGGTTTTGCCGTATTGGAACAAGGTGGTACCGCTGTGAATGCGATCAAAGCTGCGATCGTTATTTTAGAAGATAATGTGTTGTTCAATGCAGGTCGCGGTGCTGTGTTCACAAAAAAAGGCGTGCAGGAAATGGATGCAGCCATCATGGATGGAAGTGATCTAAGTGCCGGTGCTGTTGCCGGTGTACGCAATGTTCGCAATCCAATTATGTTGGCAACTGAAGTGATGCGCAACAGCAACCATGTTTTTTTAAGCGGAAAAGGTGCCAATGATTTTGCTATCAAGCAGGGAATAAAATTAGAGCCCGACGAATATTTTTATTCAGCATTTCGTTATGATCAATGGAAAGCCATTCGGGATTCTGATAATTATTCGCTCGATCATACCAATCATCATCTCGAAGAATTATTGCGTGATAAAAAATTCGGAACAGTTGGTGCAGTTGCCTGCGATTCCAATGGAAACATTGCCGCTGCAACAAGCACAGGCGGCATGACCAATAAAAAATACGGACGCATTGGTGATAGTCCGGTGATCGGTTGCGGTACGTATGCCAACAATAAAACCTGTGCTATCAGTTGCACTGGACACGGCGAAATGTTCATCCGCACCGTTGCTGCTTACGATGTAAGTTGTTTGATGGAATACAAAGGATTGAGTTTGCAGGAAGCCATGAACGAAGTGGTGAATCATAAATTAATAAATATTGGTGGCGAAGGCGGCATGATAGGTGTGGATGCAAAAGGCAATCATGCTATGGTATTGAACAGCGCAGGCATGTACCGCGGAGTGAGGAACAACAAGGGTTTCAGCGAAGTGAGTATTTATAAATAATTTTTTAACCGACTTTTGTATTTCAATTGGGCTTTTGTTGCGTCGCACACTTGTACTGATGGAACAATTATGAAGCGAACAAAATTAAAGGCTGCTAACTTTTTGAAAGTTAGCAGCCTTTAAATATAAAGCCAATCAATTTCAATTAAATCGGTTTAAATCTCGCCTGAAAGAAGCGTAAATATTTTGGTTCATACACCATCTCCAAACCTTTTATTTTTTTCCTGTTTTGATAAACATGTTCAATAGATTCAGTGATCACATCCATGTGCGCTTGTGTATATACACGGCGCGGAATGGTCAATCTTACCAATTCTAATTTTGGAAAATAATTTTCACCATTTGCTTTTCTGCCGGCAGATACAACACCGCGTTCCATTGTTCTAACACCACTGTCAGTATAAATGGCAGCAGCCAATGCTTGCGCAGGAAATTGTGCTTGTTTTACATGCGGTAAAAATTTCTTGGCATCAATAAAAATGCCGTGACCGCCGATAGGTTGTACAATCGGTATTCCAGCTTCCATTAATTTTTCGCCGAGATAGATCACTTGTCCTACTCTTGCAGCCATGTGATCATCGCTCAATGATTCTTCAATACCGATGGCCATTGCTTCTAAGTCGCGCCCGGCAAGGCCCCCATAGGTATGCAGCCCTTCATAAATGACCACCATATTTCTTGCTTCTTCAAAAACTTTTTTATCGTTCACTGCTAAAAAACCGCCGATGTTTACCAGTGCATCTTTTTTTGCACTCATGGTGGCGCCATCCGTTAAAGAACAAATTTCTTTTACAATCGAAGCGATAGATTTATTGGCATAACCTTTCTCACGTTGTTGAATAAAATAAGCATTCTCAGCAACACGTGTCATGTCCAATATTATTTTGATGCCGTGTTTTTCAGTCAACTTTCTTAATGCTTTTAAGTTTTCCAAAGAAATAGGCTGACCGCCTGCCATGTTCACAGTTGTGGCAACGCAGATATATGGAATTTTTGTAGCGCCATATTTTTTAATGAGTGCGTTCACTTTATTCAAATCAATATTTCCTTTGAAAGGATGAAGATTGGATGAATCATGTGCTTCATCAATGATCACATCTTCAAAAATTCCACCTGCTAATTCCTGATGCAAACGAGTGGTGGTGAAATACATATTGCCGGGAATGATATCGCCTTCTTTAATTAAACATTTCGATAAAATATTTTCTGCACCGCGACCTTGATGCGTAGGTACCAAATATTTATAGCCATAGAATTTTTTAACAGCAGTTTCCAAATGATAATAATTCTTACTGCCGGCATAAGCTTCATCACCAAGCATCAATCCGGCCCATTGCCTGTCGCTCATGGCATTGGTGCCGCTGTCAGTCAACAGGTCGATATATACATCTTCCGATTTTAAAAGGAAAGTATTATAACCCGCTGCTGCAATTGCTTTTTGGCGATGTTCAGGTGTTGTCATCTTAAGCAGTTCCACCATTTTAATTTTAAATGGTTCTGCCCAGGAACGTTTTTTTATTATTTTTTTTGCCATGATATATTTATTAGGTTCTTTAAATTAATTGAGAATTACTTTTTATGCTGCTACTTAAAATAAAAGCACAAGTGTGCGACGCAACTAAGTATCATGCTTATTCTAAAGCCAGCTTTATAAAATAAAAAATTAATAACGTGGAGGATCAATTGCAAGCGTTAACACCAACAGAATATAGTTGGTACGTTTATCGGCAAAAATTTTATTTGGATAATCAGGAAGCAATGTTGCAACTTTAATTGATTATAAAAGTAGTGTTTTTTAATTACAAGACTTTATTTTTACGAAATGAAAAAATTTGCAGTCATAGTTGCGGGCGGAATCGGACAAAGAATGGGAGTTGAAATGCCCAAACAATTTTTGTTGTTAAGAGGTAAGCCGGTGTTGTGGTATACGATCAATGCTTTTTTGATGGCGTACGATGATCTGAAAGTTATTCTTGTGTTGCCATTGGCTCATTTGGAAAGTGGGGAGGAATTAAGGAATTTATTTTTGAATAAAGATAGAATTGAAATTGTGAGCGGTGGTTTAACAAGATTTCATTCTGTGCAAAACGGATTGAAAATAATTAAAGAACAATCTGTGGTATTTGTTCATGATGGCGTGCGTTGTTTGATTACAAAAGAGTTGATCAAGAATTGTTATGAACAAGCGATCGAAAAAGGAAGTGCAGTGCCTGCTGTGGCTTCATCCGACAGCATTAGAATTACAGATGGCGAACAAAATTATGTTGCGGATAGAGATACTGTTCGTTTGATTCAAACGCCGCAAACATTTTTGAGTGATATTATTTTGCCTGCATTTGAGCAGGAATTCAGCCATGCGTTTACTGATGAAGCAACTGTTGTTGAAGCTTTGGGCAATGAAATATTTTTAATTGAGGGCGAATACAATAATTTAAAGATAACTAGGCCTATTGATCTGTTGATCGCAGAAAAAATATTAGAAGAAAGATCAGCGTTTGAATAATTGTAAAGACCAGAATAATTTATTATAATGCCAGTGAAAATATGGTTGGTTAATAGCCCCGAACATTTCATAAAAATTTTTTACACCGGGAATATTCGAACCTTCGAAATCGAATAGGAGTTTTTGCCCCGCAAATTCTCTGATGATCTGATCCATTAAAAAGTGATTGGCATTTTCGTTTTTCCCTTGTTCTGTTGTGGCGTTGATGATATTGTACAATCTTTTTTGATCTATCAATAATAATGCAGCAGATAAGATTTCACCTTTTTTATTTTTCACTTCTCTGATGATACATTGTTGCTGTGTTTGCAGCAATATGCATAATTTTTTAAAACGATCATAATCATCAGTAGTCACATGGGGAATGTTTTCGGCTTGTAATTGCTGATGCAGTTCAATTGTGGACTTGATATTTTCTGAAACGGAATAAATTAAATTTTCAGCAGATTGCTTGTTTAAGTTTCTAAGCAAATTTGTTTTATAATTTGTATGGATCGTTTCATAACCAACAGAAAGATCAAGAATAAAATTATTTTTTACTATTGTTGGAAGAGTAGTGAAGTTATTTGTAAAGTTGAAGAGATGATCACCATACTTTGCAAATGACTGTACAGCATTAATTACAGCATTTGGGTCGATTATTTCGCCCCCAACTAATCCCAATTGCTGCATGAATGGTGGTGTATATAAATATTTAATGCTCCATTTTTTTTTCCACGGTAATGGCAAAACGACTTTGTAATCATCAATGATTAAGCCATGCCAATGATCAGTCATTGTATCCAGATAAAAACTGTTGGCATAAATAAAACCGTTATTGTTTTTGTTGATACATTCATTCCATTTGCTTGTATCAATCTGCTGAGATGGTATGATATGCAGTTGATGTTTCATGCAAAGCGATCGTTTAAATAAAGTTTGTTATTTCCCTTTACCTGACACCACCAAGCTGAATGTATGCAGGATAATTCTGAAGTCGAGCAACATAGAATTATTTTCAATATACTTCAAATCGTATTCCATTCTTTGAATCATTTCTTCAACAGAAGAAGCATAACCGAATTTTACCATTCCCCAGGAGGTCAATCCCGGCTTCACTTTCAAAAGATCGCTATATTGAGGCGATTGTTTAAGTACTTGATCAATATAAAATTTTCTTTCGGGTCTTGGTCCAACCAAACTCATATCACCGATAAGAATATTCCACAATTGCGGTAATTCATCCAATCTCCAGGTGCGCATGAATTTTCCCCATGCAGTGATGCGAATATCATTATCGCTGGATAAAGCAGGGCCATTTTTTTCTGCATCTGCAAACATGCTCCTGAATTTATAAATGATAAAAGGTTTTTGGTTGTAACCGATCCTTTCCTGTTTATAAATGATCGGGCCTTTTGAAGAAAGGATAGTAATGATTGCGATGATGAGCAATACCGGCGACAATACAATTAGTGCTGTTAAAGAGAAAATTATATCAAATGATCGTTTCAACTGTTGGTTCATTTACAGGGGAAATAGTTGTTCTCTAACAATTTAAACAAGGATACTGGTACTGCTTATTTTCTCCAGGATCTGATGCGCAACTTCCATGGCTAACAGGCCATCGATCTCGCTGACAACAGTTGCTATATTATTATTGATAGCATTTACAAAGCTTTCCAATTCTAATTTTATCGCATTTGCCGGCAGTATCTCAGGATTGGCAACAGCAATTGTTTTTTTACCATGCGGCGTTTCTATATCAAAGCTGAAAACATTTGTATCATCGGTCTGTTTCAGTTTAATGATCTCGGTTTTCTTTTGTAAAAAGTCAATGCCCAGATATGCATCTTTCTGGAATAAGCGCATTTTGCGCATCTTTTTCATACTGATACGGCTACTGGTCAAATTGGCTACACATCCATTGTTGAATTCAATACGAACGTTGGCAATATCCGGTGTATCGGTCATTACAGCCACACCACTTGCCAAGATATTTTTGACATCGCTTTTGATCAAACTTAAAATGATATCAATATCATGGATCATCAGATCCAGTATCACACTCACTTCTGTACCACGAGGATTAAATTGTGCCAAACGATGAACTTCAATGAACATGGGATTCAGGTTCATATCCTTTATGGCTAAATATGCAGGATTAAATCTTTCAACATGGCCTACCTGAAATTTTACATTAGCTTCCTTGATCATTTCCACCAACTGCTTGGCTTCTTCGATGGTATTGGTCAGTGGTTTTTCAACAAATACATGTTTACCTTTTCTAACAGCCGCCATGCAAACCTCAAAATGATGATCGGTAGGAACAACCACATCAATAATATCACAGGCATCCATCAGTTTATCTTCATCCATAAAACGTTTCAAACCATATTCGGCAGTAACTTGTTTGGCAGCATCATTGTTGGGGTCAAAAAAACCAACCAACTTAACACCCTCAATTTCTTTCCAGTTATTCAAATGGAATTTGCCCAGATGACCAACCCCAAAAACTCCTACTTTCAACATATACAAGCGTTTTATTCGGGTAAAGATAATGATTCAGTCAAGCGAAATAAGGATTGAGATGAAGATGTGGAAATAAAACTTTCTTAAAATCTGCCGAAGCAGAATTTTTGGATACCTGCAGCAGTTTTTTATGGCATCTTCGTTGCTACGCCTGTCTGCCGACAAAGGCAGGATCAGTTCAGGGTTCTGTTTTCAGGCGGCAGTTCAAATGCAATCCGGTTTTTCGATTCACTTCATTCTCTTTTTACCACGCTTCAATTTTTTTATACTGCAGTTGGATGAATTAAACTTTTTTCGGCAAGATCAAATAGGCAGATTTGTGTCATAATTAACATCAATATGAAAGCACAAGCATCCATTGCAAAAAACCACATCAATTTTAATACACTTAGTAAAATCATCCTCTGCACTTATGTTTTGGCAGGAATCATTATCTATTTTTCGGTCAGAATAGATGAGGTTTTAAAAGAAAAACACATTCAACAGAAAGTTTTAGCTAACATGTTAGGTGTTAGTAAAGTGAGTGTGTCATATTGGTGCAACAATCAGACAAATCCGAGTATTGATACTCTTTTGAATATAGCAAAGGTATTAGAGGTGAAAGTATCAGAATTAATTAACGAGTAAATTGGATAATAAGTAACAAAAAAATATCTAAAAAGAATACAAATGAGTAGTAAGTTTTTTACAAATAGGGAGTCCAATTCATTGTTTGATAAGTTCGTAGCTGTATTCGAAAATGTTAACGTAGACGAGTTCGATGCATTGGTTGGTTATTTTCGTTCTTCAGGATACTTCAAACTTAGAGATCATTTAGATAAAGTCAATAAAATTAGAATTTTAGTTGGAATTAATGCAGATGAACTTATTGCAAAACATAATAATTCATACACACTTTTTGATAGATCAAATGCAGACGCTACCAGAGAGGAATTCTTGAAAAATTTATTGGATGATATCCAGGAATGTAATTATAAAAAAGAAATTGAAGACGGTATTTCCAAGTTTATGGAAGATATTGAATCTGAAAAAATTGAATTAAGAGCACACCCTTCAAAAAAATTACATGCAAAGATTTATATATTCAAACCAACCGTTTTCAATGAACATACTTCTGGTGAAGTCATTACTGGATCATCAAATTTAACTGAAGCAGGTTTAGGTATGCCATAAAGCCTCTCAAGGATAATTCAGCGGCTACAAAATATTCTCCTGCTATTCCAGTCAACCCATTTGATAATTTTTCTTTCATATCATAAATTTTCATCAATTTACGATATTAATTTAATACCAATTACCGAATTTCTGTACTTTTCTTTCTATCACTCTCAAAGCAGAACTTTAAAATAAAAGGGCCACACTTCAACTTATCATCATAGGTTAAATTCAGCCATTCATTTTTAAAATATTCAAAAGCTGTTTCTGGATCAGTTATTATATGATTTTTAATCTCTCTGTTGAAGTCTGAAATTTCTTGAAGTGTCATACACAAAAAATTTATAATTTATATTTTTTTGTTGATTGCTTTTATAGATTGAAACAACCTTTCTTGGGTTATTTTGCCATATATCTGAGTTGTCTTAATACTTGAATGGCCCAGTAACATACT
>CAIVCF010000236.1 GCA_903904335.1 uncultured Chitinophagaceae bacterium | reverse complement strand
CAGAAAGGAGATTAGTTCCATTGATAAAAAGCAATACTTGAAGAATGTTGCGTAAAAGGGTAAAAATTTTAACTGTCTCATAAAACGACCGTTTTATAAAACTCCTAAAAAATGACCATTTTGCTTATTTCTGCCAAATCTTCAACCAAAAAGTTCGAACTCAGGCTAGTTAAGGGCACAATAAAAGCTCCATCAAATTGATTTTCAATTAGTTGGGGTTTTTTATTTTTATGGTAAAATCATCTCAAACAATAATATCTTCATCCTAAATTGTTTGCCCGATGAAAACAAAGATTTTTTTATTGTCCTTTGTTCTTATTTGCAGTTGCATTACAACAAATGCACAAAAAAAAGTTGAACTTACTTCGCCTGATGACAATATTCATTTTACATTCAGCCTCATCGATCAATCTGTATTTTATGCTGTTTCTTATAAAGGCAAAACAGTGATTGATAAAAGTTCATTATCGTTGAATTTTTCTGACGGAAATTTTTCAAATAATCTTCATATACTTTCTCCCATTTTCCGTGAAGCCGATGAAAAATATTGTTTGGTAACCGGCAAAACAAAAAATGTAGATGAACATTTTAAAGAAGTTCTCATTCCTATAGAAGAAATAAATGCTTTGCATCGAAAAATAAATCTTGTCATCCGTGCTTTTAACGACGGACTTGCATTTCGCTATGAATTTCCAGATACTGAAAAAGATCATTCATTCATATTGACTGATGAGATCTCGACTTTTAATTTTTCATCAAATACGATCGTCCGTACATTATTTTTTCCCAATTACACTTCATCGCATGAAGGATTGTATCACACTTTATCATTGGATAAAGTCACTGCAGATACATTGATGGATATGCCGGCACTGTTCGAAACACCTGATCATATTTTTGCTGCCATCACCGAAGCAAATCTTTTGGATTATGCAGGCATGTATCTAAGTAAAGAGCATGGAATTCTTAGAAGTAAATTGTCACCGCTACCCGGACAAACACTAATAAAAGTGAAAGCCAATTTACCACATCATAGTCCTTGGAGAGTAATTATGATCAGTGACAGGATCGGCGCTTTGATCGAATCAAATATCATCACCAATTTAGCAGAACCCTGTAAAATAAAGGATCTAAGCTGGATACAGCCCGGCAAAACAACTTTTCCTTGGTGGAATGGTAATGTGGTTCCTGATACCATCAATGCACCCGGTAATAATTTTGTGACTAACAAATATTATATAGATTTCTGTGCACGCAATCATATAGAATATCATTCTGTTGTTGAATATGGTTTGCATGAGTGGTATTCGAATGATGGTGCTGGTTTTGTACCGGGACCAAATGCTGATGTTACAAAACCCGTTCCCGGATTAGATATGCAACAGGTTTGTGATTATGCCAAACAACAAGGTGTGGGCATCAGGGTTTGGGTTTACTGGACTGCATTGTATAAAAAATTAGATGCTGCATTTACTCAATTTGAAAAATGGGGAATCAAAGGAATGATGGTTGATTTTTTAGACAGGGATGATCAGGAGATGGTAAATATTCAAACAGAAATTTTAGAGAAAGCAGCAGCACATCACTTGCATATTCAATTTCACGGTGCATATAAACCAACGGGATTGAACAGAACTTATCCTAATGAATTTACTCGTGAGGGCACGATGAATTATGAAGTGAATAAATGGGATAAACGCATTGGCCCCGATCAGGATATCAATATTCCTTTTACAAGAATGTTGGCAGGTTCAACTGATTATCATCTGGGCGGTTTTCGTGCCGTTCCGGATTCTTTATTCATCGTCAATTATACACGCCCCTTAATGATGGGGACGAGATGCCACATGCTTGCCATGTATGTTGTTCTGGAAAATTATCTCGGGATGGTCTGCGATTATCCTGAAGCGTATGAAGGTCAAAAAGGATTTCAATTTATTAAAGAGGTGCCTACCATTTGGAATACTACAAAAGTATTGGATGCAAAAGCGGGTGAATATATCTGCATCGCCAGAAAACATGATGATGATTGGTTTATTGGTGCCATCACAAATCATGATGCAAGAAAAATAAAATTTGATCTCAGTTTTTTGGATGAAGGGAATTATCGTGCGGAGATATATACTGATTCAGATGATACAAATATTCATCCCAATAATTTATTGATACAAACAATTGACATTAAGCGAACCGATAGCATCACAGTTTCGCTGGCAAGAGGTGGCGGAGCTGCAATCAGATTGATGAAAAAATAACAGATAAAATTATAGATCAGTGATAGGTTTAAATTTGGGCACTAACAATTTCATGATCAGCCAGGCAGTTAGATAAGCTAATGCGCAAATTATAAACATAATCAGATACGCTGTTTGCGGATGATCTTTAAAATTATCTGTTAATCTACCTGCCAATAATTGAACCAATACACCGCCAACACCACCTGCCAATCCGCCAATACCCGTTACAGAACCAACTGCTTTTTTCGGAAATAAATCTGAAACAGTAGTAAATATATTCGCACTCCATGCCTGATGTGCTGCGGCACCAATACAAATAACGATCAATGCAAAAATGTACGCATTGCCCCCGAATATCGAGGTATCGCCAAAATATTGAGTAGATAATAAAACCAATGGTAATAATGCAATTAAGAACATTGCAGTCATCCTGGCTTTGTAAGTTTCCATTCCTTTATTAATAAAAACCATCGGAAACCCGCCACCGGCAACACTTCCGATAATCGCAACTCCATACACTGTAAACAATGGAATCATAATTGCATGCCCTTCCATTCCAAATTGTTTCTTCATATAATCGGGTAACCAAAATAATAAGAACCACCATATCCCATCAGTCAAAAATTTACCGATAAAAAATGACCAAGTTTGACGATAACCTAATAATTTGATCCATGAAACTTTTACTTTATCCTGTAATGCACTTTCAGGAGTATCATCACTATGAATATGATCATATTCTCTCTTTGATAATTTTTTATGTTTAGAAGGAGTATGATATAAAGTGAACCAAAAGAATAACCATATCAATCCTATTGCGCCCGTAATGATATATGCCATCTTCCATCCTGCAATCGCTCCGTCAAACCAAACTTTGGCAGCAATCCATGGCACTAATAAAGCTGCAATCATTGCACCAACATTAGCCCCACTATTAAATATTCCTGTTGCCAATGCCCTTTCTTTTTTAGGAAACCATTCTGCAACAGTTTTTATAGATGCAGGAAAATTTCCCGCTTCACCAATACCAAATAAACTTCTTATCAAAGCATGACCCGATACAGCACTTCCGCAAAATGCATTCAACATTCCCATTACTGACCAGAACGATAACGACAAAGCCAATCCCAGCTTGGTTCCTATCTTATCAATAATTGCACCTGCAAAAATAGTAACACCGGCATAGCAAGCAGTGAAGCAGGAAGTGATGAATGCAAAATCCGTATTGGTCCACCCGAATTCCTGACTGAGGATCGGTTTTAAATATCCAATCACTTGTCTATCCATATAATTGATAGTAGTAGAAAAAAACAGTAATGCTACTATTGTCCATCTGTACTTACCAATCTTATTTGTAGTCATGATTAGGGTTTGATGATTATTTTTTAATAGACGCTATCAGTTCTAATACTTTCTTTGTATCATGTTCGATAGTTGTATAATCTTTTGCTTCCATCAATTTTTTACTGATCAGCTTGCTTCCCATACCAACAGCACAAACACCTGCTTTAAACCAGCCTTCGATATTTTCTTTGGTTGTATCTACTCCGCCTGTTGGCATGAATAACAATTTTGGAAAAATATCTTTGATACTGCTTAAAAATTCAGGTCCTAACATATTGCCCGGAAAAAGTTTAATGAATTTTATACCCGCATTTTCTGCAGCAATAATTTCTGACGGAGTCATACAACCCGGTGCATAGAAAATGTCTTTACTTACAGCATAATCTGCAACTTCTTTTACAAATCCCGGACTCACTAAAAAGTCTGCACCGGCTTTTACATACGCTTCCGCCTGTTGCAGGTTCTTGATCGTACCCACTCCTAATAAAATTTCAGGCATATCTTCATTTCTCATGGTAACCATTGCAGTGAAATTTTTCAAAGCAGCTTCTCCTCTGTTGGTATATTCAATTGCTTTTACTCCCGATTTATACACTGCTCTTAAAATTTCAATACTCACATTTTCATCTGGATTGAAATATAAAGGAAGCATACCCTGAGCAACTATTTTATCAATCACTTCTTGCGTTTTACTCATTGTTTAAATTTTTACTTTGATCACTAATTTTTTTATGTCGCCTTCACCGATCATCGGTGCATGCACATCTTCCGGAAAAAAGACCGCAAACTGTCCATCAGTCAATTGAAAGTACATATCCGGAGCATCCTTGAAAAAAAGGACATCTTTTTCATTATTATATTCTCCGTTAGGCTTTGTACAAGTTTGTCTTGGCCTCCATCCAAAAGTTTCTAATCCATCAATACAAAACTGTATGTCGATGTTTTGATTATGACATTCAAATTTTGCAATACTTGCCTCTTTTGTTTTGCCAGGCGAATTGCTGATGATGGCTTTTAAGCCTTCTGCAATATCAGATTTACCGATCTCAGCATTTGCCAGATCAGTTTGACTGATAAATTCAAATGCTTTTTTGAATAAAGGATGCACTGAAAAATATCTTGGTGCATTTTGAATTGAATCGATGATCATTTGTTATTCTTTTATTGAATAGAATTGTTGCAGTACAAGTGTGCGACGCAACGAAAGCCAAATAGCAGTATTAAGCTTAGTACATCATTTATCTTTGTACACGGCCGCTTCCATCACCTTTCATCAGATCTTTTACTTCGCTCAATGTTGCATGATTCAGATCGCCCGGAATGGTATGTTTCAATGCACTTGCAGCCACACCAAACTCAGCGGCATCAGGCATTTTCATTCCTGTCACCAATCCGTATATCAATCCGCTGGCAAAACTGTCGCCGCTACCAACTCTGTCAACAATACGAACATTGTATTTTTTTGTATGATAGAATTCAGTGCCATCATATACCAAAGCACTCCATCCATTATCGCTGGCACTATGGCTTTCTCTTAATGAAGATGCGATATATTTGAATCCGAATTTTTCTTTCATCTGTTTGAATACATCTTTAAATCCATCAAGATCCAATTCACCTTTTGTAACATCGGTATGAGCTGCTTTAAAGCCAAGTGTTGTATCTGCATCTTCTTCATTGCCGATACAAACATCAACATACTGACAAAGTCTTGTCATTACTTCTCTTGCTTTTTCTTTACTCCATAATTTTTTTCTGTAGTTCAGATCGATACTTGTTGTGATGCCTTTTGCTTTTGCAGCTTTTAATGCAGCTTCTGTTAATGCCGCAGCTTTATCGCTTAACGCAGGAGTGATACCGGTTGTATGAAACCAAGCAGCACCATCTAAGATTTTATCCCAATCAAATTCGCTTGCATCAAGATCTGCGATGGATGCACCGGCTCTGTCATAAATAACTTGAGATGCTCTCATGGATGCACCTGTTTCTAAAAAATAAATTCCCAATCGGTCGCCACCACGTGCAACAAATTGTGTATCCACACCATAACGACGTAAATGGTTAATTGCTGATTGACCGATTGCATTATTAGGAACTTTTGATACAAATGTTCCGTTCAATCCGTAATTACATAAAGCTGCAGCCACATTGGCTTCTCCGCCGCCATAGGTTACATCAAATGAATCGGCTTGTACGAATCTTTTGTAATCAGGAGTTGATAATCTGAGCATGATCTCTCCTAAGGTTACTACTTTTTTACTCATGTTTATTCTTTGTTTTTGATGATAAAAAGCTGAAAATATTATTTTACTAACTGTTTCGCTATTGATGATGTTCTAAAATATTTTGTATTTGTGCAACACTGTTATGCGTTGCATCTCCTTTCTCTTGTAGTTTACCGAAGGCAGCTGCTGCTGCAAAACTGATGACCTGTTTTGCAGGATGTTTTGATATGATACCATAGATCAATCCTGCCATAAAACAATCGCCACTACCAACTTTATCTACTACTGTTCTAATCTGAAAAATAGGTGACACTACCTGTTCCTTTTTTGTATTCAATGCTGCGTAATATTCAACATTATTTGCATCAGCATCAAAACGAAATGTATTGGCTACCCATTCGCATTTTGTAAATCTTTCAAAAAGATGCTCCGCAGATTTTGTTGCATGTTGCAAATAATTTTCCTGTATTGCATTTTGATGAATATTGGAATCAACAGGAATATCGAGCAAAGTATTTGCCGACCAAATATTACCCATGATCACATGACAATATTTGACCAAATCAGGCATCAATTCTTTGGGCTGCTTGCCATATTTCCATAACAATGAACGATAATTCAAATCGATAGAGATGGTAATATTTTTTTTAGATGCGGCTTCCAATGCTTCTGCACAAAGGGCTGCGGCCGATTCACTCACTGCAGGTGCAATGGCACTAAAATGAAACCAGGAAACATCAGTAAGGATTTTATCCCAATCAACGACACCTGTTGATAAAGTAGAGAAGGAAGAATATTTTCTATCGAAAACATTCTCTTCACTTTTCATATCTGCACCTTCTTTCAAATAATAAAGGCCAATGCGTTCACCACCGTAAATAAAAGGAGAAGTATCAATATGTTTTTGTTCGAGATAATCCCTGATGTCTTTTGAAATAATATTATCAGGTAAGGCAGTACAATATTTTGAAGGAATATTCCAATTAGCCAAAGCCGTTGCCACATTCAATTCTGCTCCGCCAACAAAAACGGGCATCTGATTCATGCGCAACCACTCGCCTGCATTGGCAGGCGGTAACCGTAATAACAATTCACCAAAACATAATACTTTTCCCATCGTTATTTTAATTCTGTGATCGGTGCCGGGTCCATATCGGAAAAAACTAAATTCTCACCTGCCATTCCCCAAATAAATGCATAGTTAGAAGTGCCGCATCCGCAATGAATAGACCATGAAGGAGAGATCACTGCTTCATGATTCTTCATCACAATATGTCTTGTCTGCTGCGGTTCTCCCATGAAATGAAATAATCTTTGTTGTTCATTCAGATCAAAATAAAAATATACTTCAGTCCTTCTGGTATGTGTATGTGGCGGAACAGAATTCCAAACACTTCCTGCATTCAATACTGTTAATCCCATCACCAATTGACAACTTTGAATTCCATCCAAATGAATGTACTTGTATATAGTTCTTTGATTGGAAGTTTCCACTGCACCTAATGCGACAGGAGAAGCTTCTTCTTTTTTCATTTTTTTATTTGGATATGTATGATGTGCGGGTGCAGATAATAAAAAGAACACTGCCGGATTATTCTTATCATCACTTGTAAACTGTACTTCTTTGGTTCCTTTACCCAAGTATAAACAACTTAATTTTTCAAGATCATATTTAATTCCATCAGCTTCAACAACACCCGATCCGCCCACATTAATGATTCCCAATTCTCTCCTTTCTAAAAAATAATCGGCTTTTAATTCGTCATGTGTTCTTAATAAAAGGCTTTGCTGCACTGGTTTTGCACCGCCTGTGATCATACGGTCATGATGCGAATATACATAATTGATCGCATCATCCTGCATAAGAGATTCGCACAAATAATGTTCACGTAATTCTTCGGTGCTCATTGCCTTTACCTCTTTCGGACTATTTTGAAAACGTATCTGCATGATCAAGTTTTAATTAATGAATCAATTTATCTTCCCATCCAACCTCCATCAACTGTGATGATTGTCCCGTTTACATAATCAGATGCTTTTGAAGCAAGAAAAACAGTTGCGCCTTTCAGATCATTGGCACTACCCCATCTTTGTGCAGGGATTCTGTCTAAGATCGATTTGCTTCTTACAGGATCGCTTCTTAATGCTGCGGTATTATCAGTAGCAATATATCCTGGTGCAATCCCGTTAACATTAATGTTCTTACTTGCCCATTCATTTGCCAATGCTTTGATCAAACTGCCCAAAGCAGCTTTGCTTGCTGCATATCCGGGAACTAAGATCCCTCCCTGAAAAGTTAATAAAGAACAAGTAAAAATAATTTTACCGCTTCCGTTTGCGATCATTTGTTTGCCGAACTCTCTGGCTAAAATAAAAGGTGCATTCAAATTAATGGACATAACCTTATCCCAATCTTCATCAGAATGTTCTGCAGCAGGGCTTCTTTTGATCGTACCTGCATTGTTCACCAAAATATCGATGGGATTATTTTCTTCTTTTATTTTTTGAATGAATGCATATAAACTTTTCCGGTCAGAAAAATCTGCCTGATATGCTCTGAATTTTCTCCCTACTGATTCAACTTCATTTTCAATCAAACTTCCTTTCAGTTCTAATGATCCCGATACGCCAATGACATCCCCACCTGCTTCTGCCAAACCCAATGCCATCGCCTTCCCTATGCCTTTATTGCATCCTGTTACCAATGCTGTTTTCCCGGTAAGATCAAATAAAGGATTCATTGATGAATTTATTTTTTTGATAAAACTGACGCTGCTTCTTTTGCAACCGGCCAATTAAAATATTGTTTCGCGTTATTATAACAAATGTCTTGAATCAATTTTCCTATCCATGAAATCTCATTCGGTAATTCACCATTCTCGATTTCTTCACCAAACAAATTACATAATAAGCGTCTGAAATATTCGTGTCGCGGATAAGACAAAAAGCTCCTTGAATCCGTTAACATACCAATGAACTTGCTCAGTAAACCCATATTGGATAAGGCATTCAACTGTTTCGTCATTCCATCTTTCTGATCCAAGAACCACCAGGCGGAACCAAATTGAATTTTTCCTTCTGCACTGCCGTCATTAAAATTGCCGATCATGGTTGCCATCAATTCATTATCGGCTGGATTAAGATTATATAAAATCGTTTTTGCCAATTTATTGTCACTGTCTAATTTATTCAGGAATTTTGCAAGCGATCTTCCCTGAGAAAAATCACCAATTGAATCCCATCCGGTATCAGCGCCCAATTGCTGCAACATTCTTGAATTATTATTACGCAAAGCACCCAAATGAAATTGTTGAACCCACCCCTTTTCCCAATCCCATTCAGCAAAGTGCACCAGCATGGCTGATTTAAATTTGCGTTGTTCTGTTTCATTCAAATGTTTTCCGGAATGAACTTTATTAAAGATGCTGTCGATTTCATGACCCGTGAAATCATCTGCATAAATTTCTTCCAAACCATGATCACTTACACAACATCCCACAGATGCAAAAAAATCATGCCTGTTTTGCAAAGCGAATAAGAAATCATCAAAAGATGAAATGGAAATATCCGTTGCTGTTTCCAATTTCTTTACATAAGCAGTGAACTTCTCTGTATCACTTACATTCATTGCATTGTCGGGACGAAAAGCAGGCAATACCGGAATTTCAAATTCATCCTCTGCCAATTGTTTATGAAATTCCAATGAATCAACGGGATCATCTGTTGTACATACTGTTTTCACATTCATTTTACGCAATAAATTCTTTACAGAATATTCCGGTGACTTTAATTTTTCAGAACATTCATCATAAATTTTCTTTGCAGTATCTGCATTTAGTAATTCATGTACATCAAAATAACGTTGCAATTCCAGATGTGTCCAATGATATAAAGGATTACGCAATGTATAAGGAACAGTTGCTGACCATTGTTTAAATTTTTCAAAATCTGATGCAGTTCCTGTAATATATTTTTCATTTACACCATTGGTACGCATGGCACGCCATTTATAATGATCGCCATACAACCAAATCTGTGTAAGGTTGTCAAAGTTTTTATCCTCTGCGATCTGTTGTTGCGGCAAATGGCAGTGATAATCTATTATTGGCATCTTCTTCGCATACTCATGATACAAATGCTGAGCAGTTTTATTGCTCAATAAAAAATTCTCGTCTAAAAAAGGCTTCATAGTCTATAAATTTAATTTCTGCTCTATTGTACGAATTGCAAACATTATAACGTTACACCTGATTTGAAAATAGCTATCTCTTTAAACCCGGTTTGTTCGTGTTTTAATTTTTTACCATTACATGTTTCAACGATAAAATCAATGAATCTTTTTAATACAATATCCATAGTATCGCCTTCTAATAAAGTACCTGCATTAAAATCGATCCATCCATTTTTGAAATTGAATAATTTAGAATTGGTTGATATTTTCATCGTAGGAACAAAACTTCCGAATGGTGTACCACGGCCGGTTGTAAAAAGTACCAGTTGACAACCTGATAATCCCAAAGCAGTAGATGCAACTAAATCGTTACCAGGTGAGTTTAACAGATTTAAACCATGCACTGTTACAGGCTCTGCATAATTCAGCACATCTACCACTTCACTGTTACCGCCTTTTTGCGTACAACCCAATGACTTGTCTTCCAATGTTGAAATACCACCGGCTTTATTACCCGGTGATGGGTTTTCATAAATAGGTTGCTCGCTTTTTCTAAAATAATCTTTGAAGTTATTGATCAAATCAACACTATCATGGAATACTTCTTCATTGATGCAGCGGTTCATTAAAATTGTTTCTGCTCCAAACATTTCCGGCACTTCAGTTAAAATGGTTGTACCTCCCTGCGCAATAAGCCAGTCTGAAAATTGTCCCAACAAAGGGTTTGCTGTAATACCGCTAAAACCATCACTTCCACCGCATTTTAAACCGATCTTTAAAGATGATAACGGAAGTTCTTCACGTTTATCATTCTTCATGTATTCAACCAATTCTTTCATCAGCTCAAAACCGGCTTCAATTTCATCTGACACTTGTTGAGATATTAAAAACTTAACTCTATTCGAATCAAAATTTCCCATTGCTTCTTTAAAAGCTGATTGCTGATTATTTTCACATCCAAGACTCATCACTAAAATTCCACCCGCATTAGGATGTTTAGCTAAAGCAACTAATGCCTTCTTTGTATTTTCATGGTCATCCCCCAATTGAGAGCAGCCGTAATTATGTGCGTACACACGAATATCATCGATATGTGATACATCCAATTCACTTTTAATTCGATTGATAATCATTTGTGCCTGTCCATTCACACAACCCACTGTTGGCACGATCCATAATTCATTTCTGATGCCTGCATTGCCATCACTACGTTTATATAATTTAACCTTTACATCGCTTTTGGGAATATTCAACACAGGATGAACAGGTTGATATATATACTGCAAATTATCATGCAGATTGGTTTTTACATTATGCGTGTGTATGTGTTCACCTTCAGTAATATCAGTTACTGCATGACCAATGGCATAGCCATACTTGATCACATTCTCATTTTCTTTGATTGATCTGATCGCGATCTTATGACCGGTTGGAATGTTGTTCTTGATCAGAATATTTTTACCCTCGATCACCAAAATATCCCCTTCGGCAATTTCTTCAGTGGCCACAACAACATTATCAGCGGTATTTATTTTTATGTATTTATTCATCAATGATCATATTTTATATAGTTACAAATAGATTTCAAATAATTGTACTAACTGCTTCTTTCATTCCCTTGCTTAATATTAATTCCACATTGTTTGTTACTTCATCAATAAAAAAAGGAATGGCCGCAAAATCTTCTTTCCATATTTTTTTGTTTTTTATAATCCCTTCAACCCATCCTTTTATATTGTTTGCGTTGAATGATGATTGAATGAGATCAACAAACTCTGCCGTATCATTTGCTGTAAAAGCCACTTCGGCTTTTCCGCTGTACAATACTAATAATGCTGCAAAAGAGAATGTTACCAATTTCGCATTTTTATTTTTCTTGGTGTAATTGTCTTTTACCGTAGGAAAATCTCTCGTTTCCCATTTAGAAAGAGAGTTGAGCGAAATATCTTTCAAATAGTGTTTCAGGAATGGATTATAAAAACGTTCCAGAATTTTTTCAGCAAATTTTTTCAACTCTTCCTGATCTTCATCAATAACCGGCAACACTTCTTCACGCACCATTTTATTGATGAATTTTTCAACGGCCGGCGTTTTAAATGCATCCATTACCGTTTCACAACCCAATTGTAATGCAATCGGCACCATCGCAGTATGTGCACCATTTAAAATACGAACTTTTTTTGCTCTGAAGTCATGGATATCATCCATGAAAAGAACATTAAAACCTGCTTCATCCAACGGTAATTTTTTACGGATACTGTTATCACCGCCAATTGCCCAAACATGAAAATATTCACCTTTTACTACAAGATTATCATCAAACCCGATTTCTTCTTTTATTTCATTTATGGTTTCTTTAGGGAAGCCGGGAACAATACGATCAACCAGTGTATCATAAAAATGGCAATTGGTATTTACCCAGGTTTCGAAATCTGCGCCAAGATTGTTGGCTTTCGCATGCTGCAAAATATATTGACGCAATGTTGAGCCGTTATCTTCAATTAATTCGCAACAAATAATGGATAAGCCTTTTGAAGGATCTCCGTTAAATTTCCTGAAGCGTTTGTTTAACAATGCTGTCATCTTTGCCGGATAGGATGCAGGAGGCTCAGCATTCAGATCATCACCATCTTCATAACGGATGCCTGCTTCAGTTGTGTTGGAAACGATCATCTCGAGCTCGTCACTCAAAAATAATTTTTCATATTCTTTATAATCCGAATAAGGATTAATCACTCGTGTTATACTTTTGACCAGCGATATTTCTTTAACAGGCTGTTTATCTTTTATTCCCTCCAGATAAACGTGATACATGCCATCCTGCTGTTCAAATATTTTTCGAATGGCTTCGCCTTGTGCAATAGGCTGAACGATTACAATTCCGTGATTCATTTTACCCTTTGCATTGGCTTTATCAATCATCCAATCAACAAAAGCCCGTAAAAAATTACCTTCGCCGAACTGTAAAATTTTTTCGGTTAATTGAGGCTTATCAACTGTAGTACTATTTAATGGTTTTATCATAACGCCTATTTATACTTAATTTTTTTTATCTGTAATTAATGATGCAAGAATCGCATTTGCACCTGTTGTCATTAATGCATTCAAGTTTTCCAAAACACTTGCTTCAAACTGATGCAAACTCGACAAGTCTGTTCCCCACAATAATTCATTACTTAATATTTCATGAACAACAGATTTTGTATTGTTCAGTTTCCAGTAATCATAAAATTGAAAAGCATCAGGATCCTGTATCAAATAAGATTTACCATTGAATTCTCCATAATATTTTCCATCTTCTGTTTTTACCGCCTTCATGAATAAAATATATGCTGCAAAACCAAGTGAGATGAATGGAGGTACATTTTTATAGAGTTCGTAATATCTTTTTATCAATGGCACATTACGCATTTTCATCTTGCCCGTATAATTCAATGTAATGCTGCTCCATTTATGATCAAGTTGCGGATTATAAAACCGATCAATTACAGTATTTGCAAATTCAACAACTTCCGGCTCACCTATTTCTTCCGTCACAACGCATGGTGCAATTTCATTCAGCATCAATTCACGAATCAAAATACTCATTTTTTTATCCGCCATTGCCTGCTTAACAGTTTCAAATCCAGCAAAAAAAGCAAATCCGCAGGTCAGTGTGTGCGAGCCATTCAACAGCCTTAATTTTAATTCTCTGAACTTAGTAATATTTGAAGCGATCACTACTCCCTTATCAGCCTTCGCAAATGACAAAAGCGCTTTACTTCTTTCGCTTTTCGTTTCAATCGCCCATAATCTGTAATACTCACTCATGATCATCAGTTCATCAGTATAACCCAATTTTTGTTCTGTATTTTTTTGCTCGGCCTGCGGTAGTTTACCGGGAACAATTCTATCCACTAAAGAATTACAAAAATCATTCGCAGTTTTTATCCAATCAATAAATGAAGCATCTAATTTGTTTTTTTCAGCCAGTTCAATAACAATGGCTTTCAATTTGGTTCCATTATCAACTATCAATTCAGTTGGCACGATCACCATCCCGCTTTCAATACTTCCGTTGAATGCTTTATATCTTGCTAATAAAAATGCCAATAATTTTCCAGGGAAGGAAATCGGCGGAGCTGCATTAACGTTATCATCCGCTAATATGATTCCAACTTCTGTTGTGTTAGAAATAATTAATTGTATATCTGCATTTGCAGCACATTGCAATATTTTTTCCCATTCATCTTTTGCAGATAATACACGACTGATTGATGAAATGATAATTGTTTCATCAAATTTTTGATCATTACCCGCCCCTCTTTCACATAGCGTAAATAAACAGTTTTGTGCTTCAAAGGCATCGGTAACGCCTGTGCCGGTTGACTTAACAACAACTATTCTTCCATTAAAAATATTTTGCCGATTTGCTTTATCAATAAAATAATCAGGTAATCCGCGCAAAAGCAAACCGGTACCGAATTGCAATACTTTTTCGGGTAAGGACAGTAAAGACTTATCAGGAATTACCAATCCTTGCTGTGCTTTTATATTTCCGATATTTTGTTTTGACAGAATCATTAATTTGATATTGTTTCAGGATTCCATCTATTTCCAAATAACCAAGAAACAGTTATTTCTGAAACCTTTGGTGAGCCTTTTGCCTTGTTTAAATTATTTGCGAACCATGTATAATCCCCGCCAACTTTATGACAGTTATAATAATAAATCCTTTCACCCCATTGAATCACATTAGTTGTAGGTACACGATAGATCGGTTTATCTGCCATGTTTTTTGCGAATGAACAATCGATCAAATAAAATTGTGCATCGCGGTGATACCGACCCAACATAAAACCATCATACCCTTCAAAAGTGCAATTTTTTAAAATCGTTTTCGAGTCTTCATGTTTACTTCCATCGTGCCAAATACTTGCCGGACCAGTGTTTGCAATGAACGTGCAATTCTCTGCCCATGCCCATCCACGCGGACAATAAAAATCAACACCGCCTGACATATAACAATCTTTAAAGTAAAACATACCATCATCAACATTCCATGGACTGACAGTATCCCCACCAAAAGCTCGCAACACACAATTAATTACTTTTAATTTGGTTGTTTGAAAAGAACGTAATGCCATTTGATGACCATCTTTTCTGATTTTTTTCTGATGCGACATAAATGTATCATTTGCACATGGAAGAGTTCTTTCTACATTTTCAAAACCATAGCTATTTTGTAAAGTGAGGTTTGATAATGTTATATCGCTCCCACGTAAATTCATAGTCGCTACTCCCCAGTCATCGTCATGATCACACCTGAAAATATCTCTGGCAATTGATTGGGTAATGATCACTTTGTTTCTATCTTCTCCTTCAAAAACAATATTACTCTTCTCAATAAAAATTTTTTCTTGATAAATTCCATTTCTGATGAAAATAACCCTGGTCTTGGATGAGTCATTATTCAGACTATTAACAGCAGCCTGAATACTTGTAAAATCACCATGACCATTGATATCCACAATAATTCTTTGAGCATGAATCGATGAAACAATTACGCTCAAAAAAAGAAAAAAAGAATATTTTAAAAAAGGCCTCATTATTTATTTTTTGCCAGCCATTCAGGATATTTTTTTTCAATCAGATCTTTTGGCCATTTCCCATACCATGCATAACCTGTTCTTCTTTCATATTCTATCTCTGCAACAGTTTTCTTTTTAATCCCATCTCTTCCGCAGAAGAAGGGCTCACCCGTTTCCAGATCATAAAACCTGGCCCACATCTCACCATGCTCATCTTTCACAACAACTCTGTCAAATCCTTTTACAGCAGTTGAATCTTTTACCACTATCCAATCCCACCCTGTGATCTTTGACTTTTGAAACCATTCAACAGCACTTCTTATTGATTGTTTTATCTCAGTTGAAGGATTTGGCAAACGCATTAAGAATAAAACAATATCCACGCTTTCTTCTCCGCTGAATGAAGGCAATTCATAACTTCTTGCTTTGGCAGGCTGCAATGTTTTACAATCGTATTGTGCGCACCAAACAGTTAATTGTCCGTTTACTTTAATTTGTGTTTTTAAAATACATTCAATTCCTTTTTCAACAGCTTTCTTTGAAGGCTCCTGCAATGAAGCATCTACAAGATTCATATCATTTAACTGATTAGCCACATCATACAAAACATTCAACACATTCGTCATCGCATTATCATTGTATGTGATCTCTGTTCTATACAAACTTGTATCGGGATAAAACTGTGGCCATCCGCCATTGGCATATTGCGCCTTCAATAAATAACGAATACCACGTTCCGCAGCATCTACATATTTTTTATTGTTGAATTGCTTATATGCTTTCACTAAATATTTGATCTCTTTAGTGGTTGCATCATTATCAATGGTTGCATCGTTTGTTCCTGAATCGTCAGTAATTGCTGCTTTCTCGGCTACAGAATATTGCTTTTTATAATCAATTGCAATATTCCCTAAATGTTTTGGCCATCCGCCATAATTTCTTTGAAACATCAACATATTATCTGCAACTAAATCCTGCGAGTACCCATTTGCAAAACAGGATGCCAAAAAAAATAATATGCTTATTCTTAATTTCATTATTTATTCTTTGCTTGTGCGATCAGCCATAATACCAGATCATTCGCTGCTTTATTATTTTCATATTCAGCAGGTAATTTTCTTCCATCAACATATTCATTATACAACCATGGATCTCCAACAGCAAACACAGTTCCTTTACCCACTTTAGACACTGCAATAATATTATCGCCATTATCTGTTAATACTGCTCTTGCAGGTGATGATAATTTCAAAGTGCTGATTTCTTTCAGATAAACCTTTTTGGCTGTTTTGAAAATTTCATTGGATGAAGTAAGATTGAATGCGCCTGTTTCAAATTGATTTCCGATCACTTTGTTGCGACTGTCTTCATTAAAATGAATCCCGAATTTTTCCGTCAATGTATTAAAGTGCTCAAACTCTGCATTACCCTTATCGTTATGCATCAAAACCAGTACGCCCCCTTTTTTTACCCATTCATAAATCGCATCTGCATCTTTTGGCTGGACATAATTGGGTTGCGGATTATCTGCAATATTATCTGCATCCACAATAATAAAAATATCAGCCTGCGATAAGTTGGCGGCATCAGGCACTGTACTTAATGTTTTTGTTTGTACTCCGAATCTATTAAATACATTTCCAAAATATGAGAAGCCGCTGTTCGGCATTTCATCCCATTTATAATGAAATGGCATTTCCTTGCCGGTGATATCTTTTTTTCTTTCGGAATTATAATAATCATCCAATAAAACAGTTTTGCCCTTACCGATATTCAATGTTGTTAATAATTCCATTTCATTACTCATCAATAAAAATGCGCCAACACCTTTGGGATCATTTGTTATTACTCTCTCACTCATATAATACTCATAACTGCCATCGCGGTAAGGTTCGCCGCCTAAACCGCTAACACTTACAGTTCCGTCTAAAGCAGTTAATCCGTTTACGTCTGTTTTAATAAATTGTTTGATGATCCCTTCATAGCCTTTTTTTGCAAATGAAATATTTGAAGAATTGATAAGATTCGATCTTACAGCTTTCGCGATTGTGTAAACAAACATGCAGCTTGCAGATGATTCAAAATAATTTTTTGGTTGACCGGGCTTATCTAATATATCCCACCATAATCCTGTTGATGCATCCTGCACTTTTTCGACTGCTGTGATATAACGTTGTAAAATTTCGATCAGCAATTTTCTTTTAGGATGCTCTTGCGGAAATTGTTGCAATACATCAACTAAAGCGATACCATACCAACCCATTGCTCTTGCCCAGAAATTGGGAGAGCAACCGGTTTGTTTATTTGCCCATTTTTGTTCTTTGCTTTCATCCCATGCATGATAGAGTAATCCCGTTTTTGGGTCCCGTGCATGTTGTTCCATCCAAATGAATTGATTGGCGATATCATCAAATGCCGCATCTTCATGAAATGTTTTTGCAAACTCGGCATAAAACGGTTCACCCATATATAAACCATCTAACCACATTTGATAAGGATATCTTTTCTTATGCCAAAAACCGCCTTCATTTGTTCGCGGTTGACTTTTTAATTGCTCCCTAAGTGTTGAAGCAGCTTTATAATACTTTTCTTTTCCGGTAACTGCATATAAAGTCAACAAATTTCTTCCGCACAAAACATTATCAATATTGAATTCATCTTGTTTGTATCCGCGTATCTCTCCTTTATCATTCACAAAAAAATCCATACACTTCTGAATATAATTGAAATACTTTCCGTCACCGGTTGCATACCATAATCCTTCCATGCCCTTTAATATCACTCCCTGATCGTATGTCCATTTAGCCGGCTTTCCATCTATACTTAAAGAGTCTTTCCAAATCGTCATAACAGTGGCGGACATGCGTTCACTGTATGTTTGACACATTGCATTTATTGCAATCAATAAAAATATTAAGGAAAGATTCTTTTTCATTTATTATTTCAGCTTTAGGTCATCAATCAACTATTGTTGCCTTCGAATCATCCAGTGAATGATTCGCACACTTCAACTGCAACAATACTTCATCATCATTTCAAATCAATAACTGAATCACTAATGTTCTCGGTTTTCGTTATTCTAACTTTCGCTTTTGATACATCTGTTTGCAAGAATCTTATTTTACTGTTTCTGTCTCCTGAAACATTCACTAAAACCTTTGCATTGTCAAATAAAAGTGTATCAAACAAAATGTTATTACTGTTCAAAATATTGATCAATGGATTTGTTTCTACTGTAACCAGTCGCAAATTTTTGATAGAGATATTCGTTGCTTCCTCACACTCTACTCCTTTTCTCGCCTGAATCACCAAATTCTCCAATTCAATGTTTTTGATATTCATTTCCGGAAGCCCGCGGATAAAGATCGCTTTCGCTGCTCCATAACAAACAATATTTTTCACATGAAAATCCCTGAATTGCGGCGTTGCGTCTGTAACAGGTAATACCTCTACTTTGGGTGTTTCTCTGTTTTCACCTGCCAATGGCACAGGGTCTTTTGCCATATAATACATATCAAACAAAATAGCTTCACCAACAATATCTTTCATCACAATATTGTTCACATATATTTTTTCTACTACACCACCACGACCTCTTGTTGTTTTGAAACGTAATCCAACATCTGTTCCGATAAAACTGCAATCAGAAACAAAAATATTTTTAGCACCACCGCTCATTTCACTCCCGATCACAAATCCGCCATGCGCATGGTACACGATACAATTTCTGATGATCGCATTTTCTGTAGGCATTCCTCTTTTTCTGCCTTCTTCATCGCGGCCGCTTTTGATGCATATACCATCATCACCCACATCAAATGTGCTGTTCTCAATTAAAACATTTTTACAACTTTCAACATCAATGCCATCGCCGTTTTGTGCATACCAGGGGTTTTTTGCATAAATGTTTTTAACAGTCAGGTCTTCGCACATCAAAGGATGCAAACACCAAGCAGGTGAGTTTTGAAATGTAACGCCTTCCAACAAAACTTTTTTACAATTCGAAAACACTAATAAATTGGGGCGAAGAAAATCTTTATACGCTTCAACATCTTTTACAGTCATGCCGGGTTTAATAACACCGGGTTCTTTCATAGAAGAACCAATAAAAGATTTTTGAGAAGGATACCAGGTTTTTTTATCATCACTTAATATACCCCCACTTGCTAATTTATTTTTCCATTGTGTCTCATTCAGCTTGTCTTTTTTTACGGCTCGCCATACATCTCCGAACCCATCAATGATTCCCGAACCTGTTATTGCAATATTTTCTGCATGATCGGCTGAAAGAGGCGATTGATTTCTGTAAGCAGGCAATCCTTCCCAATTCCCTTTTACTAAAGGATATTGATCAAAATCGGGAGTAAATTGAAGAACGGCATCACGATCAACATGCAGGTTCACATTGCTTTTTAAAACGATCGGCCCTGTCAGCCATATCCCGCCCGGGATTAATACAACACCGCCTCCGTTCTTATTACAGGCTGTGATCGCATTATTAATGGAAATTGTATTTAGGGTTATTCCATCTGCGATCGCAGTAAATTTTTTTATATTAAAAGTGTCTTTCTTAAATACGGGGGAATGAATTACAGGCAATGTTTGTGCAATGGAAATTTGCGCAAAAAAAATGCAGCAGAAAAAGGCTGAAAATGAATGGCTGAATCGTTTCATATTAATGGATTACAATGGCACTCAAATTTATAACGAGATTGCAGAGATAGGTGATAATTTCTTTTAAAATCCTGCTTTATTTACGCAATCGTTCCCGATTTTTTGCCGTTATTTTTTATCCGAGATTTACTATAATCGCATTATTTTATCGTTTGTATTAAAAAGCTTAGATTCGATAAACTTTAAGTGGTTAATGCAACCTGAATATTCTTGTTTAAAGCATAATACATGAAGTTTGAAGCTGTAACCATAAAAGACATTGCAAAAGCCTTAGGACTCTCCACTTCTACTGTCAGCCGTGCTTTAAGGGACAGTTATGAAATAAGCGAAGAAACAAAACAGCTTGTTCTCAAATATGCCAAAGAATTAAATTACAGACCCAATCCCAGCGCACTCGGCTTAAAAGAAAAACGTACCCGTTCTATAGGCATTATAATATCAGAAATTGCAAATAGCTTTTTTTCTCAAGCTATCAACGGTATAGAGTCTGTTGCCAATCAACGCGGATATAATGTAATCATCACTCAAACATTGGAAAGCTATGAAAGAGAGGTTGCCAATATGCAGTTCCTTTCTTCCAGATCAGTTGACGGATGTCTTATTTCTGTGTCAACGGAAACCAGTGATTTCTTTCATATCAGTGATTTGTATAAAAAGGGTTTCCCGATTGTTTGTTTTGACAGGGTAATTGATTCATTGGATACCCATAAAGTGATCATTGATAATTTTATGGGAGCTTATGATGCCACAACACACCTGATAAAAAGCGGTTATAAAAAGATTGCGATCCTTTCCAGCATTGAATATTTGTCTATTTCTAAAGAAAGATTAAATGGGTTTAAAAAAGCATTGGCAGATCACAATATTCCATTACATGAAGATTATTTAAAACACTGTGCACATGGCGGATTATTGTATCAGGAAGTGGAAAAAGCAATGGATGAGTTGATGAAACTGAAAGTTAAACCAGATGCCGTATTCACTTCAGGTGATAAATTGACCACCCATTTCATGCGTTATTGCAAGAAAAAGAAAATAGCAATACCAGAGAAGATTGCGGTAATTGGTTTCAGCAATCTTGATATCACAGAATTATTATCACCGTCACTTTCTGTTGTAAAACAACCGGCCTTTGAAATGGGCAGAGTTGCCACAGATCTTTTAATAAATATGATTGAAAGTAAGCGTTCGGTTACTGACTTTGAGCATATTGTTCTGCCACCGGAAATAATTGTACGTGATTCTTCTCTCAAGAAAAAGTGATCACACATTCTTTACATTGGTGAATCATTTATTTTTTGTTGCGGCTATTCTTATCCAATCAATATCAGCGAAACCTGAGTCGTTCGTTTTGTCTTTACGCGAACAGAAATAACCCAATTTAGTTCCGATCCATCTGCCGGGCTTTGCGGTGAAAGATTCACCGACAGAAATATAATTTTTATTATCCTCGCTATAACTGAAATTACATATTGCACCCTTATTTACTTCAACAGAAAAGAAAACGGAATCAGTGTTTAATTTAGTTATCACTCTTTCCTGTTCAGGATACCCTTTATCTGCATTTTTACAAACAGCATACGTTACATAAACCCCATCCTGTTTTTTGGTCAATGAGATATACGCATAATCTGTTCCCATTACAATGAATCCTATGTTCTCATTATTAAGATCAGGGTGAAATATTATTTTAGTAGTTGCTGTAAATTCTTCAGCAGGAAATTTTTGTAATAATACATTCGGAACGGACCAATAATTCTTTACCGTATCAGCAATCTGCTGAGAAAAAATTCTTAATGCACCCTGATACAAATAAGCCCAATTTTGTTGCGGGTTGGCCTGCCATTGCCATTGCAATCCTAATTCAGGTTGATCAAATTCATCAGAATCCTGGGGTGTTTTTCTTTCAAAGACAGCACCAACATTTGGTTTTTTAAAATGCGTAACAGGTTCACCAATTCCATCTTTATCAATATTTATTCCAAGTGCAGGCCAATTATTTTTCCATGTCATGGGTTGCAAATGAACAACTCTCCCATAAGCGCCTTTATCCTGAAAATGCAAAAACCAATCTTCTCCTTTTTGTGTGGTAACCCATGCACCCTGATGCGGGCCATTGATATTTGTTGATCCCTGATGCAAGACCACTTTTCTTTCGTAAGGACCGTAAATGTTTTTAGAACGCAATACAATTTGCCATCCTGTTGAAACGCCTCCTGCAGGTGCAAAAATGTAATAATAATTATTTCGCTTGTACAATTTTGGCCCTTCAACAGTTGCTTCGATGCCATGTGCATCATACACTAATCTGCCCGCATCAATTGTTTTTGTTGCTTCACTGTTCATTTGCTTGATGACTAAAATATTTTTTATTCCTGCTCTGCTTCCTGCAAATGCATGTATGAGATATATTTTACCATCATCATCCCATAAAGGGCAAGGGTCAATTAATCCTTTTCCTGATTCTACTAAAATGGGATCGGACCATTCCCCTGTTATTGTTTTTGCGGTGGTCACATAAATACCAAAATCAGGATCGGGATAAAAAATATAAAACAAATTATTGTGATAGCGGATGCATGGGGCCCAAACACCATTGCCATGTTGTGTTTGAGAAAAATGTTCAAAAGGAGGTTGACGTTTTAGTGCATGACCGATGATCGCCCAATTCACTAAATCTTTGGAATGAAGAATCGGCAAGCCGGGAACTGCATCGAAGCTTGATGCGACCATATAATAATCATTATCAACACGTATAGCATCAGGATCTGAATAATCAGCATGAATGATCGGATTGTTATAAGTGCCGTCACCATTATCAGCTACCCAAACTTTGGAAATATTTTTTTGTGCAATAGATGTATGAAAGATGAAAATAAAAAAACCAAACATTGTTGCTTGAAAAACAAATTGCACAAGTGTGCGACGCAACAGAAGTTTCATAGCAGCAGTATTGTTGGATTCAAAATTATGGTTTCCACTTACCTAAAATATTTTCGAATGTATATTTCTTTACTTCATCATCTGTCAACTGTTTGCTCCATTGAACTCTTGCCGCAGTGTTTGCACCCGGGCCGACACTGTGATACTCTGCAAACCTTGCTGTGGTTTCATTTGCAGGATTCTTCCAATTATTCCAACCATCAGGAATAATATGTTTACCCATCCGGCAATTGATATATGTTACACTTGCATTGGGCCTCCATGGGCGACCGAGTGAAACTTTATCAACCGTACTATCGGCAGTGAGTTTGCAATCAAAAAAAACAAAGCCATAAGGGATATTGCCGGGAGTAGATGCTGCAGTAACGTGCGAATTCTTTTTACTGTGTATATGACAATTTTGAAACACAGCAGTTGCTGCCCCAAAAATAAAATCAGTTGTTCCTTCAATATAACAATCTTTAAAAAAATGTTTTACACCGGCACCGCTTAAAAATAATACATCCTGAAAGCCTGTGATCTTACAGTTAAAAAATGAAGCTCTGGTTCCTTCTATGCGAACAGCCACTGCTTGTCCTGCGTTAAAACCTGCGTTGTTTTCGAAACTGATATTCTCTGCATGAAAATCATCTGCATAAACAAAGAAAGAAGCAGAAGTATATGTGTTCACGGTATCACCGTTTGGTAATTTTGTACCTGTATGATTATTAAAACTGATGATCGTATTTTCTTTATCCTCGCCAATAAGATTAATGAAATTTTTTCCTGCATCAACAATCACCCTTTCTTTATAAAATCCTTTCTTTACAAAAATGGTTACAGGGTTTGTATTCCCCGCAGGTACTGCATTCAAAGCTTCCTGAACGTTTTTATAATCCCCTGTACCGTCCTGTGCAACAATCATTTTCTGTTGAGCAGAAACATGAAGAGAAAAAATAATTGAAAGGAAAAAAAATATTTTTCTCATGAAGTTTATTTTACTGAACGAACAACAATTCTATTAGCTAGATCAGGTATTCGTGCTCTGATCTCTTCCAATACCAATTCTGCGATTTTACGTGCACCTAATTCATTAAAATGGGTATTGTCTTTTCTACCTGTCGGATAATTCGGGTGTTCCAGAGAATCTAATTGCATGAATAATAATTTTGAATTTTGATCTCCGAATTTCTGCAATAAGGCTCTGCTTTTTTCATCAAGATCAATCAAGATGGTATTTTGTTCTTTTGCTACTGTGCGAACAACGTCTGAATACATTAAATGTGTTTCTTTGATATTTCCTTCATTGTCGAAATTTCTTCTTGAAACAGGTGTTATTAAAACGGGGATTACTTTTTTATTCTTTGCATTGGAAACATAAAATTCCAAATACTTTTTAAAATCCTCAGGTGAAGAATATCTGTCAACTTTTTCTTTCACTTCATCGTTGTGACCGAATTGAATAAAAAGATAATCACCTTCTTTCATATTATCGTTAACGGGCTGCCATAATTTTTCTTCAATAAAAGTTTTGGTGCTTCTGCCATTCTTTGCCCTGTTTTCAATGGTTACAGAAGAATCAAAAAAATAAACAAAGGGCATGCCCCAACCTGTTTCAGGATAGGCTTTGGTTTCTTTGATTGACATAGTGCTGTCCCCGATCATCCATATCGTGATCTTTCCCGGTGGATTGATGAAAGAAATCAATGTGATACTTAACAGAGCAAAGGCTTTTTTCATGTTGGTCCGATTTATTAAGTTAAAGAATATCCCCGCCGAAGCGGGGATACATTTTTATACAACACTAAACTTGAGACTGATTTTTTCAAATATTAATAGCCGGGATTTTGTGTCAAATTAATATTGGCATCCCTTGCCGGCTGAGGAATAGGTAACAATTCGCACTTATTAGCAGTAAATCCTGTTGCAAATCTTGACAATGCAGTTGCATAAATTGCATTGGCAGTTCCTGCAACACCCATCCAGGTAATTTTTGTTGTTCCTGATGGTGTACTTGAAGGCGCTGTTGTATACAATGAGTTCTTCCAGATCGTACCATCATCCGCTTTTGTACCGGTGATATAATACATAGAAACCGGTAATTTGTTATACGGTGCAACCAGATTTGACATATTGGTCAATGCAGTTTTTGTATTGTTCAATGTGGTTCCCAATAAGTTCCATCTGATCAGATCATATTTTCTGATTCCTTCTGCACCTAATTCTAATGAACGTTCTTTTACAAGCGCAGTAAAGAAGTCATCATGCGATAAACCGGCAGGAAGATCAACCGTTGCATTAGCAGTGCCGATAGGTTTGCCGTATCCTCTTCTTCTAACCTGATTGATCGCAGTATAAGCAGCGGCAGACGGGCCTCCGTTAATTTCATTATCTGCTTCAGCAAACATTAATAACACATCGGCATATCTGATGATCTGCCATTTTAAACCTAAATATTGAACAGCACTGGTTGGAGAAACAACCGGACTGCTGATCCAGTCCCTTCTGTATTTTCCATCATTGATGGCAGTTATAACTTGAGGTGTTTTAGTGATACCATCTGCAGCAACAATATATGGAGCACAGGTAACATCTCTTCTCAAATCAGTTGAATCGAACAGATAAAAATAAGTAGGAAGGATATTGATACTCTTATTGCCTAAAGCATTAACGGTTGGCCCGTTATAATAACCCAATTTAGTATCCGCTACACCTGTACCGCCAATGGCACTTACCTGAAACATGATCTCATTTGCAGGATCAGTTAAAGCATGGGCACAAACATAATCATGCCATAATGAACGATAACTTGCTTCCAAACCATGCTGACCTGAATTAATGATATCATTACATTCACTCCAGGCAATTTTATAATAAGTAAGATAATCAGCAGTTCTTTGCATCTGTGCTGATGCGTTGCGCAATGAATATCCGCCACGGAATAATGCGATCCTTGCACGTAATGCTTTTACCACACCTTTAGTGATCCTTTCATCGATAGGATCGCCGATACCTGCCAACTCAGATTTCCATGGCACAAGACTTTCTGCAGTTAACAGATCATTCAAAATATGATTATACAATGTATCTCTGTCCACTCTGGAAGGTAAAGGGTTTGTGAGTGCTAAAACTGCTGCAGGTTGAAAATTGGCAGGCAGGTCGCCCCAATTTCTGATCGCTTCAAAATAAAATTGTGCACGCAGGGTCAATGCTTCACCATACATTCTCTGCAATTGTTTTGAACCACTGTATTGTGACATGGAAGGAATATTGGCAATACAAATATTGGCAAATTCAATTCCTCTGAACAATTGTAAAAACGGGCTATTTAACTGCGCATTTCCGGCTGTTGCAGAATAACGTGCAATATCTCTTCTATCGTTATCAGCAGCGCCTGTTGGACCTTGGGTTTCATCATTGTCCACTGTATAATACAAGCTTAAACGGATGCCATATCCCTGATCACCGGTAAGCTGACTATATACTCCTGCAATGGCAGAGTAAGCAGTAGAAACACTGCTGAAAACAAAATCAGTGCCGTAAGCAGTTATCGGTTGCTCATCCAGATATTTCTTACATGAACTTACAACCATTACCAGCAATACAACAATGCTGATTTTTATGCTATTTAAAAATGTCTTTTTCATATGCGAAGTAATTTTTTTAACTAAAGAAATGATACATTAACACCTACTAAAAAAGTTCTGCTCTTTGGATAAGCTGAATAATCTAATCCGGGAGTTAAAGGATTGGTAGGACTTACATTCACTTCGGGATCATATCCTGAATATTTGGTAAATATTGCCAAATTATTTACAGTGGTATACACCCTTAATCTGCTGATATGCAAATTCTGCAGACTCTTGGAATGAATAGTGTATCCGAAACTAACATTATTGATTCGTAAGAAAGAACCATCTTCAATAGCCCATGAATGCAGGTAAAATGCGCCTGAGCTTGTTAAAGGCCGCCATATTTTTGCGTTTGCATTCAATGCAGTTAAAGCAGTTGGATCTGTAACAACAGCTCCGGTAGCATCAACAGTTCTCCATCTGTCCTGCATGATCGCTAACAGATTCGAATTAGGTGTATAACCATTGGTGAACTCGATCTTATTGGCATTATAAATATCATTGCCATATACAAAATTGATAAAAATACTTGCATCAAAATTTTTATAAACAAACTGCTGATTTAAACCTCCCTGAAATTTCGGATTGGCATGACCGATAACGGTACGATCATTATTAATATCAACAACGCCATCTCCATTAAGGTCTTTCAGCTTAAGCATACCCGGTTGCGGAGGTCCGATAATGGAAGCATCTGTAACAACACCTGCTTTTAATGTATAGGTTTTTGCCGTGCTGTTATAATCAAAATCTGTGACCTTATAAAAACCATCGGTTACAAATCCATACATTTCACCAACAGGGTCGCCTACTTTTGCTATATAATCTGCCGGTTGACCGGATACTCCCCAACTGGAATTAGTTAAGAATGATGTTTGATTAGTAGCTAAACTGACAATCTTATTCTGGTTGAAAGAAATATTAAAATTTGCATTCCATGTGAAAGCCTTCTTCTGAATCAAAACTGCATTTAACTGAAATTCCCATCCTTTATTTTCGGTTGATCCAATATTTTGTAATTGGCTTGCATAACCGTAAGTTGATGCGATCGGAGTATTCAATAATAAACCGTCTGTGGTATTCTTATAATAATCAACTGATAAGTTCAATCTGCTTTTTAAAATGGAAAGGTCCATTCCTAAGTTTCTGCTGGTAGTGGTTTCCCATTTCAAATTAGGGTTCACTAACCCTGCAGATTGATAGCCGTAAACCAATTGTCCGTTAAGACCGTAGTAATACGGAAAACTCGGATTGGGTGCTACACCATAATTAAATGTATTGATATAGAGATAATCATTGATCCTGTTATTACCCACCTGACCATAACCTACTCTAAATTTCAGGTCACTGATAAAATTAACATTCTGCATAAAATTTTCTCTTGAAACCCTCCATGCAGCCGAACCGGAAGGGAAATAGCCCCATCGCTGATTTTCCGCAAATTTGGAAGAACCATCAGCTCTTACATTAAAAGAGAATAAATATTTATTTTCAAAAGCATAGCTTACCCTGCTGAAAAATGAAAGCGAAGTAAATTCTGTTTTGGTATATTGAGGATATCCTGCAAAATAAATTCCCAAGTTTGTTAATTGATTTAATGCCTGATCGGGTGTTGTGTATTTAGGAAAATTCCTGTATTGGTTGAAAGAGATATCTGTGTTCACTTTATAGGTTTCTTCACCAATGAGCACATCGATATCATGTTTCTTATTGATACCATGTAAAGAATAGCTGAATACATTTGAGTTGTTGATCGTCAGCCTGGTTGTTGTATCAACTTCCGCTGTTGGCAACCCACCTCCCTGAATTATAGAGATCGGTGTAATAGAATCTTCAAAGGAACGGTTAGCTAAATTATTGTAATCAATTCCAAAAGAAGATCTGAATGAAAAATTCTTACTGATCTGATAATTGGCATATCCTGTCATATTAAGTGCCGTCGTAATTCTTTTTCTGTATTCGGCATTATTCAATGCAATAGGATTTATCAAACTTAATCCGTTTCCAACGTTATTGTTTACCAAGCTCGGATCTATCACATCCGGTGAATTAATTCCATTTGACAAGAATGGTCTATACTTAACTGAATTACGCAATCTGTTATAAGATGAACCGTTAGTTGAAGAAACACCTGCCCCATACACATTCTGATCATCAAATCTTGTGGAGAATCCGATCTTTAGTTTGTTGGTCATGGAATGATCTAATTTGAATGAAAGCAGATTTCGCTGGAAAGCTGAACTTTGCACAATCGCTTTCTCATCATTATAGGTATAATTAAAATTGAAGGTTGTTTTAGTGTTTCCTCCGCTAAAACCAATACTGTGTGTTTGTGTTTTACCGGTTTGGCCAAGCACCAATTTTTGCCAATCGACATTAGGAACATTTTTATAATTGTTAAGCGTATCCCATGTAGTGCCGTATGTGCTTGCAAATGTTGCACTATCTGTTGAACTTGGTCTGGTTCTTTCATATTCGAACATGACCATTTCATAAGGACTTAAAACCGGCAATTCTTTTGTCAAATATTTTTGACCATAAAAACCGTTATAGGTAATTATTAATTTTCCGGGCTTACCTGATTTTGTTGTAATGATCACCACACCATTGGCACCACGTGCACCATAGATCGCAGTGGCAGCAGCATCTTTCAACACATCAATGCTTTGAATATCCTGCGGAGATAAAGTCGATAATCCGTTTTCTACCTGTACACCGTCTACTATATATAATGGTGAGTTATCCTGTGTAATGGAGCCCCCGCCTCTTACTCTGATCCTTACATCTGCATCAGGAGAACCTTCAGCAGTTGTAACCTGCACACCGGCCAATCGTCCTGCCAGTGCTTCTGCAGCTGAATTAACGGGTACATCTTTCAGGTCTTTGGCACTGATAGAAGAAACGGAAGCCAATACATTTTTTCTTTTTACAGATTGGTAGCCGATCACCACTACATCTTCAGCTTCTGCTGCCTGACGTTGCAATTTAATGTCTTGCAGATCATTTCCTGTCACTGTAACAGTTTTGGGTGAAAATCCAACATAACTGATCACTAAACTGTAAGTCTTCCCGTCAGCAGGAACCTGGATCGTAAATTTACCGGTGCTATCAGTTTGAGTCCCTTTTTGAGTTCCACTGATCGTAACTGAAGCAAAAGGTAATCTTGCACCGCTTTCATCGGTTACCCTGCCTTTTACAGTTTTATTGTTTTGAGAAAATACTATTGTTGCAGATACGAACAATAGTAAAATTGAAGAGAGCAATTTTTTCATATAGCAGCTATTTTTAGACAATCTGTGATAATCAATAAGAATTTTGTATCATCTTATTTAAATTTCACACCACAATTTTAAACAGTTATTCGTTAGGAATAGGGCTTGTACAAGGCATTTTTTTACGCAATCGTTCCCGAAAAAATGAATATGATTTTCATAAAATAAGACTTTCAATGCGCTTATTTCAGATTACCATGAAAAACCATATAGGAAGAAGGTTTTATTGAAATATTTACACACTTCCTACAGGAATTACAACATTATCTGTATAATTGGTTACTGTTGTTCCTTCAGCACCGGGTATTGAATGGGTTGATGATCCTGAGGTAATCGTCCATGTCGATGGAGAATTCCAATCTAAATTTGTACCTGTAACTGCTGTCCAAGTTACAGGTGTTGCTGTAGCACTTGCATTATTGTAGAATAAAAATCCAGCAATTAAAATGAGTAAAATTTTTTTCATAATAGCAATATTTGGTTAACAATCGACTATGAATCTCGCATACTTTTGAAACGACTTCGCTTAAAGTGGCTTTCTTTTTTTACGCAATCGATGCCGAGAACGATTGCGTTTATCTCATGGATATCAATAAATTTTAACCTGAGAATTTTACAAAATCAATTAAGCATTATTATTTCGTTTAAATTGCTTACTCAATTTTCATTATGAGTGAATACAAAAAGAAAGTAGAAATAAGATGGAGCGATCTTGATCCTAACTTTCATTTACGCCATAGTGTGTATTACGACTGGGGCGCATTTGTGCGCATGAGTTTTTTAACAGAGCATGGTTTGACCGCTGCCGTAATGATGCAACATCATATGGGGCCGATCTTATTGAGAGAAGAAGCCGTATTCAGAAAAGAGATCCATTTTGGTGATATGATCGAAATAAACGTAAAGATGTTGAAATGCACGGAAGACATAAGAAGATGGACGATGGTGCATGAGATATGGAAGAATAAAGACAAACTTTCCGCCATCATTACCGTTGATGGTGCCTGGATCGATACAGAGAAAAGAAAATTAGCAATCCCCCCTGAACTTTTCAGACAGGGATTTGAATTGATCCCCAAATCAGAAAATTTTGAATGGACCATCAAATAATCATTCAGCAAATGAATACTGCCGATGCAAGTAAACTGTCTGCATTGTCAAAAGATATTTACAAGCAACATTACTTACACCTATGGAATGAGGGCGGTGCCGATTGGTATATGCATCAATATGCTTATCCCGAAAATATTTTACAAAAAGAATTAGCCGATCAGAATATCATGTATTGTGTTGCGTATAAAAACAATAAAGCCTTAGGCTATCTCAAAATAAAAATTAATGAAACATTGCAAGGCTTTGAAAAATTGAATGCATTGGAAGTGGAACGTATTTATATTTATAAAGAAGCAACCGGCAAAGGATTGGGCAAACAACTGATGCAATATGTTTTCGATATTGCCCGGCAACATAAAAAAGATATAGTGTTTTTAAAAGCCATGGATTCGAGTATCGATGCTATTTCGTTTTATAAAAGCCAAGGTTTCAATATGTGCGGAAACTTTCAGCTACCCATGCCCACATTTGAACGGATGAAAAAAGAATTCAGGGGAATGGTGGTTTTGAAAAAAGATCTGTTTCAGAAGGCTTGTAAATGATCTGCCATTTTAGTAAAATCTTTTAGTATAAGACACGCAAGATAGAATTCATTTATTTTCTAACATAAACTACCTGTAAGCTACCTATGAGCTATCTATAAGCCACCTATAAGCTACCCCTATTATAGGTAACTTATAGATAGTTTATGTATGCTTTATTGATACCTCAAAATTGAATCATATACAATTTCAACTGCCTTTAAGACAGGATCAAACCCCGTTCTTATAACCAAAATAACTCGCAAACTCATTGGTCAGGGGAAAAGCAGATCGATCAATCTAAAGCAGTTCCTGTTGTATAGACCTTGTAACCCTTTGAAAAGTTGATAATCCCTATCTTTCATGTAACTATAGCTTTCCCTATCTTCGTAAACTAACAATTGTTCGTATGAATGCAGCATCAAATAACCGGGAGGATTGGATGAAAGCAGCAGTGCAGGAAATGCAGCGGCATTTTGAGGTCATCAAACTGGGCGGCGGCAAAAGATCGATCGATAAACAAAAAGAAAAAAATAAATTAACGGCAAGAGAACGTATTGAATACTTGTTAGACAAGGGGTCTGTGTTTACAGAGATCGGCAGCTTTGCCGGATTCGACATGTATGAAGAAAAGGGCGGTTGTCCCTGCGGCGGCACTGTTGCGGGCATCGGTTATATCAGCGGAAGGCAATGTGTTATTGTAGCGAATGATCAAACAGTAAAAGCAGGTGCCTGGTTTCCGATAACCGGCAAGAAGAATTTGCGTATGCAGGAAATCGCCATGGAAAATAAATTGCCCATCATTTATTTAGTGGACAGTGCCGGTGTTTTTTTACCCATGCAGGATGAAATTTTTCCCGATAAAGAACATTTCGGCAGGGTATTCCGCAACAATGCAAAAATGAGTGCCATGGGCATTACACAAATCGCAGCAGTGATGGGTGCCTGTGTTGCAGGCGGCGCTTATCTTCCCATCATGAGCGATGAAACATTGATGGTGGAAGGCAATGGTTCTATTTTTTTGGCAGGTTCTTATTTGGTGAAAGCAGCAATTGGTGAAGACATTGACAATGATACATTAGGTGGTGCAGTAACTCATACAGAAATAAGCGGTATTGCCGATTATAAATTCAAGACAGAAAGAGAATGTCTTGATCAGATCAAAAAGATCATGAGCAAATTGGGCGAAAAACCGAAAGCAGGTTTCGACAGAATTGCATCAACACACCCAAAAAGAAAAGCAGAAGAAATTTATAAGATCATTTCAGCAGGTAATGCAAAACCTTATGATATGATCGAATTAATTGAATGTGTTGTTGATAATCATTCATTCGATGAATTTAAAAAAGATTACGGTAAAACCATCATCTGCGGTTATGCCAGGGTGGATGGATGGGCAGTTGGTATTGTTGCCAATCAGCGTCTCATCATCAAGAATAAAAAAGGCGAAATGCAATTGGGCGGTGTTATTTATAATGACAGTGCCGATAAAGCTGCACGTTTTATCATGAATTGCAACCAGAAAAAAATTCCTTTGGTTTTTTTGCAGGATGTAACAGGATTCATGGTAGGCAGCCGAAGCGAACACGGCGGCATTATAAAAGATGGTGCGAAGATGGTGAATGCAGTGGCTAATTCTGTCGTTCCCAAAATAACCATCATCGTCGGAAACTCTTATGGCGCGGGCAATTACGCCATGTGCGGCAAAGCTTATGATCCCCGTTTCATTTATGCATGGCCTTCTGCAAGAATTGCGGTCATGGGTGGTGATCAGGCTGCAAAAACAATGTTGCAGATACAAGTAGCTACGCTTAAAGCGCAAGGCAAAATGCTGAATGCTGATGAAGAAAAAAAATTATTAGACGATCTTAAAGCCAAATACGAAAAAGAAACTTCTGCTTATTATGCTGCAGCAAGATTATGGGTGGATGATATCATTGATCCGTTTGCAACAAGACAAGTGATCAGCGAAGGAATCAATGCAGCTAATCATAATCCCGATATCGATGATTTTAAAACAGGAGTATTTCAAGTTTGAAGAAAGTGATGAATTATGAATTAAGAGTAATGAGTTTTAGCAATGAATAACTATTGCGCCTAAATAATTCATAACTTACAAATCATAATTTTTTAACTCATAACTCATAACTCATAACTCATAACTCATAACTCATAACTCATAACTCATAACTCATAACTCATGGCTTCCTACCCTTTCTATCAAGTAGATGCATTTACCGAACATTTATTCGGTGGCAATCCCGCTGCTGTTTGTCCTTTAAAAGAATGGTTGCCCACTGAGATCATGCAGTTATTAGCCATGGAAAATAATTTATCGGAAACGGCATTCTTTGTGCAGCAAGGCGATACATTTCATATCCGTTGGTTTACACCCGAATTGGAAATTGATCTGGCGGGTCATCCAACATTGGCAACAGCTTATGTTATTTTTCATGAATTGGGTTATGATAAAAACATCATTCATTTCGAATGTAAAAGCGGCGCATTGTATGTAACCAATAATAATGGTTTACTCGAAATGAATTTCCCTTCACGGATGCCTGAAACCTGTCATCCTCCCACTGCTTTATTGGAAGGACTCAGTCACCAGCCACAACATATTTATAAATCGAGAGATTATATGCTCGTGTATAAAGATGAAGCAGAAGTAAGAAAATTTGTTCCCGATTTTGAATGGCTGAATAAAGTAGAAACACTGGGCATCATCATCACTGCACCGGGAAATGACTGCGATTTTGTTTCGCGTTTCTTTGTTCCTAATTCTGTTATTGGTGAAGACCCCGTTACCGGTTCTGCACATGCCACCTTAATTCCTTACTGGAGTAAAGTGCTTGATAAAACAACGATGATCGCCAGACAAGTTTCGCGTCGTGGCGGATTATTGTTTTGTGAAGCACAAGACAACAGAGTTACCATTGCAGGTAAAGCAGTATTGTATATGAAAGGAGAATATTTTGTTTAGCTAATTTTGTTGACCGGCTGCAAAGCGTTGTGCGGCTTGGGTTGTCCGAAGGACTCCTTTGGAGCGTCGCACACTTGTACTTTTAATTTTCATAGCTGCAAAAGGAGATTTTTAATTTTTTAAATAGAATTCTTTACTTTGAAATTATTCCATAGCTTATCATTTAACTTTTCGAATGAAACATTAAGATTTATAAATTCTATTATTTTCTCGTTTACAAAATCAATAGTGTATTGTTTTTGATGAAGTTGTTCTTTGCCATCTTGTACATCAATTAAAAAAACTTTAAATGATTTTAATTGTACATCATCAAACTTCATTTTATGATGTGCCATATCATCTCTTATTGCTTTAAAATCCCAAAGTTTATTTAATTCATTTTCATATTCTAAATAATATTTATTTTTATATTTCTTTAAATCCGCTATGAGAGCCTCAATTTTATTGCCCATAGTTAATCCCTTGAAGTTCCGAGTTTGATTTAGAGGATCTGGTGTTACAAGTGTCATTATTCGTATCAAAGTTGTTTCTAAATCACATGACATTTTTAAAAACTTTCCGCGTATAGATATTTCTGCAAAGGCTTCGGGCTCTTCATAAATACGAACTCCTTTAATCGGTTGCATTTTTTTATTTTTAGACTTACAAAAGTAGAATCATTTGATTTCAAATTTTAATTTAATTAATTTTACCCATCACTCTCCCACTTTGTATCTTAGCAGCAAGCAGAATAAATAATGACTGAAACAAAATCTCATCCCTTACACATTTATACAGATGGTTCATCACGCGGAAACCCCGGCCCCGGTGGTTATGGCGTTGTTTTGTTATGGGGTGAAAAAAGAAAAGAACTCTCCGCAGGTTATCGTTTAACCACCAATAACCGCATGGAATTATTAGCCGTTATTGTTGCATTAAGATCATTAACGAAAAAAAATATTCCAGTCACTATTCATACCGACAGTCAATATGTGGTGAACAGCATTGAAAAAAAATGGGTGGACAATTGGATCAAAACAGATTTTAAAGGCGGCAAAAAAAATAAAGACCTCTGGCTGCAATATTTTGAACTCAGCAAACAATTCTCCATTAAAATGAAATGGGTGAAAGGCCATGCTACCAACGCCATGAATAATCGCTGTGATGAATTAGCAACTGCTGCTGCCGATGGCAATCATTTATTGGTGGATGAAGGTTATGAGGCGGAGAAATAATAAGACAATTAATTATAAACGAACTGTCACCTTGAGCCTGCCTGTGGGCAGATAGGGCTCTCGAAAAGTGGGTTCATAAAAATACTTCACAATAGTCATGCTTCGAGTGCCTCTCCAAAGGAGTACGGACAGCATGACAACAAAAAAGCGCCGCAAATTGCAGCGCTTTTTTATTCAAATTTTTTAAGTCTACGATAATTTTAAACTGTAATTCTTCTTCACCAAAGCATTGTAAGAAATCATAACGAGAGGTAAATAAACAATCGTAGCGATCAGTGAATTTTTATAGAATGGTAATCCATCCTGCATACATAAAAGGAATCCGCTGAAAGTCATCGGGCGGCCCCATCCGCCATGTCCTGCCCAAACGCTGATGTTTGAGATCAAATAAAATAAAGTAGGCCCGGCAACAACACCGGCAATGATACTGCGGTAATTTTTTCCCTGCAAAATCCAACCGATCAACGTAGTTAACAATATCATAGCATAATTCAACCATTGATAAGAATATAATCCTGCAAAAGGAAATAATCCCATCACATACAATACATGTATCAAAACATCGCTTAAAAACAAAGCGATCAAAGGATACAAAAATGATTTGCTTTTATCTTTTACGATCATTCCTGAAAATAATGCAATGGCCATGATAGGCGAAAAACCTGACCATTCAATTTTCGGTGCGAACAACAGTTTGGAAACTGTTGCCAATACAACGATCAATAAAGTAAAAACTAATATTCTGCTTTGAGATTTCATCAATAAATTATTTGCAACAAAAATAGGCTGAAAATGGATTTTGCAAACTTCTATTTTCCTCAATTTGTGGAAAAGAACGTTTATTTATCTGTTACCGGCACAAAAGCCTTGAAGAGCAGGCAATGACCGGATGATGCGACTGTATATTCCTGTCCGGGTAATACCGCAACAGACTCTCCTTTTTTGATCACCATATTCAGTTGTTTGCTGTTCACAACACCGGCACCTTCAATAACGATCAATATTTCTAATGAATGTGCAATGCTTCCGTATTTATCATCGCCATTCAGTTCGATCTTATTGATACCGAAATCAGGAACTGGACATGGATAATTTTTTTCAATCGCATCAATATTGTTACCCTTCATCACATTGGGTGTAACGCCAACGAAAGAAGTATGTTTCATTAATTCAGTAACATCAATATGTTTGGGTGTTAATCCGCCTCGCAAAACATTATCGCTGTTGGCCATCAGTTCCACATTTTGTCCTTCGAGATACGCATGAGGTACACCTGCTCCCTGAAAAACAGCATCGCCTTTTTCTGCTTTTACGATATTGAAAAAGTAAATGGAAAAAATACCGCGATCAATATTTTTAATTTCTTCCTTGCCTTCAAATAATTTAGCGACCCACCATCCCGGTTGATCCTTCGTTAATTCATTGTATTCTTTTTTACGCAATTCGCGTTTCACCAAATTGAACAATAAACGGTCAATATCTTCCTGACTCATTTCCATCACAAACTGATACAAACCTTTATATCCGGCGCGTTTGAACAACGGCAAAAAAATATTGAATTCCTGAACATCTTCCAGCGTTCTTTCTAATGCAGCTTCCTGTTTAAAGCCATGCAATAACCAGAACTCGCTTAATGCCACCATCACTTCCGGTTTATGATTCCGGTCTTTATAATTTCGGTTGGGAGCATTGATAGGAATCTCCGCGGCTTCTTCTGCTTCAAAACCTTTGATAGCTTCTGCTTTTGTGGGATGCACCTGAATGCTCAGCATATCTTTTACATCCAATATTTTCAATAGATAAGGCAATTCCCCAAACTGCTGAAACACTTTATCAGTAATCGTTTCAGCTATATCCTCATTAATGACCTGATATAAAGAAACAGGCTGATTATTCACCAAAATATCTGAAGATGCCGAAGGATGTGCACCCATCCAGTATTCGGCACAGGGTTTATGTTCTGTATTTGCGAAACCGATCAATGAAGGAATAAAATCAAATCCACCCCAGGCATAATGCTGCACTTTTCCTTTGAGTCTGAAAATTTTTTCCTTCAATTGCATATTTTATTTTTTATATTTGATACTGGAATTAAACATGGACTACCGCAAAGATACAGGCAATAAAGGCGAATCTATCGCTGCGCAATATGTTATAGAACATGGTTATACTCTTTTAGAACGAAACTGGCGCTATAAATATTGGGAGGTTGACATTATTGCGTCTAAAAAAAACAAGCTGCACTTCTTTGAAGTGAAAACAAGGACCAATGAAAGGTTCGGCAAACCGGAAGAAAGTATACGACGAGACAAAATGAAAAGCCTTAAAAATGCTGCAGAAGAATATCTGTACCAGCATCCCGAATGGAAATATATCCAGTTTGATGTGCTGGCCATTACTTTGCGCGGTGATGAAGTAAGAGAGATCTTTTTGATCGAGGATGTTTATTTTTAAAAGAAATTAATGGAGACAACAAAAGAAATATTAAAACGAATTTCTCACAGAATCAACAAAAAGAGTGAGGATACTTTTCTCAACCATTTAAAAACGTATTTTCAAATTGACCAAACAAAATATTGGGGAAATTGTACAGAATCTGAATTCAAAATCTGGAAATATTCCCCATATAGCGGATTGTTTCATGTTGTTATAAGAGGCCAAATAACTGATAGCGAAAATGGTAAAAGAATTGTTTTAACAGCTCATCTAAATAAACTTGCTTTAGCTATCGCAATAACTATTATTCTTATACTGTTTTTATCTTTTATTGATATTAGTAAGCCAATGGAAATAACTTTAGGCAAGCTATTCTTAGGATTAATTTTTGTATCCTTATTTGGCATTGCAATGATATTAGCTTTTCTCAGTGAAAGAAAAAAAGCAATGAATAATATCAAGGAACTAATCGAGCAAGCTGGTTAAAGCCAATTTACAACTTCTCCATCATCCTTTCCACCATATTATAAGTAGCAGGGCAATATTCAATATTTTGTTGGTGCACATGAATATAATCCACCATTTTCTTTTTGGTGAGATGCGGGAAACCTGCACAGTCTGCGGGCCTTATTTCGTAGATGGAACATTTATTATTTTTCAAATTCAGAAACTGGCATGGCTGACTTTTATTCATCCAGTCGCCGTCTTTTTTGTCGTATTCCAACCATTTATCTTTAAAAGCCTGAGTTGTCATTTCAAAATGTGTTGCAATGCGTTTGATATCTTTCGGTGTAAAAGTAGGGCTCATGGTTTTGCAGCAATTGGCACAACTTAAACAATCGGTTTCTTTCCAAACTTCTGCATCGATCTCTTCCACCCTTTTATGCAAACCCTTCGTTGGATTTTTCTCGAGCTTTGATAAGAAACGTTTGAATGCTTTTTTATGATAACGTACTTTTTGTTTGAAGGAACGAAGATTAATGGGTTGCATTTATTATTTACGATTGAATAAGTATGATGTAATATTACTGTTGCAAGTTGCGAATATAAGTGATAAATGCAAAACGTACATTTGAGGACCCTACCGCAAAGATGCTAAGGCGCAAAGTGAAGAAAAATTCTTTGCGACTCTCCGCCTCTGCGGTAAAAAAAGTTCAAGATAATTTTACAGTACAAGTGAGGATTTCTTTCACTGAAAGAAATGAAGACAACAGAAGTTGAATAAAGTTGGATAGTTGGAAACTATAAATCAGAAATTTCAAATCATAAATCATCATGTGGGAAGGATATAAAAAAGGTTACAAAGCTTACTTGCAATTAGAGCGGTCGCTGAGCGATAACTCTGTTGAAGCTTACCTGCGTGATGTGGAGAAATTAACGGAATATCTGTTGGCAAATGATATGAAAAAAACACCCGGAGAAGTTGAACTGAAAGATCTGCAGCATTTTATTCAATGGATCGCAGAACTGGGCATGACGGCAACATCACAATCGAGGATCATTTCGGGCATCCGCGGGTTTTATCATTATTGTTTATTGGAAAAAATAAGCGACACCAATCCTTCTGTTTTATTGGAAGCGCCGAAAACAAAAAGAGCATTACCCGATTTTTTAAGCTTTGAAGAAATTGAAAAAATCATTGCACAAATTGATCTGAGCACAGATGATGGCGGCAGAAACAAAGCCATTCTGGAAACCATGTACAGTTGCGGTTTGCGTGTGAGTGAATTGGTGAATTTACGAATCAGTTGTTTGTATCTCGATGTTGGTTTTATCCGTGTGATAGGCAAAGGCGATAAAGAAAGATTAGTACCCATTGGAACGGATGCTATTAAGTTCATTAAGATCTATAAAGACAATATTCGTGTGCATCAATCCATTCAAACAGGATTCGAGGATATTTTATTTTTAAATAATCGCGGTAAGAATTTATCGAGGGTGATGATATTTTACATCATTAAAAGTTTGGCAAGAAAAGCAGAAATAAAAAAGAATATTTCTCCTCATACATTCCGTCATTCATTCGCCACACATTTGGTGGAAGGCGGTGCCGATCTTCGTGCCGTGCAGGAAATGTTGGGTCATGAAAGCATTACCACCACAGAGATCTACACACATTTAGACAGAGATTTCTTGCGTAACACTTTACAACAGTTTCATCCTGCGTTTCAAAAATAATTTTACTGCCTCCGCTATTTAGAATGTAACTTTCAGTAACATTTCAATATGAGCTTTGTAAAAGATCATAAAAAATCAACACTCCTTCTGATCCCTTATATTGTCTGGTGGATCTATTTTGCTTATTCTTTCTTTCTTCAAAATGATTCTTCGCCTGATCATTTTCAAAAAAATCCTGATCTGCTGATCATTTCTTTTGCACTGATGTTTATTTACTGGCTGATACTTCTATTCATGATATTCATCAACAAAGGAGAAAGGCAGGCTGACTTTTTAATTCTTTTCGGTTTAGTAAGTTCCCCTTTAGTGATAGCGCTTATTTATTTGTTGACACAGGTATAAGCCCGAAATCATCAATTCATCACAAAACATTTGCACTCAGGATTTGTTGTATTAGGTTTGCAGTACCAAAAAACAAAAACAAGTATGAAACGATTATTATTGTTTGCCGCTACGCTTGGCGTATTTGCGGCGAATGCACAGATCAACATGCCTGCCCCAAGTCCTGTTCAAATGATTGTACAGAATTTCGGATTGGGTAAAATTGAATTGACTTATTCAAGACCTTCCATAAAAGGAAGAATTGTATTTAAAGAAAACAGCGAGTTAGCACCATTGGGTCAATTGTGGCGTACAGGTGCCAATGGCGCAACAAAATTAAAATTTACTGATAATGTAACAATTGGCGGAAAGCTGTTAGATACCGGTTATTATGCATTGTACACTATTCCCGGAAAAGAACAATGGACCATCATCATCAACAAAGGATTTAATAATTCAGGCGCTACGGGTTACAAAGAAAGTGATGATGTTGTTCGTTTCACTGTTACTCCAGATAAAATAAAAGAAAGCATTGAAACATTCACGATGCAGTTTTCTGATATTAAGCCGGAAAGTTGTGAATTGCATTTAATGTGGGGAACTACCGCTGTTCGCATTCCTATTGCAACCAGTGTGAAAGAAAGAATAAAAGCACAGGTTGAAAAAGCATTGGGTGCAGATAAGGTGGAAGCAGGCGTATACCAGACTGCCGCTAATTTTTATTACGAATGGGATAAAGACCTCAACAAAGCATTGAACAATGCAACCAAGGCAACGGAAGCTAATCCCAAAGGTTATTTCTTATTTATTTTAAAAGCCAGGATCGAAAAAGATCTGGGCGATAAAGTAAGTGCCAAAGCTGATGCCAATAAATGTATTGTATTAGCTACTGAAGCAAAGAATGAAGATTATGTTCGCATGGCAAAAGAACTGATCGCGAAATTGTAAAACTTGTTTTTCTAACACATAGGAACATAGAAAAAAAGAGAGCATATAGTTTTTAATTCTATGTGCTCTCTTTTCTTCTTCTATTTACCTATGTGTTAAAATATCCCTCCTATTTAGCCACATCGATCTTTACTTTCTTGTTCTTGATCTTTTCGTTTTTAATGAGTTGCAAAACACCTCCCACTTTTATTTTCTTGATCGCGACAAAAGAGAAAAAATCTTTCACTTCGATTAAACCGATATCTTCTTTTTTGAGTTGACCTTTGTTGGATAAGAACCCAACAATATCAATTTTATTCACTTTATCTTTTTTGCCTGCGGCGATGAAAAGTGTTGTCCACACAGGTTTATCCGGCAATACCAATTCATCCGGCAACTGTAATTGTTCCACCGGACCGCTAATATATTCAGGTAATTTTTCTTCTTCCGATAAAATTAAAATAACTGTTCCGCTGGCTTCAACCCTTGCAGTTCTTCCGTTGCGGTGTGTGAAAATCTCTTCTGTATGCGGCAAATGATAATGAATGATGTAACGGATATTCGGAATATCCAAACCACGTGAAGCCAGATCAGTTGTTACCAACACATTGGTCGTTCCGTTCCTGAATTTACACAAAGCACTGTCACGTTCCTGCTGTTCCATTGCACCGTGATAAAATTCATTGTAAATTCCTTTGTCAGTCAATAACTGACTCACCCGTTCAACCGATTCTCGATGATTGCAAAACACGATCATCGAACGACCACCCAACATGCAGATCAATCGCAACAAAGTATCTATCTTATCTTTTTCATCTGAGAAAACAGTTTTGATCGCTAATTTTTCTTCGCTTACCATTTCATCACTTAAGAAATTAATTTTTTTTGCATCTTTTAACCCGGCGAATGAAGGGACTTCCAAAGATTCTGTTGCAGAAGTCAATATTCTTTTTTTCAATGAAGGCAATGAACTGAGTATAAAAGAAATTTCTTCTTTAAAACCCAATTCGAGTGATTTATCAAATTCATCCATCACTAATGTTTCAATGGAATTCAATGTGATATTACCTCTGCGAATATGATCGGCAATTCTTCCCGGCGTACCCACCAACAATGCAGGTGGCTGCACTAAATTATTTTCTTCGGTTTCTCTTTTATGACCGCCATAGCAGCAGGTAATTTTGAAACCCGTTTGCATGTCTTTAAAAACATGCTCGATCTGTTGTGCCAGTTCTCTTGAAGGCACAATGATCATGGCCTGTGTTTGTTTATTGTCTTCATTCAATAATTGAAGTACAGGTAATAAAAAAGCCAATGTTTTACCCGAGCCGGTTGCCGATAATAAAATAACATCATTATGTTGTTCATTCGCTTCCAATGAAGCCAATTGCATCTCGTTGAGTGCCTTAATTTTTAAGCTCTTCAAAACCTGTTCTGTGGAATATTTTGTCTCTTGCATTGCAGCGAATCTACGAAAGATTAATTGGGTGGGTTTTTATGTAGCCAACTTAGGTGTTTCATGGCATCAACTGTTGTCCGAAGGACTCCTTTGGAGCGTCTCACTCTTCAGCGTGATAGGTTTTATTGAGCTTTTATCGAAGCGTAATATTCACCGCAGAGAAATGGAGTTAAAAGAGTTGCGCAGAGTTCTCTGCGTTAATTCCGTTTCTCTTTAACGCTGTGGTAAAATTGTTTCATAAAGAATCACCAAAAATAAAAAGTCTTCTCATAACGAGAAGACTTTTAGAATTATTTCAACTCCCCTTTAGGGGTTGTCCAAAGGACTCCTTCGGAGGGGGTTTTACTTCACTTCCGCCATATCAGGAATCATTTCTGCTTTATAAGCACCTGCATCTAATTTGGCTTTTGTTTCGGTAAATGCTTTTAAGGTGAGATCGATATCTTCATCGCTGTGCGCCGCAGTTGGAATGAGGCGATAAATAATATGCCCTTTCGGAATAACAGGATATACCACGATCGAACAGAATATTTTGTAATTCTCACGCAAGTCCATCACCATTGCTGTTGCTTCTTCCACACCGCCTTTCATATAAACCGGAGTGACCATCGTGTTGGTATTGCCGATATCAAAACCTTTTTCTTTTAATCCATTTTGCAAACGCAATGCGTTATGCCAAAGCTTGGCACGCATTTCGGGTAAGTTGCGCAATAATTCCAAACGTTTTAGATTACCCACTACAAAAGGCATGGGAACACTTTTCGCAAAGATCTGTGAACGGATATTGTAACGAATAAAATCAATGATCACTTTATCACCCGCCATGAATGCACCAATACTTGCCATTGATTTTGCAAAGGTGGAGAAGTATAAATCAATCCCATCCTGGCAACCCTGTAACTCACCGGCACCTGCACCTGTAGCACCCAAACAACCAAAGCCATGTGCATCATCCACCAATAATCTGAATTGAAATTTATCTTTTAATGCAACGATCTCTTTTAATTTTCCCTGATCACCTGCCATACCAAACACACCTTCTGTGATCACCAATATGCCACCGCTTTTTTGTTTTTCAATTAATGCTGTGGCACGTTCTAATTGTTTTTCGCAATCATCCACATCATTGTGTTTAAAAACATAACGATGACCGGGATGCAAACGCAAACCATCAATAATACAAGCATGAGATTCTGCATCATACACAATTACATCATGTCTTCCGCAAATTGCATCAATCGCACTCATGATACCCTGATAACCGTAGTTCATCAACATGGCATCTTCTTTCATCACAAATGCTGCTAATTCTTTTTCCAATTGTTCGTGCAGATTGCTGTTGCCGCTCATCATCCTTGCACCCATTGGTGCAGCGAGTCCATATTGTGCAGAACCTTCTGCATCCGCTTTTCTTACTTCGGGATGATTGGCCAATCCCAAATAATTATTCAAACTCCAAACGATCATTTCTTTACCACGGAATTTCATTCTGGCACCGATCTCTCCTTCTAATTTAGGAAATGCAAAATAACCATGTGCCCTTTCGCGGTGTTGTCCGAGCGGACCGGAATTCTTCATCAACTTTTCAAAAATGTCAGCCATAATAATGTATGATTTGAGATTTTATCTCAGCTTTTGTTTTCTATAGCATCTTCGTTGCGTCGCACTCTTGTACTTTCATTCTTTATTCATCAATCAGCGATACATGAACATTTACTATCATTGGTTAGCAATAAACCGCCGCAAAAGTACAATTAAACGGGTTAAGCAGCAAGGCGAATTATCAATGTGTGAATCTTCACCTATTTCTGTGCGCAGGAGTGGCCGCAACCGTTACATTTGTTGAAATATTACTTACCATGAGAAGAATTGTTCTTATTGCTGTAACATGCTTTTGCTTTTTACAGCTTACTGCACAAAAAACAAATACGGCAGCTAATACGGTACAACGTCCCAAATTAGTAGTGGGCATTGTGGTAGATCAGATGCGCTGGGATTATCTCTACCGTTTTTATGATCTGTACAAAGCCAATGGCGGTTTTAAAAAATTGCTGGGTGAAGGATTTTCCTGCGATAATACTTTTGTTCCTTATCTGCCAACAGTTACAGCCTGCGGACATACTTGTGTTTATACGGGCAGTGTTCCTGCTATTCACGGCATCACCGGAAATAATTGGTTTGATAATAATTTACAAAGACCTGTTTATTGTGTGGAAGACAAATCCGTGCAAACAGTTGGCAGCAGCAGTGTTGCAGAAGGACAGATGAGCCCCAATAATGTTTTTGTAACAACGATCACTGATGAATTAAGATTGGCAACTAATTTTCGCAGCAAAGTGATCGGTATTTCAATGAAAGACCGCGGAGCCATTATTCCCGCAGGTCATTCAGCCAATGCTGCATATTGGTACGACGGCAAAAGCGGCAATTTCATTACCAGCACTTATTATACAAAAGATCTTCCTGATTGGATGAAAGCTTTCAACAATAAAAAATTAGTGGATTCTTTTTATGCAAAAGATTGGAACACCGTTTTACCAAAAGAAGTGTATGAAAAATATTGTGACACTGATGACAATGCTTATGAAGCCAAACCTTTCGGAAGAAATGCATTAACGATGCCTTATGACCTGAAACAGTTTCAGGGAAAGGATTACAGCAAAATAACCGTAACGCCTTATGCCAATGATCTTTTGTTGGAATTGGCAAAAGCGAATATCAGTTCAGAACATTTGGGCAAGAATGATGTAACTGATTTTCTCGCTGTTAGCTTTTCTTCTCCTGATTATGTTGGTCATTCATTCGGTCCCAATTCATGGGAATTGTTGGATACTTATGTTCGTTTGGATGAAACATTGGGCCAGCTATTTGATTATTTAGATAAAACTATTGGTAAAGATCAATACACTGTTTTCTTAACTGCCGATCATTCAGGTGCGCATATTCCTGAATTTTTGGCGAAACATAATATTCCCGGCGGAAGATGGGATGATGGCGAGATCACGAAAGACCTGAATGATTATTTGAAGAAACAATTTGGACAATCCAACCTGATCAATGCAGTGATGGAACATGATGTTTATATCAATCATCCGATAATTGATTCATTAAAATTGGATGAAAAAAATATTCAGCAATCCATCGTTCAATATTTATTGAAAAAGGATATTGTTTTGAATGTGGTGGATAAACATCATGCAGCTGAAGCAACCATTCCGGCAAAGATCAGAGAGATGGTGGTGAATGGTTATAATCCGCAACGCAGTGGCGATCTGCAGATCATTATGAAAACGGGTGTAATGGATGCTGGTAAAGTGGGCATGAGTCATGGTGTATGGAATCCTTATGATTCACACATTCCGTTGGTATTTTATGGATGGGGAATCAAGCATGGCAGTTTAAACAGAGAAACGTATATGACCGATATTTCGGCAACCATTGCATCATTACTTCATATTCAAATGCCGAGCGGTTGCATCGGAAAAACTATTACTGAAGTGATGAAATGATTTTTGTAAGGTAATTTTTGGGTACACGTCTTACAAAAAAATAAATCACATGAAACTTTTAAAATCAATTGCTGCCACAGCTTTATTGGCTGTATTTCTTGCCGGGCCTGTTCTTGCACAAGATAAAATGTCGCAGGATAAAATGGACAGTAAGAAAACAAAAGAAGCTCCTTTAAAAGAACACAAATGCACTGCTGCCTGCAAAGATGGCAAGCATGTGTATGCCCACGGAGAGAAAGGGCATAAATGCGGGCCTGAATGCAAAAAGATGGCTGAAAAAGGCAAAATGTAAGATGAAATGAAAACAAGAAAAGCTGTTCAATAAAATGAGCAGCTTTTTACATCACCCTTTTGTATGATTTTTACACAATAAAAAAAATAGACATTCAAGTTTATCAATGTTGAGGTCATTTCTATTATCTTTACGATGTTTCCCACCTTCCTAAGAAAACCTATCCGATCCAAATCCTGTCTTAATCCATTTTACGCTTTTTTTCTGAGTCCAATACTTTGAATTGCCTTTGTCTGTGATTATTGAGCAAAACTTAAACTTAACAGGAAAGCATGAAGGTATTTCTGCATTGCGTATTTATGGGTACACTCTTGGGTGGAAATTTATTTTTTGGTGAAGCAAAATTTACTGCATCATCCGAAAGAGAATCTTATCTATTCCATACAAATATTGAAAACGATCATAAAAATTTTCGAACAGAAAATTATTTCAACACTTTTGCTGAAGTAGATGCTGCGGCAGATCAGTATGCATCAACTAAAAATATTTTCGGCTTCCAGGAAGAAAATGATCTCAGAAAAAGTCTGCTTAAAAAATTGGAAGCTGACAGTCATAATATCGCTTTGAACTGGGCATTGATGCGCTACTATGCAGCAGCACCGAATTTTGTTGGCGGCAGTACTTCTGTTGCGTTGCAATATGCCGGTTATGTTTATTCTTTGAACCAATATCTGGGTTGTTTGGCTTTCGAATATGTTTATACGAAAAGAAAGGAATTAGAAGATGCAGAATTTTGGTATAAGCAATCTTTGATAACTCAATTACCAAAGGACATGTACTGGGAAGAGATCATCTACAGTAAAACATCTCATACGGGAATTAAAGTCACCGGGAACTTTAATAACTGGAAAGTACAAAATATGTATTCAGCTATAGGCGGAACTTATAAAAGGCGTGTGATGGTTCCAAAATGTGAAACCTGTATTTATAAAGTGATCGTTGATTATAGTTTGAAAGATCCTACCAAGCAACAATTGAGCAATCATATTTATTGGTAAGTGTACTTTTTATAAAAAAGAGCCGCTGCAACTGCAACGGCTCTTTTTTATTTCATTTTCTTCAATCTCTATTTCAGTTTAGCCTGTAAATTCTTATCCAATTCATCCAGAAATTCTTCTGTATATAAATAATGCTCACCATGATTTACTTTATTACCGTAAATACAAACAGCAAGGTCTTTTGTCATCTTACCGCTTTCTACTGTTTCAACGCAAACTTCTTCGAGTGCATGACAAAATTTAATCAATTCTGCATTACCATCTAATTTTCCGCGAAACTCCAAACCTCTCGTCCATGCAAAAATGGATGCGATCGGGTTTGTTGAAGTTGGTCTGCCTTTTTGGTGTTCGCGATAATGACGTGTAACAGTTCCGTGTGCGGCTTCTGCTTCCATCACAGTTCCATCAGGAGTAACTAAAACAGAAGTCATCAAACCCAGGCTGCCAAAGCCTTGCGCCACTGTATCACTTTGCACATCACCGTCATAATTCTTACATGCCCAAACAAAATTCCCATGCCATTTTAAAGCACTCGCCACCATATCATCAATCAAACGATGTTCGTAAGTAATACCGGCAGCTTCATATTTTGCTTTGAATTCATTTTGATATATCTCTTCAAAAATATCTTTAAAGCGACCGTCATATTTTTTTAGAATGGTATTCTTTGTAGATAAATACAAAGGCCATTTTTTGATCAATGCCTGATTAAAACAAGAACGTGCAAAACCGGCAATACTTTCATCTGTATTATACATGGCCAACGCAACACCATCACCTTTAAAATTATATACCTCAAATTCTTGTTTGGTTCCATCTTCACCTTCGAACTTGATGGTCAACTTGCCTTTGCCTTTGGTAACAAAATCTGTTGCACGGTATTGATCACCAAATGCATGACGACCGATACAAATAGGTGCAGTCCAATTGGGAACTAATCTCGGAACATTCTTACAAACGATAGGTTCGCGAAAAACAGTACCGTCCAAAATGTTACGGATCGTACCATTCGGGCTTTTCCACATTTGTTTTAATTTGAATTCTTCCACACGTGCTTCATCGGGTGTGATGGTTGCACATTTTATTCCCACACCATATTTTTTTATAGCATTGGCTGAATCAACTGTTACCTGATCGTTGGTTTGATCGCGGTATTCAATTCCCAGATCATAATATTTTATTTCCACATCAAGGTATGGAAGGATCAGTTTGTCTTTGATGAATTTCCAAATGATTCTTGTCATCTCATCGCCATCCAGCTCAACAACCGGATTGGCTACTTTAATTTTTTGAGGCATACGTTATTTTTTAATGATAAGTATGCAAATTTAGGCGTTTCGTCTTTTTAATGAGAAACTAAATAATAAATGTTTTTATGACAGCATAAACATTTATGCCGTTATAGCTGAAAGCAATATGATCGCTATGAAGAAGATGGATAATGTTTGTGCGATCGCATCTTCATATTGTAACTTTCTTTCCATGATTTCTGATTTACTGATGAATAAAGCTTTTTCGATTGACTGCAAGTATTGTTAACGGTTTAGTTTGTAAAAGATCAAATGATAAGCTTTGCTTTTTCTTAACTAACCCGTATCAGCATTCAATCATAAATGTTAAATAAAGAACAGTTTTTTCTTTCAATCAGCTGCAGTCTGCCACATCTGTTCAATTAACATAAGTTTTCTTTTGTTGTATTAAACTATCATACACAATTACACTCTACAGAATGCAAATACAAACCGGCCATTTGTTTGAAAAAACATTAACTCATAAAAATAAAGCAATGAAGTTGTTTAAACTTTTTGAGATGGTGATAAAATAAAAGATAACTCCCTGTAGTTAAAGATTTGAACAAAAAATAACAACGGTGGGAGTTATCAGTGAAAACAAAGTTAGGGAATACATTGTTCCGTTTTTAAGTGT
>CAIVCF010000235.1 GCA_903904335.1 uncultured Chitinophagaceae bacterium | reverse complement strand
AGATATTGCTGCTCATGAAGCGGCATAAAAAATGTAGAAAATGTTTCTAATTGGTGCAGTTATACCAAAATGCACTGAGTTTTTTTTAATTAACCTATGAAAGCATGCAAATAAAAGAGACTGAATTATTCAGTCTCTTTTTATATAATTAATATAGTCCTTCGATAGATAAATATCTTTCGCCGGTATCGTAATTGAATGTCAGCACTTTTGATCCTTTCGGAATCTCAGGTAGTTTCTTTGCAACTGCGGCCAAAGAAGCACCTGTAGAAATACCGGCTAAAATTCCTTCTTCTTTTGCCAATCTTTGCGCATAATCAAATGCTTCTTCTTTGCTAACCTGAATAATGCCATCTAAAATCTTTGTATTTAAAATAGATGGAACAAATCCCGCTCCAATGCCCTGTAATGGATGTGGGCCGGGTGCTCCGCCACTTAATACAGGCGATAATTCCGGTTCAACTGCAAATACTTTCAGCTTAGGAAATTTTATTTTCAATACTTCCGCAACACCGGTGATATGTCCGCCTGTTCCAACACCTGTAATTACGTAATCCAATCCGTCAGGAAAATCTTTCAGTATTTCCTGTGCTGTTGTTTTTCTGTGTATCTCTGTATTGGCAGGATTGTCGAATTGTTGCGGCAACCATGCATTAGGCGTTTCAGCAACCAATTCTTTTGCTTTTTCTATCGCACCTTTCATTCCTTTTTCACGTGGTGTTAAAACAAATTCAGCACCGTACAATGACATTAATCTTCTGCGTTCAATGCTCATACTTTCGGGCATCACTAAAATTATTTTATAACCTTTCACTGCAGCTACCAATGCCAAGCCAATTCCGGTATTACCCGATGTTGGCTCAATGATGATGCTGCCACTTTTTAATATCCCTTTTTGTTCAGCATCTTCGATCATCGCCAATGCGATACGATCTTTGATACTTGCACCGGGGTTATTTTTTTCTAATTTGATCCACACTTCATGATCATTTCCATACAAATGATTGATTCGCACATGCGGTGTGTTACCGATCGTTTCTAAAATGTTTTTTGCTTTCATATTTTATATGTGTTTACGGGTTCATTTTTTTGTTGCCGGCTTTTGTATTTCATGTTGTCACCTGTTGCGTCGCACACTTGTACGTTCTGTTCTATTCTCATCAGATCACAAAATTCAAAGCCTCCGTGGCCGGAAATTTATCCTTTATAGCTACTTCACTTTTATGATAAATAATGGAATTGGGAAACACACTGTAAGTGAGCCAAACATTTCCACCTATCACACTATCATGTCCGATCACTGTATCTCCGCCTAAAATTGTTGCGCCTGAATAAATGATCACATTATCTTCAATGGTTGGATGGCGTTTGGTTTTTGCCTTCTCTTTTGAAACATTCAATGCCCCCAATGTTACACCCTGATATATTTTTACGTTATTGCCAATAATTGTTGTTTCACCGATCACGATTCCTGTTCCATGATCAATAAAAAATGTTTCACCGATTGTTGCGCCTGGATGGATATCAATACCTGTTTTGCTATGTGCATATTCAGTAAACAGTCTCGGTAGTATTTTTACCCCTTGCTGATATAATTGATGCGATAAACGATAGATGGCTGTAGCATAAAAACCGGGATAGGCAACCAATACTTCTTCCACTGATTTTGCAGCAGGATCGAATTGCAGAATTGTTTCTGCATCTTTTATCAGTTTATAGTAGATGTCAGGTACGGCTTCAAAAAATTGATCGGTCACGATCTGTGTTTTATCTCCATACGATAATATATCGAATACCAGACTGGCGAAATGGCTTTTCAATGATTCGAATTCTTTTTCAAGATCGGCGGGTTGTTTATGCTTTACTGTTTTTGGAAGAAATAAGAAATCAAATAACTGATCAATGAATTCCTCTGCCAATTCCTTATCAGGAAATGTTGAAAAGGCTTTTGAGTTCTGTATAAATAATTGCTTAATAAATGCTTGTTGTTCCATGTTATTTGTTTTCTATATTTTTTATTGAAGCATCAATACTCCAACACAACCCTTTAGCAATATTTTTTTTGCAGAAGCTGCTTTGATAATTAAGTGGTGAATAATTGTTGTGTATGTGTCATTTTCATTGTAATTGTAAAGCCGGAATGTCAGAGAATAAACATAGTAAATCCCTTTACTGCTTGTTATTAACAGCAACAACATGTATGCATACACTTTATGGAGAAACTAAAAAGCATTATCAGTAATTGTCTATAAATTTGGTGTACAAATATAGTCTATAAAAATTATCGACAAAATTTTTCCCTTTCGAAAACGGGAAGAACTGATATACAGTAATAATTAAAAGCGTAATTGGTTTATTGAAAGCGTTTCTAAAACCTTATCCTGATCTTTTCCGGTAATTTAAAATTGCCCAGGTGTTGAAAAACAGAGCGAACCCGATCATGGCAAAAATATGGTATCTGATATCCACAATTCCGCTTCCTTTCAACACAACCATGCGCATCACCTCTATAAAATAAGAAACCGGATTGAACCTAGTTATCATCTGCGCCCATGCAGGCATGCTTTCAATAGGAGTAAACAATCCGCTTAGTAAATTAAAGATCATTGTGATAAAAAATGAAATCAACATCGATTGCTGTTGTGTTTGCGCATAGGTTGATAATAATAATCCTAATCCTAAAATAGCAAGCAGATAAATTGAGGCAAAAATGTAAATAGTGATATAATGTCCAAGCGGTACAATGCCATATACTAATCTTGCAATGGTTAACCCAAAAGTTAGTACTACCAAAGCAAGCATCCAGAAGGGGATGAGTTTACCTAAAATGAATTGCCATTTTTTTATGGGACTCACATTGATTTGTTCAATTGTACCCATTTCTTTTTCACGAACAATATTATTGGATGCAAAAGAAGAACCGATGATTGTTACCAGCATGACCAGTATGCCCGGCACCATGAAAACACGGTAATTCATATTGGGATTGAACCAGTCAGAAAAAGTAACTTCAATCGTAGGTTGCGGGTTGATACGCGGAAATTGAATCCATTGCATCCGTACATCCTGATTGTAACCCTGAATGATGCCTTGAATGTAAGCGCCGCCCAGTCCTGCTTTTACACCATTGATCGCATTCACTGCCACAAATAAAGTGGCTTCATTTTCTTTGACAAGGTCTCGTTCAAAATGAGCAGGTATTTCAAGTATCAGATCGGTCTTATCTTTTTCAATGGCATGTAATCCTGTTTGAAATGAAGGACTATAATCTCTCAATCTAAAATAACCGGATGAAATAATTTTATTAACGAGTTTGCGTGAATATTCTGAATGATCATGATCCACAACACCCAAATTGATATTCTTGATTTCGTAATCAGCAGCCAATGGTAATATCAGTAATTGTATCATCGGCATCACAAATAAAACCCTGATGATTGCTTTATCGCGAAATATCTGGCGAAGCTCTTTTTGCAATAAAAATTTCAATACTCTCATGCCAGCCTGATTTTAAAGTTCTTAATGCTGATGCCCAATAATACCATTGTCATTCCAATTAATATCAATGTCTCCTTCCAAATGGCACTAAACCCGAGTCCTTTGATCATCACTGATTTTACAATAATATAAAACCATTTTGCAGGTACTATATTTGAGATAACCTGTAATGGAACCGGCATATTTTCAATCGGAAATAGAAATCCACTAAATAATAAAGTGGGAAGAAACAAACTCATCAAAGATGTGAACTGTGCGGTTTGCTGTGTTTTTGCAGAATTGGAAATTAATATTCCAACAGAAAGTGACGTGATCGTGAATAAAATACTTTCTATGATCAATAACCATAAACTTCCAACGATGGGCACATCCAATACATACACACTTAATAATAATATACTTGTAATGTTGAGCATGGAAACCATCAAATAAGGGATTGTTTTTGCGATAATGATCCTGAATGGTTTTAGCGGAGAAACAAGAATGACTTCCATGGTGCCGATTTCTTTTTCACGAACAATGGAGATGGATGTCATCATTGCACAAACCAGCATCAGCACCAATGCCATTACACCGGGAACAAAACTATACGCCCCTTTCAATTCGGGGTTATACAACATACGAACCTGTGTTTTGATCGTGTAAGGTAATTGTTGATTTTGTGTGATGGATTGCTGATAATCATTAATGATCGATGTTGCATAATTGGTAAGCATATTGGCCGTGTTGGGATCGGTAGCATCAGCTATCAATTGCACCTGTGCATGATTGGTATGCAGAAGGTCATTTCGGAATCCAAGCGGGAAAATCACAGCCAACCTGATTTTCCCTTCACGAAATGTTGCTTCAATATCTTTATAAGAGTGAATGTTTTTGATCAGATTAAAATAACGGCTTGCTGCTATCTCATCAGAAATGGCTATTGTGGCTTGGTCTTTCGATTGATCAAATATGGCAATCTTTGCATTCTTCACTTCGTTTGTAAGTGCAAATCCATATAATAATATCTGCACTACAGGCATAAATATCAGGATAAACAAAGTGCGTTTATCTCTCCAGATATGCAACCATTCTTTTTTTACAAAAATTAAAAATTGTTTCATTATATAGCTTTTAGCTATTAGCTTTTGACTGGTAGCTGTTTAATTTATTTATAAATGAATGAAGCATTTTAATTTCCTCTTCTAAAAGAGTCTCAATGTTTTCGAGTTCTTCAATTTTAATCCAATTCATTTCTTTTATCAGCACTAAATAGGTTTGTGTTTCAAATGCAGATCCTAATGCAATTTGAATAAATCTGGCATAATCCTTATCACTGTTTCTACTGCTGCCTTCAGCTATATTAGCAGGAATTGAAACTGCTGCTCTGGTTAGTTGACTCACTAATCCATATTTTTCTTCAACTGGAAGTTTCTTTGAAATCTTATAAATACCTTTCACCAATTCAATTCCATTTTTCCAAATTATTAGTTCTTTAAAGTTTTTCATTTTATAATTTTTATGATATCAGCATTTAATTAACTCATTTTTTCCTGCTGATAGCTATCGGCTAAAGGCTTATAGCTATTCAGTTCTTACTGCTTTTCTTGCCAATTGTAAAAACACATCGTCCATTGATTTTGCTGAATAATTTTTCATCAGATTGGCAGGAGACTCCAATGCATCAATTCTTCCATCGACCATGATTGAAACGCGATTACAATATTCAGCTTCATCCATATAATGTGTTGTTACAAAAACAGTGATCCCTTTTTCTGATGCTTTATAAATCAATGTCCAGAATTCTCTTCTGGTGATCGGATCAACACCACCGGTTGGTTCATCTAAAAAAACAATGGCAGGATCGTGCACTATGGCAATTGAAAATGCAAGCTTCTGTTTCCAGCCAAGCGGTAATGCACGTACTAATGTTTTTTCTTCGCCCTGCATGTGCAGTTCTTTCAATAGCATGGCTGTTTTTTCTTTGATACGTACATCACTCAATCCATATATTCCTGCATAAAATTTTATGTTCTCACGAATGGTCAGATCCTCATACAATGAAAATTTCTGACTCATATAACCGATATTCTTTTTGATCAGTTCATTTTGTTTGTATACGTCGAAACCCGCAACAGTTGCCAATCCTGATGTTGGCATGGATAATCCGCATAACATACGCATCGCTGTTGTTTTACCTGCACCGTTGGCACCGAGGAATCCAAAGATTTCTCCTTTCTCCACTTCAAAAGAGATTTTATCAACGGCCGTAAAATCACCAAACCGTTTCGTTAATTCTTTTGCAGTAATTACTTTTTCGTTTTGCATAATTTATTCTTTCATCAATGCCATAAAACAATCTTCTATATTTGGCTCAATCAAATGAGTTTCAAAATCTGTAAAATTCCCATTACGAGCAATCTGTTCTAATTTCTCTTTTACGTTTTCCTGAGATGTAAAAACCACATGGTGATATTGCCCGAATGGATAACAACTTTCCACATCTGCATCTTCTTTGATAGCATTCATCAAACGGAACATTTCATTTGCTTTAACCGACCAAAGCGGTTTACCGAATTGACTTGTGATACCTTTGGGTGCATTGATAGATAATATCTCACCTTTTTGAATCAATGCAACACGATCGCATAAACCGGCTTCATCCATGTACGGCGTTGAAACAAGTATGGTAATTCCCTGTAATTTTAATTGATGCAACATTTCCCAAAATTCTTTTCTCGATACCGCATCCACACCTGTTGTAGGTTCATCTAAAAATAAAACGGTTGGTTTATGTATCAGTGCACAACACAATGCCAGCTTCTGTTTCATGCCACCTGATAATTGCCCTGCCTTTCTTGTTTTAAAAGGTTCGATCTGTTGATAGATCTCTTTTACCAGATCATAATTTTCTTCGATTGAGGTATTGAAAATTGTTGCAAAAAATTCCAGATTTTCCTGAACAGAGAGATCCTGATACAATGAAAATTTTCCCGGCATGTATCCAACACGATTGCGTATTTCTTTATAATCTTTCACCACGTCAAAGCCATCAACAGAAGCAATGCCACTGTCTGCCAACAATAATGTTGTGAGTATTCTGAATAATGATGTTTTACCGGCACCATCAGGACCGATGATGCCAAAGATTTCTCCTTGCTCAACAGAAAATGAAATTCCTTTTAATGCTTCCACTACCGTTTTTTTAACGCGATAGGTTTTGACGATATTATCTGCGGTGATCGACTGCATATTCCTTTAATTGAATTTTACTTCGCCATACATTCCGATCTTTAATAAACCATCATTCTTTACATGTATCTTGATGGCATATACAAGATTGGCTCTTTCATCTTTTGTTTGAATTGTTTTGGGAGTGAATTCAGCTTTATCCGATATCCATGTTATCACACCCGGGTATTCTCTGAATTTATTGGCATTGCTGTCAACCAATACTTTTACCTGCTGATTCAATTTAATTTGAGATAACTGTGTTCCGGTAATATAGGCTCTTAAAGTAATTACAGATACATCAGCAATTTTATATAATGCTTTGCCCGCTGCTGTAACTTCTCCTGCCATTGCATATTTGGTCAGCACTGTTCCTGCAACAGGATTCTTGATATTGGTACGTTTTAATTGATCCTCGATTTGTGCAACAGATCTGTGCAGCGGTTTAGATTCACTTAATACAGAGCTGTTCTGTGTACCGGTTGTTGTTTCCTGCACTTTTATTTGTTGCTCGGTAACGGCAATTTGTTTTTGCAGTACATCGATCTGTGTGTTGTAATCATCCAATTGTTTTGTTGTGGCAGCATCTGCTTTGATCAATCTTTCTATTCGGGACTTTTCATACAATGCATTATTCAATTGTGCCTTTTGCACCAAGATCTGATCTTGTAATAATTTGATCTGCGGTTTTACATCCATTGTTTTTTGCTGTAATGCACCGATAGTGGCTTCAACTTGCGCTTTCTGTAATTCAAACGGAACAGAATCGATCATTCCCACGATACTGTCTTTTGCAAGAACAGAACCTTCTTCCAAATTGAGCGATAATATTTTACCGGGCACTTCAGATGAAACAATCACTTCATCCACTTCAAATGTTCCCGATGCATCAGATTGCTGGTTGTTTAAATTACATCCTGTGATCACAGCAGACAGCATACTTAAGTATAAGAGTATCCGAATTTTCATTGGTATTAATTTTATTTTTTTAATTATTGTTTTTTGATATTTCCTGTTGTATTCTGATAATTGTATTGCGATTGCAGCAATTCTATATTATGAAGAATAAGGTTTTGCCTTGCATGATCTTCAGCGGTCACTTGTGTGATATAGTCATGCGCACTAAGAACACCGTTTTCTAACTGAGCTGCAGCCGCATTTTTTACAGATTCGCGAAGCGAAATAATATCGCCATCTTTCTTGAGGAGTTCAAAATATTTTGCAAGTTCTGCATTCTGTTGTTTTTGTGTAAGGTTGATATTGAATAAAAATGTTTCTTTCTGCACATCAATTGTTTTTTTGTTGATGTCTAACAGCTGTTGTTGGTTTTTAAAAGTGTAGAGACTGCCGAGATTCCAGTTCAGTCTTATACCTCCCAACGCATATAATGCAAAATCATTGCTGAGCATATTTAATCCGGGACGTCCATACCCACCCTGAACAAAAAAATTGAATTTAGGACGAAGCTGTGATTTTAACAATTGATCCTGTAAATCATAAGTCCTTTTTTGATAATCATAAAATAATAATTCGGGACGGTTAATATTATCTGTAAGCGTTGGTACAGGAGGCTTTTCCAAGATCGTACTTTCATCGATAGGGGCATGGATGAACAGGCTCAACATATCCAGGTATGCTTTTTTTGCAGATATTAATTCTATTCTTGATTGCTCAGTTTGTAAAAGTTGTGCAGATAATTCATCTACACTGCTTCTATACGCCATTCCATTTGCCACAAGGGCTTTAGTTTTATCAATCCCGTTTTGCAAATCTTTCTTAAACAGATCATTTTGTTTCAATTGTTCATTCATCAGCAATGCGCCGAAGAATATTTGATTTACACGATCGTACAATGCATATAATTCCACTTCCAGATTTTGTTGTTGGATGATCTCATTCGTTTCAGCGGTTTGTTTTTGATTTTTCAGCACACCACCATCATAAATTACCTGATCAACCTGTGCATATATTTTATACTGGTCTTTGCTGTATTGAGGAAGTGAAAAACCGGGAATGGGAATTTGAAAAGGGAAATTGGTTACATCCGATTGGTAAGTTGCCTGACCATTCACCGAAAAAGTTGGCAAATAACCTTTTGATGCATTGGAAACAGAGTATTCTTTTGTTTTGCTGATCAGGTTTCTTTGTTTGATCAAAGGGTAATTTTTTCTGGCAAGCTGATACACTTCTTCGATAGAAAGATGTGATGGTTGTTGGGCGAACAAACTAAGTACCGGCATCAGTGCAGCTAGCATCATGAAAACTTTTACAATCCGTAACCGAAACCAAACAATTAATTGTAACATAAATTTTTTATTTTTTAATGGATGCGATAATAAAATCGGCAATCAGTTTTTTTCTTTGTTCCATCATTTCCCTGAATTGTAAATCATCAATATTCATCACTAATTGTATCATGGGTTTACCCACAAATGGGAAGATGCACATAGACATCATGTTGATGATGAGTTGTGGTGCGCTAACAGATTTGATCAGCCCTTTTTTACTCTCTTTTTCAATTTGTTCTGCTAATTTGTGAACAGGGGGACGATTTTTGCCAAACATCTTCTTACCGAATTCATGTGGTTGTTTATTGATCTCATTCAATACAAACAGTGGCAGGTAAGGGGTTTCGATCACCATTTCCACATAATCGTGTGTGAATTGATGGATCTTGTCAAACAAAGGCAGATCGGAATTCAATATCTCATTTATTTTCGGAAATAGTCTTGTGGCTGCTTCCTTAAAGATCACTTCAAACAATTTTTCTTTGCTTCTGAAATAATAGTGAAGCAATGCTTTGTTGATGCCGGCTGTATCTGCAATATCCTGCATTCTGGCGCCTGTCATTCCTTTCTTTACAAAGACTTGTTTGGCTGCAGCAAGGATCTTCTCTTCGGTCGTTTGATCTTTCTTCTTAACCATATAATTTAACCAAATGGTTAACAAAGATAAATTTTAATTAACAACTACCAACTTTTTCAACGAATACTTAAAAAAGGGGAAATTCAAATCTTTGAAAAAATGCCGATAGCTACAATTGAGGAAACTTTTTTTCTGAGGCTTTGATCTAAATAAACCAAAACCAAATGTGCGACCAAGAAATATTCGATTTTCAGCGTTTTTTAAGGCTGTATTACACAAAAAAGGCATACATTCATTTGCTTTTTTGATTTTTTTATGAAGGTGAACTGAAATGAATGTCTGTTTTACGTTTTCAGTCACGTTGAGTTTGCCTTGCAGAACAAGGTTTTTTTAAAATATCTTTTGAAGTTGTATTTCGGCTTGCTTACCTAATATCCTATCTAAATCTGCAAAATCTTTTCCTATTACACCTAATTCCTGTGGTAAGACTATTCTAAGTCCATCAGCCAAGTAGCTGTTCGGGTGCTGATTCAGCATTCAGACAAACAGTGTATTTGCATCCTTTTTTGAAAATCCCGGTTTTCTCACAAATAGCTAAGAAGATTCATATTATTAATTAATAGTATGAAATTATCTTATCTATTTGTCTTCATGACAATAATGATAAATCCAGCCATTTGATCACAGAGAAAGGGAAGATTGCATTTTCTTTTTTCTGTATTGAAAGAAGCTAAATTTTTTCAAAAATGAAAACTATTCAGACCAGTGTAAAACCTTTCCTCACTTGTTTTCTGCTTTGCTTATTAAGTACAGGTAATATTATGTGTCAGATCATGACCACAGATTTCGGTGTCTCCTTATGTGGTGCAGAATTCGGCATCGATAATCTTCCCGGAAAATTAAATACCAATTATACCTATCCAACAGCAGATGAAATAAAATATTTTAGCCAAAAAGGTATTCATGTCGTTCAATTACCCATTCGCTGGGAAAGGATACAAAAAGAAATAGGTGGCCCGTTGGATGCTGTTGAAATGAAAGAGATAAAATCTTTTCTTAACAATTGTCATAAAGAAGGGATCAGCGTCATCATTAACCTGCACAATTTCGGAAGGTATATCAGAGGCAATAAGGAACTTATTATCGGAAGCCCGCAATTACCTGTCGCATATTTCAAAGATGTTTGGCAGAAAATCGCACAGGAATTAAAAGGCAGTGGAAATATATATGCCTATGATCTCATGAATGAACCGCATGATATGTTGTTTATGCCATGGAGTAAAATTGCACAGGCAGGGATCGAAGGAATAAGGCAGAGTGACTGGCAAAACCCAATCATGGTGGAAGGGGATCAGTACAGTACTGCAAGTTGTTGGGTAAGATTTAATGATGAACTGAAATACCTGAAAGATCCATCTTCCAAAATCATCTTTAACGCTCATTGTTATTTTGATTATGATAATTCGGGCAAGTATCAGCGAGATTTCGATCACAATAATGTAAATCCTTATACCGGTATTCAAAAAGTAAAGCCTTTTGTTGACTGGTTACTGAAAAATAAATTTTATGGTTTTGTGGGAGAATTCGGTGTGCCTAAGACAGACAGCAGATGGTTAATAGTACTGGAGAATTTTTTGAATTATCTTGATAAAAATAATATCAGTGGCACTTATTGGGCTGCAGGTCCCTGGTGGAAAAATTATTCCCTTTCTATCGAACCCGAAGATGGACAAGATCAACCTCAAATGGCTATCTATGCAAAATATTTTGCAAAATATAAATATGCAAATAACAGTACCGCTGTTTTAACGGGCGATAAAACTTATTAGAACAAACAATGCAAAGAAAATTATTTTCTTTCGATGAAATGATCTTCTTAATTAAAATAACATTTTGTGATAAAAAACAATAGGGGCTTGTTTTTTAAGCTTTGACTTATCTCCCGGAACACTCAATTCAAAGTAGCATCTAAGCTCGAAGAGGAATACGATTGATCTTTTCGAAGGAAACTTTTCCGATTATTTACCGAAAATGCAAATTTGCATAGCTAAAACTTCGATATTTTAGCCCTTTATTTTATTTGCAATAATGATAGTATTCATTGCGAATTAAAAACTGAAAAAATAATTTGCATGTTTAATAAATGTGTTCTACTTAGTGTTTTAGTATCTACTTTCATTTCTTTTAATTCGTTTGCGCAAAAAACGCTTACACTAAAGAATGCAATCGCAATCGGAATTGAGAATTACGGAACCATAAAAGCTAAAGCGCAATACGCAGCTGCTTCAACACTTTCAGTTGAACAAGCCAAACGTGAAAACCTCCCTAATATAAATTTCGGTGCGCAGCAGGTTTATGGAACGGTGAACGGACAAAACGGACCATTGTATGGGTTTAGCGGATTAGGTGTTGCTTCAGCAGGACCGGTATTCAGTCAGCAAAATAATAATGCAGCATTCGGCGCTTTATACCTTACCAATATTAATTGGGATTTTTATGCATTTGGTAAAGCCAGAGAAAAAGTGAAATCTGCGCAAGCCATTGCCATACGCGATACTAAAGACTGGCAACAAGAAATTTTTCAACACAAAATAAAACTGACCGCTGCTTATTTGAATTTATTGGCTGCAAAACAAATAACGCATTCTTATGAAAATAATTTGGAAAGGGCAGACACTTTCAGGCGGCTTGTTATGATCAGAGCCATCAATGGATTGATAGCAGGCGTTGATTCTTCTCAGGCAAATGCAGAATATTCAGCAGCAAAAATTTTATTGATCAAAGCCAAAGATTTTGAAGAAGAACAGTCAGCACAATTAACACAGTTATTGGGGGTATCTGCTCAGCATTATATTTTAGACAGCTTTTTTGTATCCCGCATACCGGCCATTTTGCAGGATACGATAGTTGTTGATAAACATCCTTTACTGCAATATTATCAAAGCAGAATTAATGTAAGTGATGAACAATCCCGTTATTATAAAACAGCGTATTATCCTGCTTTTACAGTAGTGGGTGTTTTGCAGGGAAGGGGCTCCGGCTTTAACAGTGACTATGCAACAAATCCATCTGATTTCACTAAGAATTACTGGACAGGTATTTCTCCCACAAGAACCAATTATTTATTGGGTGTTGGTTTTACATGGAATATAACACAGCCTTACAGAGTATCTCAACAAGTGAGAGCACAAAACATCATTAGTAAAGGTTTGCAGGAAGAATATGGTTTGATCAGTGAGCAAATAAAAACACAATTACAACTTTCAGAATCAAAAATTAAAAATGCATTGGCAAATTATCATGAAGCACCTGTTCAAGTGAAAGCTGCAACAGATGCTTATGTTCAAAAATCTGTACTCTATCAAAACGGATTAACCAATTTGATAGATGTTACACAAGCATTGTACACGTTAACGAGAGCAGAGACAGACAGAGATATCGCGAACAATAATGTTTGGCAGGCATTATTGTTGAAAGCAGCAGCAGCAGGGGATTTTAGTTTGTTCGAAAGTCAGTTGCCTTAATTTTTATCATCGGTACGCATCATTTTTAAATAGTTTTATGAACCTGATCCGTTTTGCATTACGTAAACCCATTTCCATTCTGGTATTGGCAGCCGGGCTTTTTTTCTTCGGAATAAAAGCGGTGAATAATATCAAGATCGACATCTTCCCTAAATTAGATATGCCCGTTATTTATATCTCGCATCCTTTCGGCGGATATACACCGGCACAGATGGAATCTTTCTTCGCTAAACAATACATCAATATTTTTCTTTTTGTAAACGGAATAAAAAGCATTGAAACAAAAAATATTCAGGGATTGACCTTAATGAAAATCAATTTTTATCCCGGTACCAATATGGCGCAGGCTGCGGCTGAAGTAAGTGCTTTCGGAAACCGTGCACAAGCCGGTTTTCCGCCCGGCTCCAATCCGCCGTTCATTATACGTTTCGATGCTTCAACACTACCCGTTGGTCAGTTGGTATTAAGCAGTGATAAACGTACCAATAACGAATTGCTCGACATGGCAAACATTTATGTTCGTTCATCTTTTACATCTATTCCGGGTTTGGTTTCTTCTCCGCCTTTTGGCGGAAACATCAGAACGGTTGTGATTAAAGCAGATCCTGAATTATTGCGTTTGCATAATATGACACCCGATCAATTGGTAGAAGCCATGCGTGTCAACAATCAACCAACTCCTTCGGGCAATGTTCGCATCGGTGATAAAAATTATATAACACCTGCCAATACAACTATTAAAAATATCAAAGACTTTGAGAATATTCCGCTTTTTAAAGGAGGTGTTCAGAATTTGTATTTAAAAGATGTTGCCACTGTTGAAGATGGTGCTGACATCACTTCGGGATATGCATTGGTGAACGGGCGTCGTTCTGTTTACTTGAGTATAGCAAAAAGTGCAGATGCATCAACATGGGAAGTAGTGCAGAATCTGAAGAAAGCAATTCCTCGAATGCAATCGCAATTGCCGGAGGATGTAAAATTGAGTTATGAATTTGATCAATCAACTTATGTAATCAATTCAGTAAAAAGTTTGTTGAGTGAAGGTGCTATCGGTGCTATATTGACAGGATTGATGGTCATACTTTTTTTAGGCGACCTGAGGGGTGCATTGATCGTTATTTTGACAATACCGACTTCCATTATTTCTTCTGTACTTTTTTTAGATATGTTCGGACAGACCATCAATATCATGACCTTAAGCGGATTGGCATTGGCCATCGGGATATTGGTGGATGAAAGTACTGTGACGATTGAAAATATCCATCAACATTTAGACATGGGTAAACCAAAAGCTTTGGCTGTATGGGATGCCTGTAAAGAAATTGCATTTCCTAAACTGCTTATTCTTTTTTGTATCCTTGCGGTATTTGCTCCGGCATTTACCATGGGTGGTATTCCCGGTTCATTATTTCTTCCACTGGCATTGGCCATCGGTTTTAGTATGGTCTTTTCTTATTTGTTGGCACAAACCTTTGTACCTGTGATGGCTAACTGGATCATGAAAGTAAAACATCATCAAAAATCGGATGGCAAAGAAATGACAGATGCAGAAGAGTTTAGTGCGGCAGGTTTGAATTCAGATAGTGAAGAGGATACATGGAGCCAGAAAGCAGCTTTGATAGAAAAAAATATCAGTGAAGATAAGATGAGCCGGTTTGAAAGAGTAAGAGCACGTTATTTGAAATTCATCGGAAGAATGATGCCTTACCGTAAACCTATTGTTACTTCATATATTATTATAATTTGTTTATTGGCTGCATGGTTTATTGTCAATATAGGACGCGATGTGTTGCCAAAAGTTAACGGTAGTCAGTTTCAGGTGAGGATGCGATTGCCTGATGGTACACGTATCGAGCATACTGAGGCAACCACATTACAACTGCTGGATAGCATTAATAAAATTGTAGGAAAAGAAAATGTATCTATTACTTCAGCTTATGTTGGCATGCATCCGCAATTATTTTCTGTAAGCCCTATCTTTTTATGGATGGCTGGTCCTCATGAAGCTGCATTGCAAATTGCTTTGAAGGAAGGAGTGAAATTTGATTTGGATGAATTGAAAGATAAGATTCGTGAAAAAGCAAAATCAATTGATAATAAAATCAAACTTTCTTTTGAACCAATTGAATTGACTGATAAAATTTTAAGTCAGGGATCTCCGACTCCGGTGGAAGTAAGGTTTACAGGCCGTGATAAAAAACTCAATGAATCTTATGCCAAAAAATTAGTGAATGAACTTGGAAAGATCTCTTATTTACGAGATGTACAAATTGGGCAATCTATCAATTATCCTTCGATCGATATTAATATAGACCGTATCAGAGCAGCACAGTTGGGTGTTGATATAACGGATGTGTCGAGATCATTGATTGCTTCTACCTCATCATCACGTTATACAGAGAAAAATACTTGGACCGATGAAAAGGGAGGTTATACATACAGTGTTCAGGTAGAAGTGCCGGAAAATAAAATGAAAACCAGGGATGATATCGGTGAGATCCCTTTATTAAAAAATTCACCTCGCCCTTTATTGGGCGATGTTGCAACTCTTTCCATCGATTCAACTTATGGTGAGATCGATAATCTTGGAGCAATGCCCATGCTTACGGTAACAGCTAACTTATATAAAAAGGATCTCGGTGCTGCCTCCAGCGATGTGAATAAAGCCATTGCCGCATTGGGTCAGTTACCTCGTGGATTGAATGTGCAGTTGATAGGTATGAGCAGTACCTTGAATGAAACATTGGATAGTTTGCAAAGCGGATTGCTGGTGGCTATAGTTGTGATCTTCTTAATGCTTGCTGCCAATTTCCAATCTTTCAAAGTTTCAGCAATTGTGTTGGCAACAGTGCCTGCGGTATTGTTAGGCTCATTGATCTTGTTAGCACTTTGCGGTTCTACATTAAACCTTCAATCGTATATGGGGATGATCATGTCGGTTGGTGTTTCTATTTCAAATGCTGTATTGTTGATTACCAATGCAGAGCAGATAAGAATGCATAACGGAGATGCAATGCTATCAGCGAAAGAAGCGGCAGCATTGCGTTTGCGGCCAATCGTTATGACAGCAGCTGCGATGGTAGTAGGAATGATTCCGATGGCACTTGGATTAGGGGAAGCAGGCGATCAATCATCGCCATTAGGAAGAGCAGTCATTGGCGGATTGGTTGCATCCACATTTGCAGCATTATTTATTTTGCCACTGGCATTTGCATGGGGCATGGGCAAAGCATCAACTGCAAATGTTTCATTAGACCCGGAAGATGAGGAGAGCGTGCATTTCATTCCTTCATTACATCAACACAAATAACTTACAACTCATTAATAACAGTTACATGAATCAAAGACAAAATAACGCACTCATTCATCCCAATACAATACATAAAATTGTTAGGGCAAATATTTTTTTACCTGCTTTGTTCGGAATGATTATGATTGCAGCGAGCAGTTGCAAAAATGATAGTTCGGAAATAGAAAAGAAAAGCGCAACCGCAGTCACAACTGCAATTGCTGCACCTGAAGCATTTATTTTAAACAAAAGCAATCTGTCAACTTCATTTCGTGTGCCGGGTGAATTAATGGCTTATCAGCAGGTAGATCTCTATGCCAAAGTGAATAGTTTTATTAAAAAATTAAATGTTGATGTGGGCAGTGAAGTGAAAGCAGGTCAATTGTTGGCAGAGTTGGAAGCACCTGAGATCAATGCGCAATTATCGGGAGCAGAATCAAAATTAAAATCCCAAGAAGCAATATATGTAGCGAGCAAATCAAATTATGATCGGTTATTGCAAACCAGCAAAACACCGGGAACAGTATCCCGTAACGATCTGGATCAAGCTGATGCAAAACAAAAGTCAGACTTTGCTCAACTCGAAGCTGCTCGATCAGCTTATCGTGAAATAGTTGATACAAAAGAATACTTGCAGATACGTGCGCCTTTTTCAGGAGTTGTAACAACACGAAATGTAAGCGCAGGTGCTTATGTGGGTCCATCCGGTAAGGGCTCTGATCTTCCCATTTTTACACTGCAGGAAAACAGGAAATTACGATTAGTAGTAAGTGTACCTGAAGCATATACTGCTTATTTATCCAATCAAAGTGAAGTGGATTTTACTGTAAACGCATTAACTGGACAGCAATTCAAAGCAAAGTTGTCAAGACTTTCAGGTGCATTAGATATTAAGTTGCGTTCGCAGCGTGCTGAAATGGATGTGATCAATGAAGATAAAAAATTATTGCCGGGAATGATCGCTGAAGTTTCGATTCCCCTTAAAGCAAACAGCAATGCTTTTGCAGTGCCTGTGTCTGCGATATTGAATTCAACTCAGGGTGTGTATGTAATAAAAGTTCAGGATAAAAGATCTGTTTGGATTCCTGTAAAAACAGGCAGGACTGAAGACGGAAGAACTGAAGTGTTCGGTTCAATCAATCAAGGCGACACGCTTCTTTCACACGCAGGCGAAGAAGTCAGGAACGGCTCAACCGTTAATTTTAAGATCAAATAGAATATTTTTTAGAAACACCTCCATTTTATTCCATCAAAGGATTAATAGTCCTGAAGCAGTTAATAGTTTCAGGGCTTTTCTTTTTTATTATAGCGTAAGTAGGAATGAGTTCGAAAGAATATAATCCTGATTAAGGTTAAGCAATTCCGCACGGACTTATAAAACGATCATTCGGTGATAACAACAGCTGGTTGATTCAGCCTTGAAAGCTATTAAAAGCTTAGATAAACATAGTTTAAGTTACTAATAAATAAGGTATAAGCTACCTATAAGCTACCTCCTATAAAGGTAGCTTATAGGTGGCTTATAGGTAGCTCATAGGTAGCTTATAGGTAGCTTATCTAAAAGAATAAATGAATTCTAACCCGATGTGTCTTATACTGAAAAAGCTTTACAGGTGGGGAAGGATAATACTGATATTACTTTACAGTATATCACAATAGAAGCGATTTAGCTTTACAGTAATTTTTTTTCCATTTTTTGCATAAAGGCTGGTCAATTAAGTGAGCTTGCTTAGAGTGAGGTTGCCACAGCTCATATGCGGCCCCTTTCTTTTTAAAGTGTTCACCACAATAATTTCTTTTACGGAGACTTAGGATTTTTTCTCAAAAGAATGACTATTTTCATGCGTATTTTTTAGTTGTATGCAAACGATAGAATTGTCCGGCACAATAGGTTTAATTGCGACAGCGATACTGACTCTCAATGTATTGTTGGGAATGATGTTAAGTACGGCTTATAAAAGCAAAAAATGGTGGCAAAAGCTTCCTGTAAAAATAGTATCGATCAACATCAATGACCTGCATAATTATACAGGTTATATCGCTTTGGCAACAGTATTGTTACATGCAGTGTTGATTCCGATAGACCCTTCTTCCAAATTCAGATGGATGGATATTCTATATCCTTTTCATGCTCCTCATCAATCGAATATTGTTTTATTGGGCAGCTTGTCATTATTTGCTTTGATCATCGTGATGATCACTACTCAAAAAATAATCAAAAGAAAAATGAGTTTCCGGCTTTGGAAAAATATTCATCTTGTTTCTTATGCCACCTGTATTCTGTTTATTGTTCATGGATTATTGATGGATCCTGAATTAAAAGACCGACCAACTGATTGGTTAGATGCAGAAAAAATCCTTTCAGAAATCTGCGGAATCATCTTAATAGCTGCATTTGCGATCCGATATAAGTTTCATTTGTCCTCAAAAACCAAGTAGTCTTTCTTTCTCTGCATCCAATTCAATTTTTTTTAAAAGAATGCTTATATTGTTGGATAATGATGATCCATGAAAAAGAATTTACCCCTCACGTTGTTTTTTACTTTCCTTTTTTTACAAATGATTGTGTATGCTCAAATCGATCCGGGATATTTTAATGCCATCAAATGGAGAATGATCGGTCCGCATCGTGGCGGCAGAACTGTTGGTGCAGTCGGCGTTCCGCAACAACCCAATGTTTTTTATATTGGCGTAAACAATGGCGGGGTTTGGAAGACGACCGATTATGGACGAACATGGTTCCCGATTTTTGATGATCAATCAACCGGTTCGATTGGTGATGTAGCAGTTGCAGCATCCAATCCAAATACAGTTTATGTCGGTAGTGGTGAAGGAATTCAAAGACCGGATTTATCAGTAGGAAACGGAATGTATAAATCAACCGATGCAGGTAAAACATGGATTCATTTAGGATTGGAAGATGGTCAACAGATTGGCGGAATTGCCATTGATCCAACTGATGAAAATAAAGTGTTTGTTGCAGTCTTAGGTCATCCTTACGGCCCTAATGAAACACGTGGAATTTATCGCACTACCAATGGCGGAAAGACATGGGACAAAGTTTTATATAAAGATGAAAATACAGGTGCAGTGCAGGTTTCCATCGATCCAAAGAATCCAAATATTATTTATGCTGATCTATGGGCCGGTCGCCAGGGGCCATGGGAGAATGGTGAATGGAATGGGGCTGAAAGTGGCTTATATAAATCGATTGACGGGGGAAATACTTGGAAAAAATTGATCAATGGTTTGCCAACTGTTAAACAAGGTTTGGGAAGAATAGGTTTTTGTATTGCACCAAGTGATCCAAACAGATTGTATGCAACAGTTGATGCCGGAAATTATGGTGGAATGTATCGCAGTGATGATGGCGGAGAAAATTGGAAGAGCATCAGTAACGATGGAAGATATTGGGGACGTGGAAGTGATTTTGCAGAAGTAAAAGTGGATCCAAAAAATGAAGACATCGTTTATACTGCCAATGTTGTTGTGTGGAGATCGAAAGATGGTGGCAATACATGGAAAGATTTTCGCGGTGCACCCGGTGGTGATGATTATCATCGCATCTGGATCAATCCCGATAATTCAAATATTATTTTAATTGCTGCTGATCAGGGAGCGATTATAACAGTTAATGGTGGTGAAACGTTTTCATCATGGTATAACCAACCTACTGCTCAGTTTTATCATGTAAGTACTGATAATGCTTTTCCGTATAATGTATATGGTGGTCAACAAGAAAGTGGCTCAGTAGGAATTGCATCTCGCGGCAATGATGGACAAATTACTTTTCGTGAATGGCATCCTGTTGCTGTTGAAGAATATGGGTATGCTGCTGCCGATCCTCTCGATCCGAATATTATTTATGGAGGAAAAATTACAAAGTATGATAAAAGGACCGGACAAGTTCAGAACATCGCACCTGAAGCAATCAGCAGTGGCAAATATCGTTTTGTAAGAACAGCACCCGTATTATTTTCTCCTGTCGATCCTAAAACATTATTCTTTGCAGGTAATGTTTTATTCAAGACAAATAATGCCGGACATTCATGGCAAATCATCAGCCCTGATCTTACAAGAGAATCTTGGGATATCCCCGCCAGCGTTGGTGTTTATACAACTGATGAATTAAAAAAGATGCCACGCCGCGGTGTGATCTATACTATTGCACCATCACCAAAAGATATCAATACCATTTGGTGTGGAACTGATGACGGTTATATTCAATTAACAAAAGATGGTGGTAAGAATTGGGTGAATGTTACTCCAAATTCAATTACATCATGGAGTAAGATATCAATCATGGAAGCAAGTCATTTCGATGCAAATATTGCTTATGCAGCAGTGAACAGGATTCGTTGCGATGATATGCATCCGCATATTTATAAAACAAATGATGCCGGCAAAACTTGGAAAGAGATCGTAAATGGTTTGCCGGAAGATCCAATCAATTCTGTGAAAGAAGATCCAATGACCAAAGGCCTATTATTTGCCGGATCTGAAAGAGCAGTGTATGTTTCTTTTGATGATGGTGAACATTGGCAAACTTTGCAATTGAATATGCCATGCACTTCTATTCGTGATTTAGTTATTAAAGATGATGATCTGGTTGTTGGTACACATGGCCGTTCGTTTTGGATCTTAGATAATATCAGTTCATTACGTCAACTGACAAAAACAATTGCAAAAACTGATGCAATTTTATTTAAACCGCAAACAGCAATGCGCATCAGATGGAATACCAATCCTGATACGCCTTTACCTCAGGAAGAACCGGGCGGACAGAATCCTCCAGACGGTGCCATCATCGATTATTATTTAAAAGAAAATGCAAAAGATATAATCACGCTTGAAATAAAAGATGAAAAAAATAATGTGATCAGAACGTTCAGAAGCGATGATAAACCTTATGAAATCCCTCCGGTAAATATTCCTTTGTATTGGATTCGTCCGCAGCAAATATTATCAGCAAATGCAGGATCACACAGGTTTCTATGGGATATGCATTATACGCCAATTAAAACTTCGCCCACTTATCCCATAGCAGCAGTGTTTGGCAATACGGCTCCCGATTTTACATCCCCATGGGTAATGCCGGGCAATTATTTTGCAGTTTTAACAGTGAATGGAAAATCTTATACGCAATCATTCAGTGTAAAAAAAGATCCTCGTGTAAAGACTTCAACGAAAGATTTACAAGATCAACATGATTATTCTTTGACCTCGTATAAAAACAGAATTAAAGCTGCTGAATATCTGGATAAGATTAATGCATATCGCAAAAAAAATACAGACGCAAAAGATATAGATCAACAATTAACAGCATTTGCAGGAAATATTTCAAGAAGAAGAAATGCTTCAAATAAAGATGCAAGTTTTGGTTCATTGGTTTCGGGATATGATAAATTAATTCACGATCTACAGGAAGCTGATTTGCCACCAACCGAACAAATGATGAATGCCGTGAAGAAATTAAATCTTGATTTTGTATCGATAGAAAATAAATGGATAGAGTTTGAATCAAAAAATCTCAATAAAAAATAATCATCAAAATATGAAACATAAAATTATTTTATTGCCGTTGGTTTTATTCGTAATGATCTCATTTGCACAGAAAAAAAATGCAAAAGCAATTCAGCCAACGAAAGAGATCAATTACGATTCTATTCTTTTTTCAAAAGTAAGTTATCGTGAAGTGGGTCCTTTTCGTGGCGGGCGAAGTGCTGCTGTTGCGGGCAGTTATAAAAATAAGAACACTTTTTATTTTGGCGCAGCTGATGGAGGTGTTTGGAAAACGAATGATGGTGGTAACAACTGGAAAAATATTTCGGATAAATATTTTGGCGGAAGCATTGGTGCTGTTGCCGTAGCACCGAATGATGAAAGTGTTTTGTATGTGGGTGAAGGAGAAGAGACAATGCGAGGCAATGTGAGCGAGGGTTTGGGTGGTATGTGGCGAAGTGATGATGGGGGCAGAAGCTGGAAAAATATCGGCTTAAAAAATACAAGGCATATTGTAAAAATCATTGTTCATCCAACAAATTCAAATATTGTTTGGGTGGCAGCCATGGGACATTTATTTGGTCCGAATGAAGAACGTGGGATTTATAAAACCATTGATGGCGGTAAAACATGGAATAAAGTTTTATATGTGAATGAACAAACAGGTTGTTCAGATATTATCATGGAACCAAATAATCCATCTGTTTTGTATGCAGGTACCTGGCATGTTATAAGAACACCTTACAGCATGGAGAGTGGAGGAGATGGAAGCGGTTTATGGAAAAGTGTTGATGGCGGGGAAACTTGGACAAATATATCTTCTAAAAAAGGTTTGCCAAAAGGCGTTTGGGGCATTGTTACAGTTACCGTCGCTGCAAGTAATACCGATAAAGTGTATGCAATGGTTGAAAATGTAAAAGGAGGTTTGTTTGTAAGTAATGATGGTGGGGAAACATGGGAATTACAATCAAGCGATAATAATATTCGTCAGCGTGCTTGGTATTATTCGAGGGTTTATGTTGATCCCAAAAATGAGAATATTGTTTATTGTCCGAATGTAAATTTCATGCGTAGTAAAGACGGTGGCAAAACTTTTCAATCTGTCAATACAACACCGCATGGCGATCATCATGATGTGTGGATTGATCCGGAAGATGGTAACAGAATGGTCGTTGCAGATGATGGCGGTGCGCAAGTAAGTTTTGATGGGGCTGCTAATTTCAGTAATTATTATAATCAACCTACGGCACAATTTTATCGTGTAACAACTGATAATTCTTTTCCTTATCGCATATTGGGTGCACAACAGGATAATACCACGGTAAGAATTAAAAGCCGTTCTTACGGAAATGCCATTACACAAGATGATTGGCAGCCAACAGCAGGTGCAGAAAGTGGTTATGTTTTGGCAAGTCCTTTGAATCCCGATATTGTTTATGGTGGAAATTATGGCGGATTTTTATCTCGCCTCGATCATAAAACAGGAGAGAATCGTGCTATAAATGTTTGGCCCGATAATCCCATGGGAGCAGGGGCTGATGTGCAAAAATTTCGTTTTCAATGGAACTTTCCCATCTTCATTTCACCACATGATCCTAAGCGTTTGTATGCTTGCGGCAATCATTTGTTCGTAACAGAGAACGAAGGACAATCATGGGAAATGATCAGTCCTGATCTAACCACAAACGATAAAACAAAACAAGCACCCAGTGGCGGTCCAATAACAAAAGACAATACTTCTGTTGAATATTATTGCACCATTTTTACTGCAACAGAATCGTCTTTAGAAAAAGATCTATTGTGGACAGGAAGCGATGATGGTTTGGTGAATGTGAGTAAAGATGGTGGCCGGAATTGGGAAAATGTTACACCAAAAGATTGCCCGAAATGGGTGATGTGGAATACCATTGAAACCGATCCTTTCAAAAAAGGCAAAGCATTTATAGTTGGAACAAGATATAAATTGGATGATTACACACCCTATATTTATTTGACTGAAGATTATGGAAAAACATGGTCGCTAATTACAAATGGCATTGATAAAAATCATTTTACAAGAGTTGTTCGTGCTGATAAAAAAAGACCAGGCCTGTTATATGCCGGAACAGAATATGGCATGTATATCAGTTATGATGATGGTGCAAATTGGAAAAAATTCCAATTAAATCTTCCGATCGTTCAGATCGCCGATTTAACAATTAAAGAAAATGATTTGATCGTTGCAACACATGGCAGAGCTTTTTGGATGATCGATGACCTAACCCCTGTTCAGCAATACGATAAAAACATCATCGACAAAAACTTGTTTGTATATGATGTGAATGATAGTTACCGCATGGAAGGTGGCGGCAGGAGAAGAGGGCGTCGTGCTATGCCGCAAAATGCAGGAGCGAATCCACCAAATGGCGTTGTGATTAATTATTGGTTGAAAGCTGCGAACGATTCTTCAAAAGTTTCGATCAGTGTATTTGATAAAAATAATTCGCTGATAAAAACATTTACAAAAGATGCGAAAGATGAAAATAATAAATTAGAGTTTAATGCCGGGATGAATCAATTTGTTTGGGATATGATGTATCCACCGGCAGAGAAATTAGATGGCTTGATATTATGGAACGGGAATGTGGAAGGCCCAAAAGTGGCACCCGGCAAGTATCACGCAAGAATCAGGTTTGATAAAGATTCGGTTGATGTTTCTTTTGTGATTAAAGGTGATCCCAATTATGCAATGACAGAAAAAGATTATGACGACCAGGTTGGTATGTTATTGCAGATAAGAGATAAATTCAGTGAAGTACAAAAAGCAATAAAAAATATCAGGTCCATCAGAACGCAAATAACCGATTTCACTGCAAGGGTAGATCTAAAGAATAATAAAGAAATAAAACAAGCGGCCGATTCAATCAATAAACAGATCACAACAATCGAAGAAGCTTTGTATCAAACAAAATCAAAGAGCGGACAGGATGTTTTAAATTTCCCGATTCGGTTGAATGATAAGATAGCCGGTTTGTATGATGTTGCTGCTAGTGGTTATAACCCGCCCTCTAAACAAGTGATAGAAGCATTTGCTGATTTGTCAGCGCAGGCAGATGAACAATTGAATAAGTTGAAAAAAGTCATGAATGATGATCTGACTTCATTCAATAAATTAATTCATGATAAACAATTGCCGGTGATCGGTTTAAATAAGATCAAATCGGATAATTAAATCAAATAATAAATTATAAAAGAGTAAGACGGCCTATTATTTGCGTCTTACTCTTTTATATTAATAGGTATGATCAGTTTAAGACTAAAGTTTCTTCCCATATTGTACACCCCAATTCTTCCGGTTACATTATTTTCATCCCCATATTTTAATCGGCTCATATTGCTTTGATAAGCAACATTAGTCAGATTATTAACAGCAAAGAACAAGGAAAAGATGTTTTTACGACTCGAGTAAATATCAGTATTAAAGCCTGCATTCAACAAAGTATAGCCGGGAGTGATCGTTTCATTACCAAACTTGTAATAAATTTTATCCTGTGTAAAATAGTTTTCAATTCCTATTCTGATGGAAACATTTTTAAAATAATCATTTATTCTTCTGTAACTGAAAATAAGTGTGGATGCTAATTTCTGTGGTGGTGTATACGGAAGATATTTTGTAGAATCAGATTGGTTTAATTGAAAGGCGCGGATGAATGAAAAACTATTGTTTAAACTGAGCCAGCTCATAGAATGAGGGTGAATATTCAAAACGATTTCCCCACCCGAAAGAATTGCATCACCCGCAATATATTTAAATGTTGTTCCGGGAGGTAACCCTGAAGTAAAATCTTCTCTCAACGAATCACCGCCATGCACACTTTGTAATTTTGATGGAAAAATATAGTTGTTAATCTTATTAACAAAAGGATTGATTTCCGCCGATATGTCTTCATTATTCATTCCTAATGTTGCATCCAATTGAACGCTGCTCTCCGCTTTCAAAGTTGGGTCGCCAATTTCATAAAAGGGTGTTCCGTCATGAATGCCATCCGAACCGGCTTCTGCAATATTTGGCGCCCGAAAACCTCTTGAAATATTTAGTTTTCCATATAAATTTTTTGTGAAATCATAAGCCAGACCAATGCTTCCTGATATTCCTGAAAAATTAGTTTGAAAAGCTGTAAACCGATTGATGCTTCCCGGAGCAGGTGCGGGTAATCTTACTCCGTTCGAATCAACATATAAATTACTTGTATTTAATCTTCTACTGTCTATTCTGATTCCTCCACTAATGGTGATTTTGTTGATAGACTTTTTAAAAGTTGTAAAAGCTCCAATATCAAAAAGTTTATACTCGGGTACAAGAAAAACGATTCCCCGATCTTCTGAAGATTGTTGCATTCCGTTTATGCCAAATGACCATTGTGTATTTTTTTTATTTTCCAAAACATACTGCAGATCATAATTAAGTGTTCTTAAAAAGAAATAATTATTATAAATATCTCCTTGGGTAATGTCATTTGCTTCTTGACGATAGTTTTGTTGCCATCCTAATTTTAGCGCCAATCTTCCTTTGCCCATTGTGATATTGTTGTCCCATACTAATTTGTAATGACGAACATGTTGATGAATAATAGGATAGTTGTTATACTTTTTATAGTCTGATGCAGGAGCAATTCCCAAACTGTCATTATTGTTATTATCCAAATAGTGTGTTGTAAATAAGCCGGTAGCGCTATCTCTTGAGCCTTCAATAATTCCCAGCTTCAGATCAAAATAACTGAATGTAAGATGCGAATAACCCCAGTTCTTATGCAATCCGATCATTGTCTTAAAATCATTCTCGCCATAACCTGAATTCCAAACATAGCCATCGTATTTGTTTTGATAATCATGTGCCATTTTATTGGAGTATCGTATATCCCAAACAAAACCTTTTTCATTTCCCGCCATATTCAGAGATGTTGCTAACAAGCCATTGTTGCTTTGATAATTTGCTAAAACACTGCCTCGAATTTTTCCTTCAGTTAGAGTGGGTTGGGATAAAATATTGATAACACCTGCCATCGCATCGGAGCCATAACTCAAGCTGGATGGGCCTTTCAGGATCTCAATTTTGTTAGCCGTAAACTCATCTATTTCAATTCCAAATTCATCACCCCATTGTTGTCCTTCTTGTCGTATTCCATCGTTGATCACTACAACTCGATTATAACCTAAACCGCGTATGACCGGTTTTGAAATTGCCGGACCTTCCGTTATTTGTGAAACACCGGGGATTGTTTGAAGGGCATCAATAATATTAGATGAGGTTGTTTGTAATAAATCAACATTATTTAATGAACTGATGATGACAGGGCTTTCCCTTTTTTTTATTGCAGAAGGAACTCCGGTTACAATTACTTCATTTAATTCGTCGATTGCTATATTTAATTCAAAATGCTTTATTGTTTTTCCGTTAATTAAAATATGATCGGTTTGCTGAGAAAATCCAATGCTGCCTGATTCTACCAAAAAGTATCCGGATGGAATATTTTTTATCGAGTAAAATCCTTTGTCATCAGAGATCGCGCCTGTTTTCAAATCAGCTATATAAATATAGGCACCCGATATGGCCAATCCATTTTTTTTGTCTTTTACAATTCCACTCAATTCATTTTGCGCATATACATGAATACAACCAAGTAAAAGTATTTGTATAAAACATAAAGAGGTTATAAATAATCTCATACGTCTATTTTGTTGTTCAATATAATATAAGAAATGAGAATTTAAAATATTTTTTTATGAAAAGCAGATAGACAACACTGAAGTGAAAGCCGAAAAGTAATTTGGGAACTCTTACTTTTCATTGCGTTTGCAAATGAATTTATTCGTATCTCAGTGCCTCAATAGGATCAAGCAATGATGCTTTCTGTGCAGGATAATAACCAAAGAATACACCGGTGATGGCGCACACCACAAAAGATAATATAACTGATGATTGTGTAACAAGAGTTGGCCATGCTAAAAAAATCGTTACCAACTTAGCAGCACTGATGCCCAATATAACACCAATAAGGCCTCCGGTAATACTGATCAATATTGCTTCAGTTAAAAATTGTAATAAAATATCAACACCTCTTGCACCAATCGCCATACGCAGACCGATCTCTTTGGTACGTTCTGTCACAGATACATACATAATGTTCATGATGCCGATGCCGCCGACCAGTAGTGATATTGCTGCAATAGCAGTTAATAGAACTGTTAATAAAGAACTCGTAGAACTCATTGTTTTAATCAGCTCTGCTTGAGTTCTAACAGTAAAATCATTATCTTCTGTATATTTTAATTTATGATTGGATCGAAGAATTGCCGTTACTTCTTGCGAAGCTGTATCAGAGCTTTTTTCATCTATTGCTGCAGCATAAATATTTTGTATCCAAGTAATGGCCATTATCCTTTTTTGAACAGTAGTATAAGGTGCAAGAATAATATCATCTTGATCTTGACCAAAAGTATTCTCTCCTTTTTTTTCTAACACACCAATCACTTTAAATGGGATTTTATTAAACCGAATGATCTTGCCAATTGGATCTTCGCTATTGATAAAAATATTAGCGATCACTGTTTGCCCTAATAAACAAACTTTCGCTGCACTGGCAACATCATCATCCGTAAATGTAATGCCTGCAGTTAATTTCCACTCACGAATATCTAAGTATGCCGGACTTACACCTTGTAAAGTAGTTGGCCAATTTAATGATGCATTAATGGCTTGTCCGCTTGTAGAAACTGCCGGTGATACATTGGTAATAAACTCTGATTGATCTTGTATTGCAATTGCATCTTTTACCACTAATGTTCTTAATCCGGTTGAACCTAATCTTGCACCACCACCAACGGTAACATTACTGAATGGTCGTATCGTAATCATAGTTGAACCCATACTTGATAACTGACTGCGAATACTTTGTTTTGATCCTTCATACCAAAAGGAGTAAAAAAATAGAGACGTAATTGTTTGTTTGAGTACCAAAAAAGAGCTTATTTAGTCTGAACCGTTACTAAAACGTTACTACATGACAAAAAAAATCCCATCAACATAATGTTAACGGGACTTTCAGCGAAATTGTTTGGTAGCCGGTACGGGAATCGAACCCGTCTTTGCCCCGTGAAAGGGGGCTGTCCTAGCCGATAGACGAACCGGCCGTTCGTTTTATTCGGGTCGCAAAAATAGGTTCATGTGGCGTACCTGCCAAAAATTTTTCTGTATCCATTATTTCCTGCTATTTATCAGGTTTTGCAATATCTAAAACCTTTGCGGTGCATATGTTCTGATTAATAACAGAATGTTTCCTGTTTCTGTTCCATTTTTATTATGAAGTTGTTTAAACTTTTTGAGATGGTGATAAAATAAAAGATAACTCCCTGTAGTTAAAGATTTGAACAAAAAATAACAACGGTGGGAGTTATCAGTGAAAACAAAGTTAGGGAATACATTGTTCCGTTTTTAAGT
>CAIVCF010000234.1 GCA_903904335.1 uncultured Chitinophagaceae bacterium | reverse complement strand
TGTGTACTTTATCATCCTGTACAAAAAATTCAGATACGAGTGCTATTACTTTTCCAAAAGCTACTACAGGTGTTTTTATTGCAGGAACATCAGGTAGGGCTTCCTTATGGAAAGATGCATCAGTATATACCCTTGATATACCTAATATCGGTGGAAATAGTTCGGAAGCAAACTCTGTTTTTGTAGCAGATACTGTTGTTTATGTTACCGGGAGTTCTTATTGCTCTTGTGGACCAAGGGCTGCTCGTGTAACTTCTGATTCAGGTATTCTCTGGAAGAATGGTGTTGCTACAAAATTACCAGGCTATTTTGGGCAAGTCATTGCTTATAATAATGATGTTTATGTAATGGGTAATAATTTAAGTGGGCAACCCACCTATTGGAAAAACGGTATACCTGTTATTGTTGATCGGGCATACAACACAACCGCCACTTCTATTTTTGTTTCAGGCAATGACGTTTATGAAACAGGATTTGAAACGGACACCATATCAGCCTATATAACTGACATTGCAGTCTACTGGAAAAATGGAACAAGAATTAAGTTGAGTACCACCAATTCATGGGCCAATTCAATTTTTGTTTCCGGTACTGACGTTTACGTGGTAGGCTTTGATATTGGTACTTATGCTCCCGGTAAGCAAGATATCGTACCTGTTTTATGGAAAAACGGTGTAAAAACAAATCTGCCTTTAAATTTACCTGCCACTACACTGGTATCCGGGGTTAAAGGTGCAACAAAAGTGGTTGTTTCCGGAACTGACGTGTATGTAATAGGCGAAATTTATATCAATTCTGATTTTTCCGTTACCGGATTAGGTAATGGGTATTACAGTTATTGCTGGAAGAACAATGCCATTGATTTTAGCATTCCACCAACAAATGGAGGGGATTCATTTTTTTGGGATCTTTTTGTAAAGGGAACTGATGAGTATATTCTTGGCACATCGAAATATTGGAAAAATCATGTTCCTGTTTTATTTAAAGGTTTAGATGCGAAATCCATATTTGTAAAGTAATGAGGTTTTAAAACCCTACTATTTTGAGTGTTAGCCTATTGCGCTCAGTATCTATTATAAATACAAGACTAAGTCTGATTTTATTTGAATATCAATAGCTTTCCTGTATAAGTCTATTACTAGATGGAGATCGACGAAAAATAAATTTAGTGTACATTAATAACTAATTTTAGATAGAAAATTCCTGCAATTTTGAAATACTTATTATTGTGCATTTCATTCCTGGGCTTTATAAAGATAACAGCACAGCCAATAATAAATTCTTTCAGCCCTGCAAGTGCTGCAGTAGGAACAACAATCACAATAACAGGCAGTGGCTTTAATACAACAGTAACCGGTAATATAGTGATCTTCGGTGCGACAAAAGCACAAGTTACAGCAGCAAGTGCGACGAATTTAACTGTTACTGTGCCAGCAGGAGCAGGCTTTGGTCCCATTACCGTATTAAATACTGTTACGGGTTTAGCAGCATGCAGCAAGCAGTTTTTTACACCAACATTTACTCCCAATAGCGGAAATATTACGTATGCTGATATGGCTGCCAAAGTTGATTTTGCAACCCGTACCAATCCTTATGCAGTAGCTTTTGCAGATCTGGATGGGGATGGCAAACCGGATATGGTAGTTGTAAATTATTCAACAAACAGTATTTCGGTATTTAAAAATACGAGCATTAAAGGCAGTATCACAGCCAATTCTTTTGCTGCAGCAATAGACTTTAATACAGATGCAAACCCTACTGCAATAGCCATTGCTGATCTGGATGCTGATGGTAAACCGGATCTGGTCGTTACTAATTCAGGAAGTGCTACTGTTACTGTATTTCATAACAATTGTATTAGTGGTAATATCACCGCCAATTCATTTGCAGCAGCTGTTCAATTTGCTACCGGAACAAATCCTTCTTCACTAGCGATTGCTGATCTGGATGGGGATGGAAAACCGGAAATTGTCGTTGCGAATTACAACGACAATACAGTTTCGGTGTTTCATAATACAAGTAGTATTGGCAGTATTAATACAGGTTCTTTTAACAGCAAAATTGATTTCGCTACCGGCTTATTGCCAACTTCTGCCGCAATTGCTGATATGGATGGTGATGGGAAACTTGATCTGGTAATTACAAATGGAAGAAGCTATACATTTTCGGTATTACGCAATACGAGCACGAGTGGCAGCATCAATTCAAGTTCTTTTGCTGCTAAAGTTGATTTTGCTACTGCTGCATTACCTTATTCGGTTGCACTGGGAGATCTGGATGGCGATGGCAAATTGGATATTGCTATTGCGAATGAAAGTAACAATACTGTTTCAGTATTCAGGAATACTAGCAATATCGGAAACATTACAGCAAGTTCTTTTGCCGGAAAGGTTGATTTTACAACAGGCGACTTACCCTTTTCTGTTGCTATCGCTGATATAGACGGAGATGGTAAACCTGATATGGTGGTTGCGAATTCAGATAGTGCCAATGTTTCGGTGTTTCGCAATAAATGTATCCCCGGTGCTATCAGTTCAAATTCTTTTGCAGCTAAAGTTGGTTTTAAGGCAGGCAATGCGCCTTATTCAGCAGCTGTTGCTGATATTGATGGTGATGGTAAACCCGATATAGCTGTTGCAAATTATAACAGCAATACCATTTCGGTATTGCATAATATACCTACGTTTCCACCTTCCGGTTTAATTTATTTAACACCTGATATTTTTACAAAGGGCAGCCTTATTGTGCCGCTTTATCCAAGCATCAGTGGCGGTACCGTCACTAACTTTAGTATCAGTCCGGCATTACCCGCTGGACTAAGTATCGATCCAACAACAGGTGTGATCAGTGGAACAGCCACTGTATTAAGTGCTGCAACCAATTATACAGTTACCGCAAAAAACGCTGTGGGTAGTACTACTGCGAGCATTAATATTACAGTGATCGATCTTGCCCCGATTATAAGTTACAGCACACCCGATATTTTTATTAACGGTAAACCGATCAATCCATTGGTTCCTGTAAGCTCCGGAGGAGCTGTTATCAATTATAGTATTAGTCCTCCGTTACCCGGCGGATTAAGTATAGATGCAACAACAGGGACCATCAGCGGAACACCCACTGTTTTAAGTAGCGCAACCAGTTATACTGTTACAGCAAGCAATAGTGGCGGTATCGGGACTGCAGAATTGAATATTACAGTCATTAAAATGACTGATCCAACGATCACCAGTAATGGATCTTCCCCCATCTGTGAGGGCAGCAGTATTCTACTCAGCTCCAGTGAAGCAACAGGCAATCAATGGTATAATAATGCCTTAGCAATCGTTGGCGCAACCGCACAAACGTATTCAGTAAAAGTTAGCGGAACGTATACGGTGATCGTTTCAAATTCATATGGATATAGTACGAATCCAAGCAATGCAATTACCGTTATCGTTAATCCGAAGCCAATAGTTCATTTCTCATTACCCTTCGTTTGTTTGCCGGATGCAAAAGCACAGTTCTATGATAATTCAACCATTGCAGATAATTCTCAATTAAGTTATTATTGGAATTTTGGTGATGGCAGTGATCCTACCCCTTCCACTCTGCCAAACCCTGTTCATATTTATTCAGGTGCCGGTCCCTTCAATGTTCAGTTGAAAATATTATCCGCCAACAATTGTTCGGATAGCTTAACTAAAACATTAAGCACTATTTACCCGCAACCGCATGCAAATTTTTCATTTCCCAAAGACAGTATTTGTGTTAATGATGCAGTTCTGTTCAGCAACCAAAGCAATGCGAACAATGTAAGCAAATGGTATTGGGATCTTGGAAATGGAAATACAGCATCATTGCAGGATCCATCTAAAACATTTACCGATTCCGGCACAATCAATATTAGTTTGTACTTCTATGATCAGCAAGGTTGTGTAAGTGATAAAAAGGTAAAACCAATTGTGGTAAGTCCTTATCCTGTTTTAAAACTGAACCCTAATTATTATATGGTAAAGGGACAAAGTTTGAGGCTTGATTCGTATTATTATTACGGAAGCAATTTACAATTCTTATGGTCGCCCAACACATATCTAAGCAGTGTTACTGATCCTTATCCGGTTACGCAATCTCCTGCTGATATCACGTATACTTTATTGCTAACGGGTTCTTCAGGTTGTTCCCTGACACAAAGCACCCT
>CAIVCF010000233.1 GCA_903904335.1 uncultured Chitinophagaceae bacterium | reverse complement strand
ATGATATTTTTTGTTTCCTCAAGTTTATTTGCACAAGCAAAGGAAGAAACAATTAAGGTTTCCGGTAATTGCGGAACCTGTAAAAAGAAAATCGAAAAAGCTGCCACTGCTGCGGGTGCAACATTTGCAAGCTGGGACAAGACCACGAAGGTTTTAGCGGTTAAATATGATGCTTCAAAAACATCAGATAAAAAAATAGAAGAAAGTATTGCAACTGCAGGTTATGATACAGAGTATGTAAAAGCAAGTGATGAAGCGTATAAGAAATTAGATGAGTGTTGCCAGTACGACCGAAAGACCGCCAAGAAACAATAAATAAAAAATAAAATATTATTTGACTGCCTGATATGAATTTATCGGGCAGTTTTTTTATGCCAAACAATTTTCCTTCCGGCTAATATTTTAAAAACAAATTTATCAGTAGCATCTGTCAAACCGAAACCCGGCCCCATATTTAATTCCCAATCTTTATTGTTCAAAAGATCATACACAATGAATATGGCATGATTTTGTTGAGCTAATTTATCAAAGCCGTTAATCGGTCCCATGCTTCCGTAATATTCAATCCCCAAACTTGCATTCTTGAAAAAAGCATACGATGTCTTTACATTTGGTTCGAATGAAGGAGCTGTATTTTGATTTACACCTTTCAATGAAACACCCAATGTTGGATTGAATGAAATATAAAATTTACCCCAGTCTTTATCAATAATGGGACGAATTTCCAAACTCCATGTATCAGGCGAATATTCTGCACGCTGATAACCGATCTCTGCAGATAAACTTAAACCAACAGGCAATTTCCATTTTTCCGGCGCTGCAATTCGCGGACGAATATGTGTGCCCACAAACTGATAACCGTAAGGTGAAGTATAGTTGGTGAATAAATAAAATCCAATTTCGAAATTATCTGTGATGCCCTGTGTGATCTCTACTGTTTCGTGCAATGCATGATGGGATGGACGCACACCATCAACCACATTTTTTTCTCCGCTAAAAGTATAATTGCTGTGCAACTCAAAAATGGTGCTTCTTTTGGGTTGCGTTTCTGCGCCATATACCTGTATCTCATAATTATCTTGTGAGAAAATTATTTGAGACGATAAAAGAAAAATAAAAACCAATAATTTTCTCATGAACAAAATGAATGAATTGCAAAAGAAGTAATTTTTTTGATTCGGTTAGCAGGAATTATTTTTCAAAATATACATGGCTGGCACCTACCCATTCTTTGTCTTTATTGTATCGCACACCGATCATTTTGCCTTTGCTTAATCTTGCTAAGTTAAAAGTGGCAACTGGTCTTGCTTCACCTTCTTTCCAAAAATAAAATATTCTTATTTCTGCTTTGGCAGGAATATCAGGTGTTTCAATCACATCGGCATATTTTACTTTACGTTGTAATATCCAATTATGCGGATCGCTTACACTACTGATGTCTTCGGGACTAACATCAATTACTACTCCCTGTCCTGCAAAAGAGAACAGCGGTTTTAAAACATAGTTCTCCAGATCTTCAGGCAGTTCTTTTATTTCATCTAAGAATGTTGTTTGCGGAACATAAGGGTGCTGAATAAACGGCAATGTATATTTGCTGATACGGTAAAACCAATTGGGGTGCGGTACCCATTCAACTTCCAACTCTGCAGATAATATTTTTCCTTTCTCCTGTAACTCGGCTGATTGCTGATGCAGGTCATCAAAAATGATCCTGTTATAAATTCTTTTTATTTCAATTTTCTTACCATCTTTTTCATAAAATAATTTTTTACCTTCTAATATCAGATCAGTTAAACAAACGATCGGAATACCCATATAATCTTCAGTGCAATAAAAATCAACTCTCGTCTTTTGTTCGTGCGGTAATAATTCCAACAGAATAACATTTTCAGCAGGTACATCTTTTACAATGATCTCTTTCAATAATTGCAAATAAGATTCTTTGTTGAATCCGTTCAAATAAGCAGAATAAGTATCAGGAATATTGAAATGCCTTGTTGTTAATTCATCATGCCAAATCTGATAAGCAAACAAAGAAGGGAAGCCCTGCATTTCGATCAATTGCGGTTCTAATTCGCCTTTATCATTTTCGCAGATACCGAAATCGAATGCAATAAAATGTGAGAAGACATTTTCATTTTTTATTTGTATGTCTTCCGGAATTGCATTTTTGGTGATCGCTAAAAAATTAGGCTGTGTGATCACATCCACAATACTTTCGCAGGCAGATAATATTTTTTCGGTAAAAACTTTATCAACAAACACGGGTGTTTCAGCCACACGGAAATCAATACTGCCGGGATGTTTACCCTTCAGTTCTTCGAGAAATTTTTCATATTTCTCTTTCGAATAATTATCATTAAACCATTTTCTTAATGCTGTAACCATAAAACCCAGTTTATTGGGGCATTGAAATTAACGAAATCTGGGTCAATAAAAGGTATTAAATGGATTAAATCATTGCAAACAATAATAAATGAATGAATTCATGCTTCGAGAGCCTCAGCATGACATTAGTCGTTAAAAGTCTGTGGTACATTTTAATTTCTCACGTTGAGCTTGTCGAAACGTTGTTTATGAAAATGTATGATTAATATTCCACCAATTCACCTACTGCCTGATTCAAAAAGTTGGGAAGGATATGTTTGTAAGTGTACATGATCTTATCAGGATCCTGCAATTGCTCCAACATGCTTTTCCATTTTTCTTCGCCATGATTGTCAATCACGTTTTTCTTTTTATCATCACGTTGCAGATACATGCTCATACCGATCGCATCAGCTTCGGGATGAAATTGTGTGCCGATCACATATTCGTTAAAACGAATGCTCATGATGGCTCTTTCATAAGGCACGTGCGGTCTGTTTTTCTCAATCGATAAGATCTTTGCTCCCAATTGCCGCAACTTATTATGATTGGGTTCTATCACCTGATAATCCCTGCTGTCTACACTGTAAAATGGGTCTTTCAATCCTTCAAAAATAATTTCTTCTTTTCCTTCCTGCAGCATGTGAATGGGAAACACACCGAACGATGTTGAATTTCTTTTACAAACTGTGGCAATATTATAATGCCTGCACACCAATTGAAAGCTGTGACAGATCAAAAAAACATGTTTCTTGTTGATGTTGACAAAATCGGCATTCCATTTTTCAACGGCATCAAACCATTTAAAATAGGCGTTGTCCCAATCGTTGCCTTTGCTGTCTAACGGAGAACCCGGTCCGCCTGTTGAAATAAAAATATCGTAAGAAAGATCGGGTATTTCTATGTTGCGGCGCACATCAAATTCTTCGAATAACACATCCAGATTATGCACTTCGCCCCATTGATTAATGATTTCACGGATACAACGCATGCCCTGATTTTCCACACCTTCGTACAGATCAAGAATCGCGATGCGTATCTGTTTATTCTCTGTCAAATTCATAAGTGCGCAAACATAAGAATTTTACAAATAAAGCGGCAATGATAAGTATCAACAGCTGTGAAAGAATATTGTTGATACCAGCTGCAATGCAGGTGGCGGCTTCGTTGCGTCGCACACTTGTACTCCATAGCCTTGCGCGGCGGAGTACAAGTGCGGTTTGTTCTTTGCTCATCATTGCGAGAAATGAAGCAATCTGTTTTTAATTTTTACAAATAATTCAAATTTGTTTTAGGTGTTAATGCAAGCAATGTTTCGTACATCAATTGTATCGTGTTCTCAATATCACTCTTGTGCAGCATTTCAACTGTGGTGTGCATGTAACGCAATGGAATAGAAATCAAAACACTCGGACAACCATCGTTAGCATAAGCAAAACTATCTGTGTCTGTTCCGGTGCTACGGCTGACAGTACGCATTTGCAAAGGAATTTTTTTCTTCTCAGCAATGTCCTGCACAAAACTTAATAATTTATTGTGTACTGCCGGTCCGTAAGTAGGAGATGGGCCTTTGCCACAAGCAACATCACCTTCAATGATCTTACTGATCATCGGTGTTTGCGTATCGTGAGTAACATCGGTGATGATGGCAACATCAGGTTTAATTCTGCGTGCAATCATTTCAGCACCACGCAAACCAATTTCTTCCTGCACTGCATTCACGATATACAAACCATAAGGTAATTTTTTATTGTTTTCTTTTAAAAGCCTTGCTACTTCTGCGATCATGAAACCACCAATGCGGTTATCGAATGCACGGGCAATTAAATAGTCATAAGCTAATTCATCATAACCTTCTTCATAAGTAACAACAGAACCAATATGAATGCCCAATGCTTCTACTTCTTTTTTTGTTCGGGCGCCGCAATCGAGAAAAAGATTATCCACTTTTGGTGCTTGTTCTTTTTGATCGCCGCTGCTCATGCGTGTATGAATGGCCGGCCATCCGAACACAGCTTTTACAGTTCCTTTTTTCCCATGTATCAAAACACGTTTTGCTGGAGCGATCTGATGATCTACACCACCGTTTCTTTTTAAATAAATAAATCCTTGTTCAGTTATATAATTTACAAACCAACTGATCTCATCTGCATGGGCTTCAATCACCACTCTAAATGTTGCTGTGGGATTGATCACACCAACAGCAGTTCCGTAAGCATCGGTGAAATGTGTATCCACTAAAGGTTTCAGATATTCTAACCACACTTTTTGTCCGCTGCTTTCAAAACCAACAGGCGATGCTGTGTTCATGTATGTTTTTAAAAACTTGTAAGAAGCTTCTGTAAGAATGGATTTACTTTTCGTTTTTGTTTTTTTAGTTTTTGCCATGATTCATTATTTTAAAAAAGAGTAAAACTGATGATTCCGCATAATGCTTTTATCAACATCAGTCCGTCAATGATTGCAAGATAGTAGAGAATACTTTTACGTTGATACATTGACCATGCAACAGTTATCAACAAAATAAAGGGAATGGTATTAATAAGGATGCGCATTACTGCAAAATGATGACTGATGGTGAAGACCAGAAAAGTACCTAAACCAATGATGCACAAAGGTATCATGATATAATAAATGGTCTTTCTTAAGCCAACCCTTACTACAAAAGTTTTTAATTGTTGGTTATAATCATAGGCAAAATCTTTTATATCGAACATGATGCAGAGAACTGTGATGAACATCATGTTTTTCACGAATAGCAAAAACCCAAATAATGTTATGTTGTAAACTTCATTGGTTTCAATGGAATGAAATAAAACAGAGTAGATAGTGACAGCACCACTCCATACAAAACCGATCACAAAAGGTTTCATCCAACCATTATTGCGCAGGTTATATTTTTTGAATTGCAAAGATTCTATTCCGTAATAAAAGATCGCAACAAGCGGAAATGATATGAGCAGAAACCATTGTGCTAACGGCATTTGTAAGAGATGTATCCAAATATCTTTGGAAATAAAAAATGCAGCAATGATCATCATGATTGTCAGCAGTAACTGTGAACGTATCATCAATTGCCTGTTACTTAGATACCAGACAGAACGTTTATTGTTTTTATCAGCGGTTGTAACACCGATATAAGCTTTGGTATAATAAATAACAGTTGCAGAAAATAGCAGAATATAATACCAAAATGAATTGAGTGGGGTTTCCTGTTGAATATTTGCTTCAATAGAAAGTGCTACGGCGCAAATGCCATAAAAATAATTTCCGAATAAAATGAAAGAAGCAATTTTATTGCGCAATGTTTATCTGTGTACGATGATGATGGTTGGTCCCTTTAAAGTATCGCTTTTATTCCCTGCCAAGTCTTTTGCCCAAAAATTAAATACACAGGTATCATTTTGATTATTGCAGGCAGGTTCCTGCATGGCCGGATATCCTAGATTAAATCCGTATGCCAGACTAACTACAAAAACACCTTTTAAATTTCTTGACTCGGGAAAAGCTGGAATGCGGTAACCGCTAACGAAATTACTTTTTGAACAATTTTTAGTTACTTTCTGCACCCAAAGCGTATCCTGTACATCGCCCTGTGCATCGGTAAATTCAATATTAAAGGTCAATACCTGATTCGGATTCAACACTGATGTATTCACACTTTTAAAAAAAAGTTGCGGTTTATCAGTATACTTGCCCTTGTTACAGGAATTTGTTATGACAGCAATAACAAATAGTATCAATATTTTTGCCTTCATAGCTTTTATATTCATTTCAAATGTAGTTAAATCATTTCAACCCATTACTGTGCAGTCATCACTTGTTAACAATATTTTTTCAATTAAAGCCCAAGGTTTTCAGCAAACAGCAGGCGATATTTTTCAGTTTCAATATCAAAACAATGCTGTTTATGCTAAATGGTGCGATCTGATATCATCTCTCAACCATCAACCGTCAACTGAATTCCCGTTTCTTCCCATTTCTTTTTTCAAGAGCCATCAAATAACCACAACGCTGTTTGAACCCCGGCAAATATTTGAAAGCAGCGGTACCACACAAACCATCAACAGCAGGCATTTGGTTAAAGACATCGGTTTGTATAAACAAAGTTTCAGTAAAGCATTTGAAATATTTTATGGTGATATTACAAAATGGTGTGTGATCGGCTTATTGCCTTCCTATCTCGAAAGAAATAATTCTTCTTTGGTGATGATGGCAGATGAATTAATAAAGATGAGTAACAATGCCGACAGTGGCTTTTATTTATATGATTATGACAGATTGAGAGAAACATTGGTTCGATTGGAATCACAAAAACAAAAAACATTACTTATAGGTGTGACTTTTGCCTTGCTTGATTTTGCTGAAACCTATCAAATGAATTTGAATTACACAACCATCATGGAAACAGGCGGGATGAAAGGAAGAAGAAAAGAACTCACAAGATTTGAAGTACATGATTTTTTGCAACAAAGATTAGGTGTTGAACATATTCATTCTGAGTATGGGATGACTGAATTATTGTCGCAGGCCTATTCAAAAGGTGATGGAATATTTGTTTGCCCGCCATGGATGAAAGTATTGGTGAGAGATGAAGAAGATCCTTTACGGGTAAGTGTTTCAGGCAGGGGAGTATTGAATGTGATCGATCTTGCCAATATCTACAGTTGCAGTTTTATTGCAACAGATGATGTGGGAATAGTGTATGAAGACGGCAGTTTTGAAGTGTATGGCAGATTAGATAACAGCGATATTCGCGGATGCAGTTTGTTGGTTGTGTAAATGACGATTATATTTGCAATCCTCGGAAGGTTTAAAATGTTTAAAAGGTTCAAGAGGTTATCATCAAAGAGAATTCAACTTTTTCAACTTCTTAAACCTGCTGTTTGCCCGGGTGGCGAAATTGGTAGACGCACTGCCTTCAGGTGGCAGCGTTCGCAAGGATGTGCTGGTTCGAATCCAGTCCCGGGCACACAACCACTCTTTTAGAGTGGTTTTTTTATGCCTATAAATTCAATGCCACAAAGGATTATAGCTTATCACATTTCCTTTCACTTCGTTTAATTTATTATTATTTTCTCTTTTTTTGTACCTCTATTGTACCTCAGGTACATGTTTTTAAATAAAATTCATACCTTAGAGAAACAAACATCAAACCAAAGGAATATGAGCGTAATACTAAGAAAGCGTAAAAATGCTGATGGAAGTACCTCTTTAAGGCTTGACATTTATCACAATGGACAACGTACAATTGAGACACTAAAACATCTTAAACTTTCCAAAGTTTCCAATGTAACTGACAGAGAAGAAAATAAAAAACAATTACAGCAAGCCGAATCGATAAAAGCAGCAAGAGCAGCTGAATTAGAGGCTAATAATTACAGCATGGTTAGCGATGCCGGAAAGAAAACCATTATTACAGTTTGGATGCAGTCTTTTGTTGATGGCTATACAAAGAAAGATAAAAGGAACATGCACGGTGCTTTAAATAGGTTTAGTGATTATCTAACTGAAGTAGGCAATACTGGTCTGACATTTGGCAATTTAACACCCCTACTAATAGAGGATTTTATAGATTTTTTAGAAGCAAAAAGCACTGGAGAAGGTGCATCATCATATTATAGCCGTTTCAAAAAGATGATTAAGCACGCGTATAGAAAAAAACTCTTGAAAGATAATGTTTTGGATTCTGTACAACGTAAAGTGAAAGGCAAAGCAAAAAAGAAAGACACTTTAACAATAACTGAATTAAAAACCTTGGCAGCTACCGAAACAGAAAGCAGTGAAGTAAGAAGGGCATTTTTATTTAGTTGTGTTACTGGTTTGCGTTGGTGTGATGTTAAATTGCTTAAATGGGGAAACATAAAGATGGATAGTAAAAGAATGGAAGTAACACAAACCAAAACAGAGGAAACAGTTTCAACCCCATTAAATGAAACAGCTATAAAGCTGTTGGGAATAGCAGGAAAACCGGAAAAGTTTGTATTTGATTTACCTTCTGCTAACGGCGCAAATAAAACATTAAAGGCTTGGGTAAAACGCGCAAAGATCGAAAAGGCTATAACTTGGCACAATGCAAGACATAGCTTTGGAACTAACCTAATCTTTAATGATGTTGATGTATTAACAGCCTCTAAGCTTTTAGGGCATACGAGTATGAAGCATACTCAGCGTTATGTAAAAGCAGCCGAGGAAATGAAACAAGCTGCTACTGATAAAATAAATATTGATCTGTAAAATATTCAAAATGGAAAGAATTGACTTTTTCAATTTAGTTTGTAACGGGATGGCAAATAATTCAAAGCACCTTAATGAATATATTTTTAGACAAGCAAAAGAAGCGGAAAAAAAGTATGTTTTCTTTGATGAATTTTTTGAAAGGTTAAATGAAGTAATTACAATGGTTATTAATGATTTTATTTTTAAACATGGTGAACAACAAAATAGATATTATTTGAGCCTTAATAATGATTCTTCATTGCCTAATAATAATAAGTTTTATCGTCCAGAACCCAAGATTGAAAACTATGGAATACCATTCCTAACCTACACAAAGGGCTTAATATCGTCTGGACATTTTTATTACAATGATATTTTAAGCTGACGGAACTAACTGGAAGATTAAATAGTGATTTATTTTTTTGTTTGTTGTGGCATTTTAAATCTTGGATCAAAAATCTTAATCCTATTTCTCATTTTTAATTTGTTTTT
>CAIVCF010000232.1 GCA_903904335.1 uncultured Chitinophagaceae bacterium | reverse complement strand
GTCATCACTTTAAAATAGGCACCGGCAACACCACTCATTAAAACGAATGGAAGAAAAATCACGATGGTACTTAATGATGATCCCACCATAGCCGGCAATAAATAATGAATGGCTTTTTGCACCAACGTGGTGGTTGGTTCTTCCGGATGTTCTTCATGTGTTCGATGAATTTGTTCTGCAACAACGATCGCATCATCAATAATTAATCCTATCGCAGCTGCGATCGCACCAAGGGTCATGATGTTCAGTGTTTGCCCGATAGCATACAGACAAATGATTGTCAATAAAATAATAACCGGAATGGTAATTAAAATAACGGCGCTTGCTTTTACGGATCGAAGAAAAATAATGGCAACAAACATGGCCAATGCTAATCCTATCCACAAACTATCGGTCACGCTTTTTACAGAATCCTTTACAAAATCGGCCTGCACATAAAATGGTAATATCGAAACATCTTTCGGGATGATTTTTTTCAGCGCCTCTAATTTCAGATTCATCTTATCACTCAATTCAACTAAGTTGGCATTGGGCTGTTTGATAACAGCCAGCAATATTCCTTCATGTCCGTTGGCATTGATCTTTACATATTCTTTTGCTTCCTGAATTTGAACATCAGCAATATCTTTCAGTAACACGATCCTTTTTCCATTGTTGCTGATCACAATGTTTTCTAATTGTTCTTTTGATGCAACAGCAGCGTCTGTTACGGTTAAATACAACAAGCGATAATCAGATAAATATCCATTTGATTTGATGAAGTTGGTTTGAGATAAAGCCGTGTTGATATTATCAGGTGTAATACCCAGTGTACTCATCTTTTGAATATTCAACACCATCCAATACTCTTTATTCTTTCCTCCGATCACTCTTATTTCTGAAACACCTTCTACTTGCGATAGGAATGGTTTGATGGTGTACATCGCCATTAATTTCATTTCTATGGGCGAACGTGTTTTACTTTCTAAAGAAAATCCTGTGATGGGAAGAATGGAAGGATTCATTCTCTCTACAGTAATATCAATATCCGGTGGTAATGTGTTTCTGATTTCGTTGATCTTCGATTCGATTCTTTGCTGACTGATATCAATATTTGCTTTCCAATCCATGAATGCAGAAATTTCACAAGTACCGCGACTTGTGGTGCTGCGGATCATTTTCAGGTCGGGTACTTGTTTCACTGCATTTTCTAATTGCCGTGTAACAGTGATCATCATTTTTTTTACCGGTTGCTGACCCGCATCTGCAATGATCTTTATTTTAGGAAAAGTTATTTCCGGAAATAATGCTGTTTGTAATTTACTGTATGCAAACAATCCGCCCATGATGATGATGACCACCAAAACAGTAACCGGATTTTTATATGTAGTGAAAAAGTTTTTCATCGCTGCATTGATTATTTAATGATGATCACTTTGGCGGTATCACCTAAACCATAATTCCCTGTCAATAAAATTTTATCTGCCGGCGAAAGCATCGGTGACAAGATCTCAACATGATTGATCGTCTCCAAACCCTTCTGCACAGGCAGTTTTACGGCAGTAACGCTGTCGATCATTTTCATGATCCAGAATTCGGTTTGTGTTTCATTACTCAATACCGCCGACTTTGGCAATGATGTTGTATTGATCTTTGCTTTTTTGATCAGACTGACTTTTGCTATTAAATTTTCGGGGATCTGTTTTTCGGTATTTACTTTAATGATATAATTCTGTGTTTGAGAAACAGCATCAACTGTTGGCAATGCAGCATCAACACGACCGTCTAAAAAAGTCCCATCGGGTAATTTTAATTGCAGTTGATTGTTGTTGGGTAAGAATGGTTTCAGTTCGTATGGCAGGTCCAATAAAAAAACAAAACTTTTTGTATCCGTAATGGTTGCCAATTGTTCTCCATCCTGAATATAATCGCCAATACGATAATTCAATTGTGTGATATATCCGCTACCGGGTGATTTGATATGGATCACGCCTTCAAAATGAAGAGAGCTATCCAATGCATTGATCGTGTTGCCCAAACTTTGTGCTTCTTTTGTTTTGATCACAAATAACTCCTGTCCCTTGTTTACATATTTTCCCAACTGTGCATTCACTATTTGCAAATAGCCATTTGCATTGGCTTTCACATAACTCTTTAAAAGAAATGCAGAAACAGCATTCAGTTCAACAACATCCGTCATGCTTCCTTTTTCGGGTGATGTAATGGTAACCGGTGTTCCTGTAGCTTCCGTTTTTTCTTCTTTCGGTTCTGCATCTTTTTTTGCCGGCTCCGATTTCCACGCTGCCAATATGCAAATAAAAAAAACTGCAGTAATTATTGATTGATTGATTTTCATGATCGTTTATTTTCTGTTCCAGTAATTGAT
>CAIVCF010000231.1 GCA_903904335.1 uncultured Chitinophagaceae bacterium | reverse complement strand
TCATCGTCGTGCAGCTAAATCTATATCCTGCAATTCCATATAACTGATTACCGGGTAAATCCCTTGTTCACTTGTATAATAATATTTTTTTATTTCCCGCAGAGTCTCCGCAGGGACTCTGCGTATTTCATCGTCGTGCAGCTAAATCTATATTTTATTCCCCGCAGAGTCTCCGCAGGGACTCTGCGTATTTCATCGTCGTGCAGCTAAATCTATATCCTGCAATTCCATATAACTGATTACCGGGTAAATCCCTTGTTCACTTGTATAATAATATTTGGCAGAACTATGAATATAATCTTCAGGCAATTTAGCCCGTATCTTTTCATACCTGCAAGGATTCAAATGAATGTACAATAATTTCTGCTGTATAAATTCAATCGTCCTGCACTCTTTTCTATCAAATGAGGGCTCAAACACTTCATGTATTTTCTTTCGTTGTTTGTCTGTATCATTTACCCATTGTTCTAATTGAACAAGGATATCATTATTGTTTTGTTCCTTTAGTAATTTTACCAATTCATACGCCATAAACCTTTTTCCATTGCCAACAATGCTGTTAATTGATTGGCCTGTATTACTAAACGCTATAACAGCATGTACATGATTGGGCATGATCACATATCCAACAATATAATGCCCCTGCTGTTTTAAATAATCGAACCATTTATATACTGTAAAATAACCATTGGTTATTTCAAACAACGGCAGCCATCCGGCACAGGTAAATGTGATAAAATAAACACCATCCGGAAATGCTATTTGTTTACGTACACTCATTGATTTTACTAAGAAGCTGTCTAAATATGGTTTATGGAATTACCCATCGGTTATTTTTGAGCGAAACAAGGCGAATTTTGCAGTCATAGTTGGTTACTATGGCGAAAAATTCAACGCAGTTGCAGCCAAAAAGAACCATGGGGAAACCAATTAATCATTTTTAGACAGCTTCTAAGATACTGCTTCAGTATAAAAATACGGTGCTAACGCAGAGTCCCTGCGGAGACTCTGCGGAGAAGGAAACACCGTCCGGAAATGCTATTTGTTTACGTACACTCATTGATTTTGTTATCGCAGAGTCCCTGCGGAGAAGGAAAAAATCCAGAAATTATTTTAGTGTTGTACAAAATATTGTACATTTACTTGTACTTTAAATTATTTGAAAATGAAGGCAATTACTATTTCGCAGTTACGAGGCAATATCAAAAAACATTTTGATGCTGTTGTAGATTCTCCGGAAGTTATCATAGTACCTCGTTCTAATGAAGATGATTCGGTTGTAATAATGTCTATTCATGAATATAATTCTTTAACAGAAACCGGGCATCTATTATCAACTTCTGCCAATAGAAAAAGATTACAAGAGTCAATCAGCCAGCTTCAAAAAGGCAAAACTGTATCTTATCAATTGGACGAGAAAGAAACTGTTTAAATAATTACATGAACATAGAATTTACGCATCATGCATGGCAAGAGTTTCAATATTGGATAGAGAATGATGTAGAAATTGTTGAAAGAATAAATTCTCTTATAAAGTCAATAAGACAAACACCGTTTCAAGGTGTAGGTAAACCGGAACCCCTGAAATATGATTTAAAAGGATTCTGGTCAAGGAGAATTACAGATGAACATAGACTTGTTTATCAAATTACCGGGCAAAAAGGGAAAGATCAAAAATGTTCCATAGTACAATGCAAATTTCACTATGGTAATAAATAACATACAAAAATAAAACGCTGAGAAAAATTGCAGGATAGGATTTAACTGCATGCCGATGAAAAGCGCAGAGTCCCTGCGGAGACTCTGCGGAGAAGGAAATTGATCCTTCTTTCAGTTCCCGCCTTTCTTATTTATTCTGAATGGATTAATTTATATTTGCAATGACGCAGAATGTATACAAAAGAGAAAATATTACAAATACTCACAAGAGAAAAAGTCAATCTTCAGAAAAAATATCCGCTTTCTGAACTGGCACTTTTCGGTTCTTATGCAAGAGGAGATAATACTATTAATAGTGATATTGATATTTTAGTGGACTTCTCCGGAAAAATTGATGGCTTTGATTTTATTAAGTTAGCTCATCATCTGGAAGATAGTTTCAATACTAAAATTGATCTTGTTTCCAGACATGGAATAAAGCCAAAATACCTACCATTTATAGAAAAAAATTTAATACATGTCTGACCGGCATTCTGATTTATTAGTTCAGGATATTCAGGTTTCTATTGTCAGAATATTGGAATATACCCATTATATGAACTTTGAGTCTTATGATCATGACTCAAAGACCAAAGATGCAGTAGAAAGGAATTTTGAAATTATCGGAGAAGCCGCATCGCGTGATTAAACTCTAAAAGTGACTGTTTGAAAAAAGGGGTACTTACACCTGCATTTGCCGGCTGGCACCTAAAGAAGACAAAGATTTTTTTGCTCCCACTCGCGATTCTCCGATTTACGATTCCCGTTTTCCTACAACCGATACGAGAAAGAGATCTTCCCGTGAAAATTCAAGAAATCATACCCGTTCTCAAAATAACCTGAATAAGGAATCACCCACCATTCATAATTCAGTGAACGTATCACGCCCATTTCAGTAGAGAATAAAAAACGTTTGTATTGCCAGTCTGCATGAAAAGTGGAAGAAAGATCGATCCAATGGCGGGTCACATCCGGCGGATTTGCAAATGAATAATAATAGAAATCATTATTGTGTACCACTCGCTCAAACATGATACCGATCTTTGTCATTTTTTTCACCCAACTGATATCCATCATCTGACTGCTGCCACCCGGCCCGATACCTGCACCCAAAACCTGACCCTGATTGGTATATCCCTGCCGCACATAATCATTTGTGTACCAGCTTTTCGCCTGACTGATCAATGTTGCCGTGGGTAATTCCAATTGCGTGATTTCTGCAGCAAATTCAAACTGTGATCTATTGGCTCTTTTATCCGTTAATTTTCGCATACCCACCACATATCCTCTGGGGTAACCATTATCCGTTATTAAATTGATAATACTGGCAGAGCGATCACTTCTTCCATACTCTGCATATATTTCAGCCTGCTCCTCCAACAATACATATCTGAAAAACACAGAACCCAATGATGCTTTTTTATTTTGTTTTTCACTATTGGAAGTAATGATACCTTCCAGCGGTAAAATATCGGCGATGCCGGAAATATCAGATTGATATAAATAAGAAGTTTTTGCAAACCCCAGAAACAATCCTTTCACCCATTTGGGTTGCCAGCTCAACACCATACCGCTGATGAACCGGCTTTCATTGTTTTTGGGTTGATACATAGGTATGCCATTATATACACGAAAAGTATCAGGTGGCAGTATCCCGCTGTTTTCTAATTTACCGGCAATGATCTGTCCTTCAAAAGAACCGATGGGCGTTTGAATGGGTTTTATGGAATTGATCGTGGCATGTAAGAAGCCGGCTGCATTATTACTCATCACCAACGCATTTCTTTTACCCGGTCCCCACCAGAGATTCTCCGTAGATACACCCAAAGAAATACCGCCGATGGCATACCGGATGCTCGATTGTCCCGGCAAGATCTTCTTATAGGCTTTATCACCAAATCTTTCCGGCATATCGATACGGTTCAGCCATTGATAATAATTATTCCAATGGTAATCTGAATATTCTGTCAAAAAGGTTTGAAAGGTATCATTCTGCGCATACACTATTTCAGGTGCCAACTGAAAACTGAAATGCCCCCATTTCGCAAAAATGCCTGCACTCATGTATAACTGATAACCCGCAGCCGGGATCATAGGGCCATCATTCCATCCATAAGGATGATGTGAATTCGCCTGCTGTATCAACGTGAAAGGAAGCAGTTCAATGCTGCTTAAAAATGTAGAGTGCCGGTTGAACAATGGGGTCTTTGTGTACCCATGCCACCATGCACTCGAATCGAAATTGTTGGATTGAACAGGCCTCACACAAAATGAATGATCGGGATTGATGCTTCCGTTTAATTGTTCTCGTTTCAAGTAATCATTCAAAGCTTCATTATTGACCGAAACCGATTGGGCAAATGAGTGAACAGCTAAAAAAGAAAAACAAAAAAAAAGATATTTTTTTATAATGGACCGGATCACAAATTTTCAATTTTAAAACCTAAAATTAAGGGCATAATAGCTAAATCCAATTAGACATTAAAAATAATATATCACATTAAATACTCAACTTGCAATCGCAATCAAGCAAACTGAAAATAACTTATTTTTAATTAACGCATCATTGCCCTATCGCTGAAGTCACAGTAGCACAGCAGCTAAATCAGGGAACCAACCCGAAAATGCGGTGTTATCTTTTTTTTCTCAGCAGAGTCTCCGCAGGGACTCTGCGCATTTCATTATCTGATGCCGTGTTTTCAACAGCACATCCGAAATAAATTTATAAGATATTCATCGATAAAAGTTGTTGGAGAAAACCACCAACAATAGCGCAACGCATCATTGCCCTATCGTTGAAGTCACAGTAGCACAGCAGCTAAATCAGGGAACCAACCCGAAAACGGGGTGTTATCGTTTTCGGGGGTCTTTTTTTGTTTCTTTTTTGGACAAGCAAAAAAGAAAAGAAAAAATAATTTCTATTCATCAAACCTGCCGGACTTC
>CAIVCF010000230.1 GCA_903904335.1 uncultured Chitinophagaceae bacterium | reverse complement strand
TGCGCGACTGGTTATTTAATGATGTAGTGATAAGATTGATGAATCAAATTCCTCATCCTTACAATTACTTAAAAACTCTTTGCGTTTATTCTACCTAATCCTATAAATTTTTATGATGCAAAATTTAAAAAAAAATGCAGAAGTAATTTAACTTCTGCATTTTACTATAAAAAAGTTGTTCATTATTTGGAAACTGTATTTGCAGGAGCAGCTATCATGTCACTCACGATTTTAATGGCCTGATTGATATAAAGATCGGTCTTAATATCTTTTAACCATCTTTGATAACGTTCTCCTTTGCCTTTATCAGCATTGTTATAGAATTTATCCTTATCGAATCTGCTTACTTCAATGTTCATCTCAGCAGGCAACTTGGAAAGTTTGCTGATCTGAGTATTGGTAGAGTGAATCAGACTTTGTGTTTGCTTGTATTTTTCCAGATTCAGTTCGACAGGACTATCCATGTTCTTTGATAGCCATTGCGTATTTTCTTTAATCAGGTTAAAATTGAGGCTTTTACTGATTTCACCATTTTCCTTTTTAATGATATTGTCAAAATCGGCTGAAGTATTTTGCCAGGTCTGATAAGACGATTTTGCAATATCGTCCCATGGCAATGCATCCGGATTGTCTTTTTCACGGATCTTCATGTAGTCATAATAATCGGGTAAAATAATATCAGGCACCACTCCTTTTAATTGGGTAGACCCCCCATTCAACCGATAGAATTTCTGGAAGGTTAATTTAACGGCACCAAACTCAGTTCTGCCCGAAAAGAAATCTAATGCTTTACCGATGGGAACATTTTTTTGCACTGTTCCTTTGCCATAAGTTGAAGTACTGCCAATGATGATCCCTCTTTTATAATCCTGTATAGCTGCCGCAAAAATTTCACTTGCAGAAGCACTTCCTTCATTTACCATTACAGCCAAAGGACCGTTATATATTGCCGCGTGATCATTATCACTTAACACTGCTGATTTACCATTTCTATCTCGCACCTGAACAACAGGTCCGCGGCCAACAAACATCCCTACCATCTGCACCACTTCATACAAAGAACCACCACCATTCATTCTCAGATCGAGTACGATTCCTTTTACATCTTCGGCTTTTAATTTTTCAATTTCTTTTTCTACATCCTGCGAACAGCGGGCTCCGTTAGGCTTTTCGAAATCGGCATAAAAATCAGGAAGGAAAATATAACCGATCTTATCATTTCCGTTTTTAACGATAGCACTTCTTGCAAATGCTTCATCCAGCACTACTTCATCGCGAATAATTGAAATAATTTTTACAGTGCCGTCTTGCTTTTTAATCGTCAATTTTACTTCAGTACCTTTAGTGCCGCGGATCAGTTTTACCGCATCTGTAACATCATATCCTGCAATATCAACGGGCTCTGCACTACCTTGTGCAACTTTCAGAATAATATCATTCGCCATCAACTCACCGCTTTTCCATGCTGCACCGCCGGGTGATATACTTGAAATTTTAATGACCCCATCTGCCTCACTTAATAAAGCGCCAATGCCGTAAAAATGTCCGCTCATCATTTCATCAAATGCTCTTTTTTCTACCGGCGGAAAATAGTCTGAATGCGGATCCATCAAATTCGTGATCGTGTTAACGAACTTGTTGAATAATTCATCTTCCGTATTTGTAACCTTGTTACGGGTATATACCTTATCAACCACCTTCAAAATTTTTTCTCTTGCTTCTTTTTCTAATTGTGCATCGGGCTTATTAAAAGCAGTATCGTTTTTATTTTTTTCTTTTAGCTCTAACATTTCTGAATAACGTTCGAGCGTATAATATTTCAACTTCTTTCTCCATCTGTCTTTCCATTCAGTTTCGTTAGCAGAATAAGTTAATTTGTCACCATCGATCACAACAGATTCATTCACACTGAAGTCAAAAGGTTTTGCAAGGATTTCTTTATACAAAACCATCACATCGGCAATTCTTTTATCGTATACCTGTTTCACAGCGGGTTCGAATTTTATATCTGCGCCGTGTATCTCATCATCAATAGTTGTTTCATATTTCTTGAGTGAATTGATATCTGACTGAAGAAACAATGTTTTATCTGCATCCAAATCTTCCAAGTATTTTTTAAATACCTGTTTGGAAAAAGCATCATTGATCGTTTTAGGGCTATAATGCTGTTCTTCGAGCAGCGTTCCGATGATTGTTAATAATTTTTGTTTTTGATTAATATAATTTTTTTCGTTGCCGTTATTTTTCGTGAAAGCAAAAAATAAACAGCCGAATAAGATAACCGCTGACAACATCAGGCCCTTTGTACTCTTCATAAATTGAATGAATTTTTGCATAATGAATTTTCAAAAATACTGTAAATACTATACTAACAAATATAGCCGAATACTCATTAACAAAGGTTTTTGATGAATGGTTCGGCACATTTATTCAAATTTCACTTGCGTGCAAATACGGTTTACCTTATTTTTGCGTCCCTGAATTAATCGGGTGTCTGTAAACGGAGAGCGTAGCTCAGTAGGTTAGAGCGACAGTTTGTGGCACTGTAGGCCGTGGGTTCGAGACCCATCGTTCTCCCAAAAATCATTTTAAACCTTGAAGGTTTTTTAACCTTCGAGGTTTTTACTTAAATAAACTTACATGCATTGGTGGCTTTTGATTATTCCTTTTATTGCAGCATTGATCGGTTGGATCATTAACAGCCTTATCATCCGATTTTTGTTTCATCCTTTGCAGCCGACCAAAATTCTCGGATTCACTTTTTTCGGGCTTGTTCCTGCCAAGCGTGAGATAATCGCAAAACAATTGGGACAATATGTAGATAAAAAATTGTTTTCTTTCGGAGATATTGAAGAAAAGCTGACCAATCCGGCAAATATTGAAAAATTGCTTCCAATGGTGGAAGAACAGATCGATCATTTTTTAAGAAAAAAATTAGCTGAGCAAATGCCGATGATCAGCATGTTAATCGGAGAAAATACCATTCAGCAACTGAAAAATATTTTTATGGAAGAGTTAACGATACTGTTTCCTAATCTTATTCATCAGTATGCAAAGAATTTGCAGTCGGATCTTGATCTTGAAAAAATGATCACTGAAAAAATAATGGCCATCGATCTGATTGAAACAGAAAAAAGATTACATGCCCAATTTAAAAAAGAACTGCAATACTTCAGATTTGCAGGGGCTTTAACAGGTCTTATCATCGGCAGTATTCAGGTACTCATTACATTATTATTGAATTAACCGAAATAAACAGGGCGTTCATCGATGCTATTTGAACTTTATCCTTTTAAAATTGTCATATAACCGTTCGTATAGTTAAGATTCATTTATAGCTGACAGAAACGGAATTTTGCATTATAAATACAACAAAAAAACATGTATAAAATTTTATCAACATTCTTATTTATTACAACGTTCTATTTTGCAGAAGCGCAGATGCCTGCCGGCATGATGGGTGCCAGAGGCGGAAAAGCAGGTTCCCAGAACATGAATATCGGGCATTTTTACGGTAAGGTTGTTGACAGTAAGACCAATAAAGGAATTGCAGGCGTAACATTACAATTGTCGGGAAATAAATTTGATACTGTTACCAAGCAAATGAAGCAGGCAATTTTAAAAACTGTCATAACAGAAACAAACGGTGATTTTAGTTTAGATGGCTTATCTCTTTTCGGGAATTTTAAATTAAAAATTTCCACATTAGGATATAAACCTTTAGAAAAGCAAATCAGTTTCGGAATTAAGTTCCCACAAGGCGGCGCAACTAATGCAGCTCCTTCCGGTGGAATGCAGGATGGAAGCGGCAGCGGCATGAACAGCAATATGCAGCAAATGCTGGGACAGGCCGATAAAGATCTGGGCAATATAAAAATCGAAGCAAGTGCTGAAGATCTGGGTAACGTTACGGTTACTGCATCTTCCAGGCCTCAATTTGAATTAGGCATTGACAGAAAAATATTTAATGTAGATAAAAACCTAACCAGCACAGGTCAAACTGCAACTGAAGTAATGAAAAGTATTCCTTCAGTAAATGTAGATATTGATGGAAATGTAACTTTAAGAAATGCCGCACCAACTATTTTCATTGATAACAGACCTACCACATTAACATTAGACCAAATACCTTCTGATATTATTGACAAAGTGGAGATCATTACCAACCCATCCGCAAAATATGATGCATCAGGTGGTGGTGCAGGTATTATCAATATCGTATTAAAGAAAAATAAAAAGAACGGATATAATGGCGGTGTACGTGCCGGTGTTGATTCCAGAGGAAAAATAAATCTTGGCGGCGATATCAGTTATCGTCAAAACAAGGTTAACTTTTTTGCAAACGGAATGTTCATGCAAAGAAAATCCATCGTGGATGGACAAACTGAACGTAATAATTATTTAACTCCGCCGAGTTATGTAAATAATACCTCCAAATCTATTAATGACGGCTATTTTGGTTTCTTCCGCGGAGGTATGGACTATTTTATTGATAATAGAAATACGATCTCTTTTACCGGCAACTATACAAAAGGCCATTTTGATAATAGCAGCACACAGGTAGTGGATTCTACTATCAATTCTGTTTATACATCTTACAGTAATATCCTGAGTAATTCGATCATGAACTTTGAAAATTCAGGTACGCAATTAAGTTATAAACACAATTTTGCAAAAAACGGCCATGATTTGACCGCAGATTTCAATTATAATTCAAGTACAAATGATAATAATACAGATATCAGCACTCAAACGTACACACCAACAGGCGTAGCAAAAAGTCCGGCATTATTACAACAAACATTAGGTAGCGGTTATAATCATTTTTATACTATTCAATCAGATTATGAAAACCCTATTACTGATAATTCAAAATTTGAAGCCGGTGCAAGAGCAGCGATCAGAGATTTTTATAACAGCAGCAACCAATACATTTATGATTACAATTTAGGAAAGTATGTATTGATCCCTTACATCAGCAGTCAATATAAATATACTGATGAAGTATTCGCAGCTTATTCAACTTATACTTTCAAAGTTAAAAAATGGAGTTATTTGTTAGGACTAAGAGTGGAAAGCTCCAATTACTCCGGTACATTATTGAATTCAGCAGGTGCTGATTCATTAAACTTTAAGGTAAAGTACCCTGTAAGTTTGTTTCCAAGTGCATTTATAACATATAAATTAACTGCATCTCAGGATTTCCAAATCAATTATTCAAGGAAGATCAATCGTCCCAATTTCTTCCAATTGAACCCATTCCCTAACTATTCTGATCCGCAAAATATCAGCATAGGCAATCCGGATCTAAAACCTGAGTTTACGAACCTGTTTGAAGTATCTTATAATAATGCATACAAATCCGGTTCAAACTTTTTAGCAACACTATTCTTTAAATATACCACTGATCCAATTACAAGATATGTTTATATAGATAAGAATGCAATAAGCCCTGCCGGAGATAGCGCTTATTTTAATTCTTATATCAATGGAAATTACAGTCTCGCTTATGGCTTGGAATTATCCAATAAAACAGCAGTTACAAAATGGTGGGATCTAACCTTAAGTGGCAATCTATATAATTCTAAGATCAATGCTGATGTACCGGGACAAGTAACAACATTAGATAATTCATTGATCAGTTGGTCAGCCAAGATGAATAATAATTTTAAACTTGCAAAGGGATTAACGTTGCAGTTTAGCGGAGATTATCAATCCAAAGCTGTTCAGCCCCAAAGCACCAGTGGTGGCAGCGGTGGCGGAGGCGGCGGTGGAATGTTTGGTGGTGGCGGGCCCGGAGGCGGATCTCCTGCTACAGCACAGGGTTATGTTTTACCACGATACAGTTTTGATGCAGCAATACGAAAAGACTGGACCTGGAAAAAAGGACAAAGCGGTTCATTGACTTTAAGTATGAATGATATCTTCAGAACACAGGTACAAAAAGTTTATTCTGAAAGTTCTTACTTTACTCAAACCAGTGAAAGAAGAAGAGACCCTCAGGTGCTTCGCTTAAACTTCAGTTACCGTTTTGGCAAGTTTGATCTTAATTTAATTAAACGCAAGAATACAAAAGCAGATCAAACAGGTGGTATGGATATGATGAATCAAAATTAGTTTTTAGAATTTCATACAATTAAGGCCTCAATTACTTTGCGTAATTGAGGTTTTTTGTTTTTTAAGTCGCATTAAATTATTATCAGCTGAAGTGTGCGACGCAACTAAGATTCCATGAAAATCAAAAGCCCGTATCAAAATATAATGCATACCTCTTATCTTTATACAGATATTTATGAAATACCTGATTCTCTTTGCAAGCTTAGTTATTGTTTCCTGCAACAGCGGTAAGAGGCAATTTCCAAAAGCAGAAAATGCTTTGGATGCCGGTCGTGAGTTTATTGATGCCACATTAAAAGGCGATTTTGAAAAAGCAGATTTCTATATGCTTGCAGATGAAGAGAATAAAAAGTTACTGCAGCAATATCAGACCAAATACAACACACAGAGCAAGCAAGATCAATTTGCATTGAAGCAATCGGTGATCAATATTCTGGAAGTGAATGATGTTAGCGAAAAAGAGACCATCATTATTTACAGCAACTCATTCAACAAGGTTGCACATAAAATAAAAGTGGTGAATATGAACGGCAACTGGTTGGCAGATTTTAAATATACTTTTGACGGAAACCTATGATGTTTAAGAATTTTATATTAGTGGGTGTTGGCGGAACCATCGGGTCTCTGCTCCGCTATTTATTTGCAGTAACCATTAAACATGAGTCATTCCCCTTTGCAACTTTTGCTGTAAATATTATCGGATCATTTATCATCGGCATCATTATGGGCATTGCTTCCAAACATGCAGGCTTCGGAGAATGGCGTTTGTTCTTAGCAACCGGCATCTGCGGCGGATTCACTACCTTTTCTTCCTTTTCATGGGAATGTATCAATATGCTGGAACAACAACGTTATATGGCTTTTGGATACTATCTTACAGGAAGTTTATTTTTAGGTCTGGCAGCAACTTTAATCGGTTATTTAATCATTAAACAATTTTGATATGATGACAGTATTACATCCCTGGCACGGTGTACATTATGGAGAACATGCACCAAGAACCGTAAATGCAATTATTGAAATTCCGCAGGGAAGCAGGTGCAAATTCGAACTGGATAAAGACAGCGGCCTATTAAGATTAGATAGGGTTATTTATTCTTCTTTTTATTATCCGGTTAATTACGGATTCATTCCGCAGACTTATGGACATGATAAAGATCCATTAGATATTCTTGTATTAACATCTTTACCTGTTGTTCCTTTAACCCTAATGGAAGCAAAAGTAATTGGTGTGATGCAAATGATCGACAGTGGTGATTCTGATGATAAAATCATTGCCGTAGCAGCAAAAGACCCAAGTGTGAACCATTATAATAATATTGAAGAACTTCCTTCGCATTTTTTAAATGAACTGCGCCATTTCTTTGAGGAGTATAAAGCTTTGGAAAATAAAGAAGTGGTAGTGGAAGATTTTGGTGATAAAGTAATAGCACTGAAAATTATCGAGGAAGCTATTCAGTATTATAAAGATAAATTCATAAGCAAATAAAATTGAAAAAGATGAACCTTACAATAATGATGGTGCTGATCCTTTTGATCATCGGCTTATTTTCCGGTGCGCTCAGCGGAATGGTAGGTGTGGGAGGCGGCATTATTATTGTTCCGGCATTGGTCTATTTTCTGGCATTCAGCCAAAAAGAAGCCCAGGGTACCTCATTAGGTATTTTATTATTACCTGTTGGCATATTGGGTGTTATTCAGTATTACAAACAGGGGCAGGTTGACTGGCGCGTTGTATTGATTGTTTCGTTGGCATTTTTAGCAGGCAATTATTTTGGAAGTAAGTTGGCATTAACATTGCCCGATAAAACTTTAAAAAAAGTATTTGCCATAGTATTGATATTTGTTGCCATCAAGATACTCTTTATCGATGCCAATAAAAAAGAAACAACACCGCCAACACCCATTTCTAACAATGTTGAGAATCCGAAAACTTAGGATTTGGAAAAATAAACCACAACCCTATCTTTGCACAAATCTGAAAAAATGGAAGAAACAAAAAAATCAACCGGAAAATACTGGATCTACTTTTTTATTTGGTTTGCGATTATCGTAACCATGCTGTATTTACCTCAATTCAGACAGTTCTTTTGGTTAGCATTACCCGGTACTGCTACTTATTTTGCCAAGGCAATGGATATTATTTAAAAATAAACCTTACTATAACAAGCCTCGCAACGCAATTGCGGGGCTTTATTTTTTGTAACGTTTGATCAATCGCAAACGATGAGTTCTTTCTCCGGTATCGGAACTGATAATGCCGGCATTATCGATCTTATCAATTCTTACTTTTCCTGATGCATGAATGATCTCTTCACTGTTTATCAAAATACCAACGTGCGTAATCCTTCCTTCATCATTATCAAAAAAGGCAAGGTCACCGCAAACAGCTTCCTGTAAAAATCCTACCGCATCCCCTATTTCGGCCTGTTGATAAGCATCACGAGGCAGTTTGATGTTGAACATTTTAAATACCTGTTGTGTAAAGCCGCTGCAATCAATCCCGAAAATCGATTTACCTCCCCACAAATAGGGTGTATTCAAAAACTGTTCTGCGATATGTTGAATATTCTCTTTATTGAATTCATTTTGTGTTGTATCGCAAGTATATTTTGCAGGATATTGTACCGAAAAATTACCGAATGATATAATGTTGCTTGTTGAATAAAGTGGTGTTGCCAAACTGATCCTGCAATCTCTATCATTCAATTTTGCAAGGCCAATAGCTTTGTGCAAAAACAAATTCGTTTGCATTGTTTGCGATACTTCTGTCAACTGAACTTTCTGGCACCAGCCTTCATAATCATCATACAAACACTTAATGCGGATAAAATCTTTGGATGATTCCAATGCTTCTGCATACTCTCCCAATAATAACTCGGTCATTATTTCGCTGCGGTGAGATGCTTCTCTTCTTAATGGTGCAACAGCAACGATACATACAACATAACTCATGGTACATCATTTTATTTTCGATATGGAAATGCAGCATTCCTGCATCTTAAGAACATGAAGTTACTTGATAAAAAATATTTTACCTTGAATAAGTGAAGCAGGGCAAATTTGACCATATCACCGATAATGAATTGTTAGAAAGATTCTATGCCGATGGAAATAATGAATGGCTCGGAATTTTACTGCAACGCTATACTTTATTGCTATTGGGTACCTGTATGAAATACCTTAAAAACGAAGAAGAAGCAAAAGACGGTGTACAACAAATTTTCCTGAAAGTAGTAACAGAATTACAAAAATATAAAGTGGCTTATTTTAAAAGCTGGTTGTACATGGTAGCTAAAAATCATTGCCTGATGCAATTGCGCAATAAGAATATTTTTGTCGAGGTTGATGATGAAAAAAATCAGCATTATGATGAAACAAACAACGCGGAAATAAGAAATAAGGAAAAAACACTGAATCTAATCGAATCATCCATAGTTGAATTGAATGAGGAACAGAAAACCTGTGTAATTTTATTTTATCTTCAAAAGAAAACTTATAACGAGATAGCCGCAAGCACCGGCTATTCTGTAATGCAGGTGAAAAGCCATATTCAAAATGGCAAGCGGAATTTGAAAATATTGGTTGAAAAGAAAATGAAAAATAACTGATGTCAGACCTTAATAACATATTGAATAATGATGATGAGCTGAGTGAAGAATTGTTGATGAAATATGCATCGGGCAATTTATCAGCAGAAGAACGTCATGCCATTGAAAGTAAGATGATCGATTCTTCTTTTCTCAGCGATGCTGTGGAAGGTATTAGTTCCATGAAGGATAAGAAACAAATTCAGCAATATGTTGATGAATTAAACACTCAATTACAAAAGCAGGTTCAGCAAAAAAAGAAACGCAAAGCAAAAAGGAAATTGCCAAGCATGGATTGGATCATCACTTCAGTAATTATTGTACTTCTTTTATGTGTACTTGGATATTTTGTTTTGCATTTGTATCAGACAAAATAGCAAACAACATCAAAGGTGATTAGAAAATAATCTATTGTCTGCATAATCGCTTGATCAATTCTTCCTGCTGTGGAAATTGTTTCGCCAATTCTTCTGCTTTCGCCAATTCAAAATCATCAAAATCAAATCCGGGGGAAACAGTACATCCTACAAAGCTAAAATCAGTATCTGTTGCGGGTTCTGAAGCAAACCAAGAACGAGCAGGAACGGCATATTGAAATGATTCTCCATTTTCAATATTGCTTCCCAATTTAATGGTCTCGAATTTTCCGTTAATATGAATTACGTGAATCAATAAAGTTTGTCCCGCATAAAAATGCCAAACCTCATCACTTTCTATTCGATGAAATGCAGAAAAGTTTCCCTGCTCCAATAAAAAATAAATAGCGGTTGAATAAGCTCTGTCGCCTTTGAATTGTCTGGATAATATCTGATCAGGAATGATCTCAGGAGAACGATATGTTTCTTTGTAATAACCACCCTCAGGATGCGGTTGTAATTGAAATTGTTTGATTAATTGTTGAACGGTTAATGCAGGCATGATGAAGTAAACTATTTTTACGGAAAGATAAGCCGTTACAAACTCATTTAAACATGAAAGATAATTTTTCTAATCAAGCGGAACAATATGCCGGCTTCAGACCACATTATCCAAAAGCATTGTACGATTTTGTTTTCAGTCATATTAAAAATTTCAATACGGCTCTGGATGTTGCCACCGGAAATGGGCAAGCAGCAAGTGTTTTAGCAGAACATTTTACAAAAGTATTTGCTACGGATATCAGCCAAAAGCAATTGGACAAGGCAATTCAAAAAGAAAATATTATTTATTCTATAGAAGCTGCTGAAAAATTTTCTTTCCCGAATGACTATTTTGATCTCATCACAGTTGCGCAAGCCATTCATTGGTTTGACTTCGATAAATTTTATGCTGAAGTAAAAAGAACATTAAAAGATGATGGATTAATGGTTGTGATCGGTTATGGCCTGATCCGAATTGATGATGAAGTAAATAGGACCATCGATCATTTTTATACAAATGTGATCGGTTCTTACTGGGATAAAGAAAGAAAACATGTGGATGAAGAATACAGAACGGTCCCATTTCCCTTTATTGAAATTGAATCTCCGAAATTATTTATTGAATACGAATGGACATTGGATCATTTTGTAAATTATTTGGGAACATGGAGTGCTGTACAACATTTCATCAAAGAACATAACAGCAATCCCGTTGACTGTGAGATGTTGCAATCGCTGCAATTGCATTGGGATACAACAGAAAAGAAAAAAATAAGTTTTCCTTTGTTTATTAAAGCGGGAAGAAAAGCTGAATAGGATTGTTCCTGTACAAGAGTGCGACGCAACCACAGCTTAATTATTATTCAACTGCTGAGTACATAAAATAAAAAAGCCACTCATAATGAGTAGCTTTTTTGTGGACCTGAGCGGATTCGAACCGCTGTCCAAACACAATTACCATAAGTTTTCTACATGCTTATTTCATTATTAATTGTAGGCACTAAACAGGAAATGAACAAACCGATCTAATGCTTAGCTGGATGGTCTTAAGTAACAGTCACAGCCTTCTGATACAGCAACCTGTGTTTTGTTTAAGTCGGCGGCGGAACTTGGCAACAGATAAACCTGTTCGGCGGCCCGAATGACTATCTAATCACTGATTAGGCAGCCATGGCATACTGTGTATTGCCATTTGAGTTTTGAATATTCAGATTTAAGTGCTAATTATCCAACGCACTGCATGCTTATACTTACCGCAACCTATGCTGTCAAAACCAATACAGGCCCCAGTTATAAGTACGAGGTAAGAAGTAAGAATTTAGAAATAAAATCAAAGAACTATTTGAAGGTTTAAGAAGTTCAAAACGTTTAAGGTTGGATAATCTCTTAAACTTATTAAACATTTAAACTTTTGAAACTTATTTAAATAATCGTAAAAAATCCAATCCCAATGCATAAGACATTAAACCGAGTAGCAAAATCATGCCAACCATTTGTGCATATTCCATAAACTTATCGCTTGGTTTGCGGCCGCTGATCATTTCTACGATTGTAAACAATGCATGACCGCCATCCAATGCGGGAATCGGTAAAATATTCATAAATGCCAATACAATGGAGAAAATGGCAGTAAGCTGCCAGAATGCTTGCCAATCCCACACGCCTGGAAATAAACCACCAATGCTGATCACACTTCCCAAAGATTCACTTGCTTTTGCCTGCCCTGTAAATAATTGTTTGATGCCCGTTAAATAATGTCCTAATGTTGACCAACACATTTTAAATCCTGCAGGTACCGCTTCAATGAAAGAATATTTTTTTGTTTCGAGTTTAAACCCAAGATTCGATGGATTCAAATCAAAAACAACTCCAATCTTGCCTTTATCATTAACAGTCACAGGAATTATTAATGTATCTGTTTGATTACGCAACACTTTTAAGTGTATCGTTGTATTGGCTTTTTGTTTTATGATTTTAATGAAGTCATGGAAATAAAGGAACCCCGATGAATCAACACCAATAATCTGGTCGCCTTTTTTTAATCCTTCTTTTTCTGCATTGAACCCTTTTTGAAAATCAAGAATTATACCCGGAATACGAATGTCTACAAAGTCTTCCCCTTTCGATTTATTTAATTGTCTGATCAAACTATCAGGCAACATTATTTGCGATTCTTGTCCATCTCTGCTGATCGTGATCGATTTTGCTTCATTAACGATGATCTGCCCTGCGGTCTTAAATGCATTCTTCAATTCAGTATCACCTACTTTTAAAATATAATCGCCGTCTTTTAAACCAATCTGTTTTCCCAAACTATCTGCAACAATACCATACTTTAAATTCTTGGCTGGCAAATATTCTTCACCCCAAACCCACATGATACCAATGAAAATAACGATCGCCAGGATCACATTCACCACCACACCACCGATCATAATAATTAAACGTTGCCATGCTTTCTTTGCCCTGAACTCATCAGGCTTAGGTGGCAACTTTAATTGATCCTTATCCATGCTTTCATCGATCATGCCGGCAATCTTTACATAGCCGCCGAAAGGAATCCAGCCAAGCCCATACTCGGTTTCACCTTTTGTTGTTTTCCATAAACTGAACCACGGATTGAAAAACAAATAAAATTTTTCCACCCTGCATTTAAACCACCTCGCAGGAATAAAATGTCCTAATTCATGCAAAACAACCAATATCGAGAACGACATGATAAACTGCAAAGTCTTTATTCCTGCTACACTCCAATCAATTGCTAATAACATTCAAATTATTTTTTTTGTGAACTAACTTTTGTTTTTTACTCATCTTACCTTGCCTTCGACTCTTTCAGTGAAAGAGTCGCACTCTTGTACGCTTTGTTCTTTATTCAACTTGAACCTTGCTCCTTGAATCTTGTAACTTTTAACTTACATTTCAACCAAAGAGGCGGCAAAGTTACGTGCCTCACCATCGCTTTCAAAATACTCTTCCAATGTTGGCTTTTCGATGAATGAAATTTTCTGCAATGTTTGTTCAACCATTTCGGTCATATCCAAAAAACCAATTCTGTTTTTCAGAAAAGCATACACTGCAATTTCATTCGCAGCATTCAATATACATGGCATGTTTCCTCCTTTATTCAATGCATCGATTGCCAATGATAAATTCCTGAATGTACGCAGATCCGGTTCTTCAAAACTAAGCGTTGAAGGCTTTTTGAAATTATAACGCGGAAAATCATTAACAATGCGTTGCGGAAATGCCATAGCATATTGAATAGGCAATTTCATATCAGGCAAACCCATTTGCGCTTTAATGCTTCCGTCTTCAAACTGAACCATGCTGTGAATGATACTTTGCGGATGAATGACCACCTGAATTTGATCCGGTCTTAAATTAAATAGCCATTTGGCTTCAATCATCTCCAACCCTTTATTCATCAATGTTGCAGAATCAATACTAACTTTAGCACCCATTGACCAGTTAGGATGTTGTAATGCATGATCTCGTTTTACATTCACCAAAAAATTGGGTTTCTTTCCGAGAAAAGGACCACCGCTCGCCGTAAGAATTACTTTTTCAATTTTATTTCTTCCTTCACCCACCAAACATTGAAAGATGGCTGAATGTTCACTATCAACAGGAATGACAGGGACTCTTTTCTCCAATGCCTTTTGCATTACAATATCCCCTGCCACCACTAATGTTTCTTTGTTAGCTAAAGCAACGGTCTTATTGTTATCAATGGCTTTAAGTGTTGATTTTAGTCCGGCATAGCCAACAATGGCCGCCAGCATTATATCGTAACAATCCATGGATGCTACTTCTTCCAATGATTGTTCCCCTGTAAACACTTTGATATCTGTTTTTGATAAAGCCTGTTTTACATGCTCATATTTTTTTTCATCTCCGATCACCACACAATTCGGATTAAACTCTAATGCCTGTTTGATCAATAAAACATCATTGGTTTGAGCCGTAAGAATTTCAGCAGAGAATTTATCAGTATTAGCAGCAATCACTTCTAATGCCTGCGTGCCGATGCTGCCCGTAGATCCGAATACCGCAATGCGTTTAATAGTTGACATTAGTTGTGCGTCATTAAAATAAAGTAAACAAAGATGTACAAATTAAGGCAAACTATCGTGAAGATAAAAGCCAATTATTTTACTGAGCCTTTTATGATAAAAAAGGGAGCAAATCGTCCGCAATCTTTCTATCGTTGCTTAAACGGGGCACTTTGTTTTGTCCGCCGAGCTTTCCGACGGATTTCATATAATCAATAAAACCGTTCTTTCTTATTTGCCTGATCTGCAATTTCTCTAAAATATTGCCACGTATCAGGTCGTCATAATACACATTTTTCATTCGTAAATTATTATCGATCTTTTCAGTAAATGCATTCATATCTGCCGGTCTATTTTCAAATTCAATAAACCATTCATGAAAGCTTTTTCCTGCATTCTGAGAGATATTGGGAGCGACAGTAAACTCTGTGATCTTTATATTTTCTTCCTCAGCAGCTTTCAGTAAAGCATGTTCAACTTCTTCACCGATCACATGTTCGCCAAAAGCAGAAATAAAGTGTTTGATCCTTCCGCTCACTACCAAACGATATGGATCGGTGCTAACAAACTTCACCGTATCACCGATATTATATCCCCATAAACCTGCATTGCTGCTGATGATCAGCGCATAGTTCTCACCTATTTTAACATCATGCAAGCTTAAACGCGCAGGGCTTTCATTGAACATTTCATTGGCAGGAATAAACTCAAAATAAATACCGCTATTTGTATTCAATAATAAACCTTCCGCTTTCTGTGAATCCTGAAAAGCAAAGAAACCTTCACTTGCAGGAAAGAGTTCTATGCATTCAATCTTTTTCCCGATGCTTTCAAATAGTTTGGCTTTATACGGATCGAAGTTTACCCCACCCTGCACCATGATGGAAAAGTTTGGAAATAATTCAGCAACTTTTTTATTCCCTTTTTCGATCAATCGATCAAAATACATTTGCATCCATGGCGGAATACCACTTATTAAAGTCATATCCTGTTTCAGAGTTTCTTCAACAATCTTATCGAGCTTTGTTTCCCAATCTTCAATACAATTGGTCTCATAGCTTGGTAATTGATTCGTGCGTAAATATTTCGGGATATGGTGATTCACGATACCGCTTAATCTACCGGTTGGTATATCGGCGATCCTTTCCAATTCGGGTGAGCCGCTTAAAAAGATCATCTTCCCTTTTGCAAAATCATAGTTACCTGATTCGGCCATATAACACAATAATGCATTTCGGGCTGTATCAATATGATTATCAATTGAGTCTTTAGTGATGGGAATATATTTGATGCCTGATGTGGTTCCGCTTGTTTTTGCAAAGTAGATGGGCTTCCCTTTCCATAAAATATTATGCTTTCCTTCCTTTATTTTTTGGATAAAAGGTTTGAATTGTTCATAATCCCTGATAGGAACTGCTGCTGCAAATTCAGCATGGTTGGTTACAGAAGCGAGATGATGTTGCTTACCGAATTCGGTATCCTTGCCGTTTTTGATAAGTGATTTCAAAATAGCATCCTGATCTTCGAGAGCGGTATGCTTTCCTTTCTGTATCTTATTATATATATAGTGCGCAAACGGTCGGGCTAATAGTGATTTCAGGTTCATACAGAACGGATGATCGTTTAGAGAAGCGGCAAAAATAGGCTTGCCGGCGCAGTAATTAGCTTCAATCGCCATTATTTTACAGAAAATTCATCCTTTAGGAACAATTATTTGGGAAATGTTTGCAGATTTTCGTTGCCAAACCTTACCTTTGCCGTCCTAATTTTGGATAGTTATGTTAGCAGTAGTAAAAATTGCAGGTCAACAATTTAAAGTACAAACAGGAGATAGTTTGTATGTACCTCATATCGAGGGAAAGAACGGCGACAAAGTTGAATTCAACGAAGTGTTGCTGGTGGACAATGACGGGAAAATTTCAACCGGCAGTGCTGTAAAAGCTACTGTTAAGGCAGAAATTGTAACCGAACTTGTACAAGGTGATAAAGTGATCGCTTTTAAAATGAAAAGAAGAAAAGGTTTCCGAAAGAAACACGGTCACAGAACTCACTATACACAAATCAAAATTGAAAGCATCGCTTAATTAAAAACCGATGATTAAAAACGAAAGATTAAAGTGATGATCATTTTAGTTTATCGTTTTTAGTTTTTAAAAAATAAAATCATGGCACACAAAAAAGGTGAAGGCAGCGTAAAGAATGGTCGCGATTCAAACAGCAAACGTTTGGGTGTAAAAATTTTTGGCGGACAACCTGCAATATCAGGAAACATTATTGTTCGTCAACGCGGAACAGAATATCATCCGGGTAAAAATGTTGGTGTTGGAAAAGATTTTACCCTCTTTGCATTGACTGATGGAATAGTAGAATTCAAGAAAGGAAGAAACGACAGATCAACTGTTTCGGTGTTACCGGTTGAGCTCGCATCTTAAAAAAAATTTTGCGGTTTAAAAAATGTTTATAATTTTATGGTATTAACTAACCATTAAATTTTAAAAACATGGCAAAAGCTGCAAAAAAAGCTGCAAAAAAAGCTGCTCCTAAAAAAGCTGCAAAAAAAGCTGCTCCTAAAAAAGCTGCAAAAAAAGCTGCTCCTAAAAAAGCTGCTAAGAAAGCTGCTAAGAAGAAAAAATAATCTTCTAAGTAAAATAGATCTTAAAGTCCCGGAAATTTCCGGGACTTTTTATTTTATGTCAATCCCCGACAGATAATTAAATTTGATTCATGGATAATAATTCGATTGCAGATAATTTTTCTTTACTCTCCAAACTCATGGACATTCATGGAGATAATAGTTTTAAATCCAAGTCATATTCTGTTGCTGCTTACACCATTGAAAAATTACCAACTGAGCTAAGTGAATTACCTGCTGATAAAATATTTTCCATCAAAGGGATCGGCGATGCCATCGGTAAAAAAATAATTGAACAAATAGAAACAGGGCAGCTTTCAGTATTAAATGAATACCTGCAAAAAACACCGCCCGGAATCCTTGAAATGCTTAGTATCAAAGGGATTGGACCGAAAAAGATATCAACCATCTGGAAAGAATTGGATATTGAAACATTAGGCGAACTGCTATATGCCTGTAATGAAAACAGACTCACCTTATACAAAGGTTTCGGCGAAAAGACACAACAGAACATTAAAGAGTCCATCGAATTTTACATGGGCAGTTTAGGAAGTTTTTTATATCAACAAATAGAGATTTATGCAGCAGCGATTGATGAAAAATTAAAAAGTCAGTTTGCAAAAGATCAGTTTATTTTAACCGGAGAATTAAGAAGGCAATTAGATGTAATTGAAAAAATTGAATGGGTCACAACAACATCATTGAGCAATTTAAAAACATTTTTTACTGCCAATGATTTTGCTGTAAAAGAAGAGACGAGTTCTTACATTTCTTTTAAAGGAAAAGAGAATGTAACAATTGGATTTTTTTGTTGTGATGCAACAAATTTTTACAGTAAATTATTTACTACAAGTTGCAGCGAAACATTTTTATCTGCATGGAATTCGATCAGAAATTGGGACGTTGATTTTTCCTACAAAACCGAAGAAGAAATATTTTTTTTGCAAAAAATTGACTTTATTCCCCCTTTTCGGAGAGAAACTGAAAAAAATATTATCCACGCAAAATCGGGTTTATTCACAATTCCAATTCAGCCAAATGATATCAAATCTATTATTCATTCGCATAGTAAATGGAGTGATGGAAATAATAAGATTGAAGAAATGGTTGTTGCTGCAATAAAAAAAGGATTAGAATATTTAGTGCTCAGTGATCACAGCAAATCTGCATTTTATGCAAACGGTTTATACGAAGAACGTATCATTGAACAGCACAAAGAAATTGATGAGCTCAATAAAAAGTATCCAAACTTCAGAATTTTCAAAAGTATTGAAAGTGATATTTTAAATGACGGCAGTTTGGATTATGATGATGATGTACTGGCTAATTTTGATCTTGTCATTGCATCCGTTCATTCCAATTTAAAGATGAATGAAGAAAAAGCGATGATGCGTTTAATGAATGCGATTGAAAATCCTTACACCAGCATTCTCGGCCACATGACTGGCCGTTTATTATTGAGCCGCAACGGTTACCCTGTTGATCATAAAAAGATCATTGAAGCTTGTGCTGCCAATGATGTGGTGATTGAATTAAATGCCCATCCAAGACGATTAGATATTGATTGGCGTTGGATCGATTATGCACTTGAAAAAGGTGTTTTGATCTCGATTGATCCCGATGCACATAGTATTGAAGGTTTTGATGACTGCCGTTACGGCGTTTTGGTGGCACAAAAAACAGGATTGACGAAAGAAAAGAATCTCAGCAGCTTCTCTTTAAAAGAATTTGAAACATTTCTTGTACAACAACATTCAAAAAGGAATTAGAATAATTCAACTCAAAGGCAATTCAACAAAGAAAGTTGTTCCCTTAGCTTCCTCCGTTTCGAACCATATTTGCCCGTTTGCTTTTTCTACAATGCCTTTGCAGATGGCAAGCCCCAATCCAGTTCCGGAAGATTTGGTAGTAAAGTTTGGCGTAAATATTTTTTGCTGCATGGCAACAGGAATGCCGTGACCATTGTCTTTTACAGATATTCTTGCAAAGCCATTTATGATCTGCTGTTTAATTTCGATAACAGCATTTTTATTTTCTTCTGTTGCTTCTATTGCATTTTTAAGCAGGTTGGTGAACAAACGGTTGATTTGGATTTTATCAGCCGTTAACCGATAATTGCCTTCTTCTTTTTCCAATTGTAATTGTATGTTGCTGTTGGTATGATACAAATTGGCCAATGAAATTAATAATTCACTCAGATCAAATTCTTCCAATCGCACATTGCTGATGTTAGCAAATTGAGAGAAGTCGCCGGCAATTTTTGATAACTGATCAATCTGTTCCACCAATGTTTTAGCAACTTGCTGCGATAATTCTTTTACATTATCTGCGCCGCCATCAATGGCACGCTGCAAATACTGAATACTTAATTTCATTGGTGTTAAAGGGTTCTTGATTTCATGAGCAACTTGCCTTGCCATTTCGCGCCAGGCTCCTTCCCTTTCACTTTGTGCTAATGCTTTGGCACTTTCTTCCAATTTCTTCACCATCTTATTGTATTCATTCACCAATATTCCGATCTCATCATTTCCTTTCCAATCAATCACTTCATTTACTTTACCAAAACTTACCTGTTTCATTTTATCGCCAATTAAACTGAAACTGGATGTAATTCTGTTGGTAACTAAAAATGCAAAGGCACCTGCAATTAAAAAAGTGAATGCATTCAAATTAATCAATGCTGCAAGAAAGCCTGATATTTCCTGATTTAATTCTGCCTGCGAATTCAGATATGGGATATTCATATAAGCGTATGTGTTCCCTTCTTCGTCTGTAACAGGCGCATATATACTGAGGTAAGAAAGCTTGCCTATTTTTTCCTGCTGCACCAATCTTGTCATTTTATTAGCTGATAATTGCCAGTATGCAACAGGATCCATCTTATTACTCAACAAATGTTTGTTGTAAATGTATGGCTGTGTAGAAACCTTCAATGTTCCTGATACATCAAAAAAGTTTACATCCACGCTGTGTGCTTCCGAAATTTCATTAATTGTTTTTTCAATATAATTATTCAGATCGGCATCATTTACATTCAGTACATTTTGATTGATATACTGTGAGCGGAAACGGTTCTCCACTTCAGCAGTCATTACCTGCAATGATTTCAGCAATCTTTCTTCATTACTTTTATTGAACCGGATGATAAAAAAGGCGATCGTTGCAATACCTATCACCAAAAATGAAAAGACACTGATGAAAATAATGGTGGCATGGATCTGCGAACGGATGTTCAATTGCAGCAATTGCCTTATTGCAGGCCATTTGAACCTTGCCTGCAAAAAATAGCCGATGGCGCGGAATAAAAAAATAACTGCCAATAAAATGCTGAACAGATAGGCAAACAAAGCAACGGATTCAAGGAAAAGATCATTCTTTTTTGCGATGAGCACCTGTTTGCCGTTACTAGCATTGTACCAAAGCTCATCATACGTGCCGTTATTATGGCGTTCAAATTCAACATTTGAAAAATCCTTTTTGCTGAACTGAACAGGGAAATTATAATCATTAAATTTATTGGTGATCTTTCCGTTGCTGTACACAGCATAAGTGTAGTCGGTGTTTAGATCTACAGAAATGTCTTTCGTTTGTTTAAACAGTTCCGGAAACAAAGCCTCACTTACATATTTTTTGGGTTTAACAACAACAAATAAATACCCTGCAGACGCTTCCTGCCTGATTTGTTTCTCATAAATATATCCGGATGCACCACCTGCGTTTTCATAACTGTACAAACCGGGTATGGTTGTGATTTTTCCCTGTGTAAGAATTAAAGTTTTAATAGTGGAATACTTAACGGAATCATCATTGAATAAAGGATGGAATAAACTGTCGAAAGTATATATTCTCGTATCATATTTATTGAGATAGCCGGAAAAATTTTGATCGGTCAGGCTGTCTTTTATGTACTTGTTGGAATATTCAGTTTTAAATCGATAAAAATTCTCTGCTAAAAATTTATCGTCAAAATTTGTTGCGGCAATATTCAATAAACTTTCACCTGACGGATCAGATTGTAATGCCAATCTTTCTGCCATCCTTTTACGTTGTTCAATTTCTACATTCTTATTTTCATAAATCACAACAGCTGTAACAGAAACGGCAAAGAACATTACCCAAAAAATAAAAAAACCTGATTGTAAAACTGAAAGATGTATATCTCGTTTCCTGTAATAGAGAATGGCAATGTATAGTAGCAGCCATGCCAATACAATGATGTTGGGTACCGTAGAAGTATCTCCGATATGAAAGCTCAGGAAAATCAGTCCTGTAACTGCAGCAGTCAGTAATTGTTGTGAAAGATTGATCTTACAAAGTATTGTTCCTTCCAACAGAATGTGCGACAAGTTATAGAATGTAAGCACCAACAAGCCAAGAATCGCAAAACTGATGATACTGTAAACATTGAGGCTAAAAAAATCGGTTACATCAAAAGATATTTTGGAATCAACCACAAGACTTCTTATCACACTCACCAATACAAAACAAATCATTACAAACAATGCGATATTGATATAACTGAATATTTTTTTTAGTATGGAAGTAGTTTCGCCGATATGTGGATCATGATGAAGTTTATAAAAATTCACTAACCAGAAAATGAGCATCGTATTGATAAGAAGATCACCTAAAGACGGATGCAGAAAATTGGATGCATATATTGCAGGGTCGAATAATTCTATCCTCCTGAAATCGAAAGGAACAGGAAGATAATATGTTATGAGTCTGAGTGAGATTGTTGCACATACCAACAGAAAAAATATCTGACTGAACTTTTTGCCGGACGACACATCTGTTGCAACAGCATTCAGGAAAAAAAATAAAAAAAGAATGGCAAGTGTTCTCAATAAGATTGTAAAAAGGTCATAATCTGCACTATATTTCTCATCTTTTAATTTGATCTTAAAAAGGTCTTTACCATCAATGCTGTGAATGTGAAATGCAGTGTTGTCGGTGCTAATGGCATATTGATCATCCATTCCCGGAAGTCCATCAAAGTCTGTTACCAGGTATTTATTTTCGATGAAATAATCCCATTTTACCGGCAATAAGCCCACCACAAAAAATTGTTGATTGTTCAAATCGACAGTTCTTTTTATCAGTTCAAAACTTCCGTTTTGATGCTTTAAAAAATAGTTGCCATCTTTTCTCTGAATATCCTCAGGATCGGTATAATACTGATTACTGTTCCAGAAAAAAAGTGAAGGTTTGTCTGTTGAAGTATTACCATAAATGAATAAACCAAAGGGCTCTGTGGCTAACTTATTTTTGACTGCATTATTTTCTTTGCTCTTTAGCAGGGAATAAAGTAAAGATGTATCAGATAATATAAGACTAAATTTTTCTTCTTTCTCATTAAGTTGCTGCTCTAATTTATTCTGCACCTGTTGCGGGGAAGAAATATAATCGCGGTAATTGGAAACAATAAAAGAAAGCGTGTACAGCCATGCGGCGGTAATAATCAAATATCCATGCTTATAAGCTGCTGATCGTATTGTTGTGGTCAAGTATTGTTAGTTTGCTTTTTCACTTTATTCCAGATGGCATCCATTTCTTCTAAATTCATCTCCGTTAAATTTTTTCCGTTTGCTGATGCAATAGATTCCATTTGCTGAAAACGATGAATGAACTTCTTATTGGTTTTTTCCAAAACGCCTTCAGCATCAACTTGCAAAAACCGTGCATAATTGATCATGCTAAATAATACATCACCAAATTCTTCTTCAATATGCGACTGATGCTTCTCAAGAATTGCTTCCTGTAACTCACTTATCTCTTCTTCCACTTTTTTCCATACATCTTCTTTATTCTCCCATTCAAAACCAACTTGTTTAGCTTTTTCCTGAATCCTTGTCGCTTTAACGACCGCAGGTAAAGAAGGGGGCACACCACTCAACACACTTTTCTTTCCCTCTTTTATTTTTATTTTTTCCCAGTTTCGTTTCACGTCTTCTTCATCCATTACTTTAACATCGCCATAGATATGCGGATGACGGATAATTAATTTTTCACTGATGCCATCGATCACCTGCTCTAAAGTAAATTGATCTTCTTCTGCACCTATCTTTGAATAGAACAAAATATGCAGCAGAAGATCGCCCAATTCTTCGCGAATACCTTTCCAATCATCATCAGAAATCGCATCTGCCAGTTCATAGGTTTCTTCCAGTGTCATGGAACGCAATGTGTGGATCGTTTGCTTTTTATCCCAGGGGCATTTTTCGCGCAATTCATCCATGATCTTTACCAATCGAAGAAAACTTTCAGCTGTAGTTGACATAAAATTTAGTTATAATATAATGTTGGACAATGTATGTCAAAGAAAGTGGACAGTTTAGTTGTAGAGGGTTTCGTTGTTTAAATGTAGGATTTTTTCTTTTAAAAATAGTTGTTTTCGTCTTTTTAGGGACTGTTGTTTAATGAGTGCTCTTTTC
>CAIVCF010000229.1 GCA_903904335.1 uncultured Chitinophagaceae bacterium | reverse complement strand
CGATGATCTGTTTTATAACGCATGGGCGGCAATATCATCAATCCCTCTGCGCCCCATGCTTTTGCATAAGCGGCTTGCTTCAATGCTTCGCGTGTGCTGCCTTCTGCAATATTCAATACAACAGGCACTTTGCCGTTTACTTTGTCAATGGCGAATTTCACCAATGATTCTTTTTCTTCTGTTGTCAATACACTGGCTTCACCCAATGTGCCGCCGAGGATGATACCATCCACACCGGCATCCAATTGTGCGTTCAGGTTTTGTTCAAATAAAGCAAAGTCTAATTGATCTGCTACGGTAAACTTGGTAGTGAGTGCGGGAAAAACGCCTTTCCATTCAAATTGCATGTATGAGTTATTTTTGGAACTAAAGATAATGAAAAGAGGATAGCTTGCCTCAGGCTTTAGCCTGAGGGGAAATATAGAAACTAAAACCGGCTTTAGCCACCAACTTATCTGAATTGAATGGGCTAAAGCCGGATGAATATTTTCTTAATCCTTATCCACAGGTTAAAACCTGTGGCAATTGAACGAATTGAATAAATCTCTTACACTACTTCTCCCTCAATATCATAATCAATTGAATGGGCTAAAGCCGGATGAATATTTTCTTAATTCTTATCGATTCACGTCTGTATTCAACATTCCACCACTTCTCCCTCAATATCATAATCATAAGCCTTGGTGATCTTTACATTTACAAAATCACCAATGGTCAATTTCTTTTTGGAATGTATCACCACTTCATTGTCCACTTCCACACTATCGAATTCTGTTCGGCCCAAATATCTTCCGGCTTCTTTTTTATCGATGATCACTTTTAATATCTGCCCTACTTTTTCCTGATTCTTTTCCAAGCTGATCTCCTGTTGCACTTCCATGATCTCCTGTGCACGCCATTCTTTTTCTTCTGCTGAGATATTATCTTCTAATTCATGCGCCGAAGTATTCTCTTCATGACTGTATTGAAAGATACCCACCCGATCAAAGCGATGTTCCTGTAAGAATTGTTTCAACTCTTCCACATCTGCTTCTGTTTCGCCGGGGAAACCTGCGATCAATGTGGTACGCAGACAAATGCCGGGAACTTTTTCTCTGATTTGTTTGATCAACAAATTCATCTCTTCTCTCGTGATATTTCTTTTCATCGCAGCCAACATATTATTACTCGCATGTTGCAAAGGCATATCGAGATATTTGCAGATATTATCGCGTTCACGCATCACATCCAATATCTCCAATGGAAATTTGGATGGATACGCATAATGCAACCGGATCCATTCAATACCTTTTACATCCGCCAATGCATTTAGTAAATCTGGTAAGGAACGTTTCTTATAAATATCCAATCCGTAATACGTGAGTTCCTGTGCAATGAGCATGATCTCTTTCACACCTTTCTGCACCAAGCTTTCTGCTTCTTTCACCAATTCTTCAATGGTCTTGCTGATATGTTTGCCGCGCATCAAGGGTATCGCACAAAAACTACAGGTACGGTTACAACCTTCACTGATCTTGAGATATGCATAATGTTTGGGTGTGCTCAATAAACGTTCGCCCAGCAATTCGCTTTTATAATCCGCATCGAATTGTTTCAGCATTAATGGTAATTCCAATGTACCGAACCATGCATCCACATCGGGCATTTCCAATTCAAGGTCGTTGCGATAACGTTCGCTTAAACAACCTGTCACATAGACCTTATCCAATTTACCCCTGCGTTTCAATTCCAACTGATCGAGAATGGTATTGATACTTTCTTCTTTTGCCTTATCAATGAAACCGCAGGTATTTACCACCACTATATTATGATCGAGTTTCTTGTTCTCGTGCACCACATCGATTTCGTTGGCAGCTAATTGTCCGCTCAATACTTCACTGTCCACTAAGTTCTTGCTGCAACCGAGTGTGATGATGTTGACCTTGTCTTTCTGTAATGTTTTTGATTTCATAGAAGCGGCAAAGATAATGGAACGAAAATGTGAATGTATAAAAGCTGTTTTTGCAGATGATCATGGTCTGTTTTTCACTACATTTATGTTTTAAGATTTCTTCATTCATCAAACGATACGACTATATGAAACAGCGTTTATTTGCAATCACATTCTTGTTCATTTCTCCTTTTGTAACGAGTTCCCTTTTTGCACAAACTGCAACGGAAAACAAAAGCATCGAGGGCAAATGGGATATCACGGTCAATTACGGTAATTATCAAACCGGTTCCTGGTTAGAAGTAAAACATTCGGGTATCAAAACATTGGTAGGCCATTTTGTGGGTGACGGCGGCAGTGCAAGGCCTATCTCTCAGGTATTTTTCAGGGACGGGAAATTATCTTTTCATATACCGCCGCAATGGGAAAACAGTGATAATGACCTGGTGGTGGAAGGAGAATTAAAAGACGGCAAACTCACCGGCAAGCTATTCACTCCTAACGGAAGGACTGCTACATGGGAAGGCGTTAGAGCTCCTAAATTATGGCGCGACAAAGAACCTGTTTGGGATAAACCCGTTACTTTATTCAACGGAAAGGACCTGGACGGATGGAAAGTATTGGGTGCCAATCAATGGGTGGTTGAAAATGGTGTATTAAAAAGTCCGAGAAGCGGATCCAATATACGCACAGAGAAAACCTTCAATGATTTTAAACTGCATATCGAATTCCGTTATCCCGAAGAAAGTAACAGCGGTGTGTATCTGAGAGGAAGGTATGAAGTACAGATCATCGACAGTAAAGGCAAAGAGCCCGCCAGTACTGAATTGGGTGGTGTGTACGGCTTCTTAGACCCCTTGGAAAATATGGCGAAAGACCCCGGAGAATGGCAATCCTACGATATTACTTTGGTGGGCAGATTGGTGACCGTGGTTGCCAACGGCAAGACCATTATCTATAAACAAAATATTCCGGGCATAACGGGTGGTGCGTTGGACAGTAAGGAAGGAGAACCCGGCCCGATCATGATGCAGGGAGACCATGGCCCGATCGAATTCAGGAATATCGTGATCACTACCGCAAAATAGCAGTAAGAAAATAAATGGAAAGCAGGAATGGTTTGTATAATTCCTGCTTTTTTATGGATGATGATCCGTGCTTCATTATGCTGAAAAGAAAATACCGGAAATTACTTGCATTCCTATTGCACAAATATTATTTTTAAGAGTTCAATTAATATGAACTTGTTTAAACTTTTAATTTTCTGATAAAAATAGATGTAATACACAACCAGAGCATACTCCACCAGTTTCTTGTCAGTTTTTCGTATCGGATGATAATTCCTTTAAATGCATCCATCCAGGCATTTGATTGTTCT